>NZ_JASNRB020000006.1:0-398475 GCF_030411975.2 Massilia orientalis | reverse complement strand
TTTACCTTCACTCATTCGCTGTCATCCTTTCGCGGACGACAGCTTAAACCACCGTCTCAAATTCGGGGTCCACTATACTCCGCCCAGCGCTGGCAGGCATTGGTACGTCACATCGTCAACAAAATTCTTGACGCAGATAGGCCTCCGACCTTCGTCACGGCCACGCTGGCGCCCAGCCAACAGAGGAATCCAGGATAAATTGCGGCTGACGGAAGCGGCCCGCTTATTGTCCGAAAATAGCGGCGCCGCGATCTTGGAGATTGCGTATTCCGTTGGTTATGCCAATGCTTCCTGCTTCAATAAGCTGTTCAAAGAAGAATATGGCTGCACCCCGAAATTGTTTCGATCGATTTCGGCGCAACAATCAGTGCCCGCCTTGGATTTCCCGGCGAAGCCAGCCGCGCACTCGCCGCCCTGACCCTCGTGCACTCCTGACAGTACCAATCGCAATTTCTACAGTTTTATATAGGTTTCGCCTCTATCGTTAGATTCTCTTGGCGCCTCTACGTATGCTCGGGCTGTCGGTCGACGTCCGTCGTCGAGAAAACGCACCGAAAAAAGCGCACTGAATTGTATTTCATATATGTGCCGCCGCTCTGCCCGCGAAAGAAGCCTCGCAAGCAGAGCGGCTACCGCGCCTCGCTCCGCTACCAGTTCCAGGGAGCGGCGGGGCGGCCCAGGGAGCGGGCCGCCCCCACCTTCGGCGCGATGTTCGGACCACCTCGATGAGGTGGGGTGGTCCGTGCCCGCGCAATCATCGATTCGGACTTGTGCGCCGCCGATGGCGGCGGATTGTGAGTTTGAGAATAACAACAAGGGAGATGTATATGCAATTGAAGAAAATGACGGTCTGCTTGGCGGCGGGCTTGCTGATGTCGTTCGGCGCCACGGCTGAGAATTATCACTGGGACAACGTCGCGATGGGCGGAGGCGGTTTCGTCTCGGGCATCGTGGCCAGCAAGAGCGAACGCGGTGTGGTGTACGCACGCACCGATGTGGGCGGCGCCTACCGCTACGACAGCCGGAACGGCCGCTGGGTGGCATTGACGGACTGGATCTCCGAAAGCGACAACGGCCTGATGGGCGTGGAATCGCTGGCGATCGACCCGCGCAACGCGGCCATCGTGTACATGCTGGCCGGCACCGATTACGCCAGCAGCGGCAAGACGGCGATCCTGCGCTCGACCGATTACGGCAAGACTTTCACGGTGACCGACGTGACGGCGCAGTTCAAGACCCACGGCAACGGCATGGGCCGCTCGAACGGCGAGCGCCTGCAGGTCGACCCGGGTTCGAGCAATGTGCTGTTCGTCGGCACCCGCCACAACGGCCTGTTCAAGAGCGTCGATTCGGGCACCACCTGGACCCATGTCGATGGCTTGAATGTGACCGAGACGGACAACGGCAACGGCATCAGCTTCGTGCTGCTCGACCCGGCAAGCGTCAGCCAGGGCGTGGCCAAGCGCATCTATGTCGGCGTGTCGCGTTACGGCTCGGTGGGACCGAACCTGTATCTCAGCAAGGACGGCGGCGTCACCTTCGCCCCGGTCGCCGGCGCGCCGGGCGGCCTGATGCCCCAGCGCGCGGCCATCACCAACAAGGGCCGCCTGTACCTGACCTACGCTAACGGCGCCGGGCCACACCCGCAGTCCGTAAGCGAGCCGATGAACACCGGCGCGATCTGGGAGTACAACACCATCGGCGGCGCCTGGACCAATGTCACGCCGGCTAACAGGACCCATCCGTTCGGCGGCATCAGCGTCGACCCGGCCAATCCGAAACACCTGATCGCCTCCAGCGCGAACACCTATTGGACCCAGTCCACGCAGCCTAGCTACACGTATGGCGACCGCATCTACACTTCGCTCGACGCAGGCCGCAGCTGGACCGACTTGATGGACGGCGGCGGCATCACGATCGACGCCAATGGCGCCGACTGGGTCCACTCATCGATGATCCACTGGGCTGGCTCGATCGAGTTCGACCCGTTCGACACGAAGAGCGCGTGGGTCATATCGGGTAACGGCGTGTACAGGAGCAGCAACATCGACGCGCCCAATAGCGTCTGGAAGTTCGATGTGCACGGCATGGAAGAGACCGGCGTGTACGCCGCCGAAAGCATCCCGGGCGGACCGCTGGTAACCGCCATTGGCGACTACGACGGTTTCATCCAGGACGATCCATCCCAGTACGGTCCGCGCCACACCCCGTCGATGGGCTCGACCACCGGTCTTGCGATAGCGCCACTGGCCACGAACGTGATGGCGCGGGTGGGCAGCGAGCTGTACACCTCGACCAATACGGGGGGCAGCTGGGAAAAGGCGCCGTCGATGATGGCTTCGCGCGGCAACGTGGCCCTGTCGGCCGACGGTTTCGTGCTGCTGCATAGCCCGGAAAATTCGACCACCATCTACCGCTCGACCGATGCCGGTGGCAGCTGGACCGCAGTAGCCGGCCTGTCCGTCAACAACGCGCGGCCGATCGCCGATGGCGTCAACCCGGCCAAATTCTATGTCTACGACAGCGACACCGGCAAAGTGATGGTCAGCACCGATGGCGGCGTCTCGTTCAGCGCCCAGGCCGTGCTGGGCAGCGGCGGCTCGACCTTCCTGCGCGCCACCCCTGGCATCGAGGGCGACCTCTGGGTGTGCCTGGGCAGGAGCCTGAACCACTCGACCGACTCGGGCGCCACCTTCACCCAGCTTGCGGGAGTCGCTACTTGCGGCGGTGTGGGCCTGGGCAAGGCGGCGCCGGATGCCTCCTACCCGACGCTCTATATGTGGGGGTCGGTCGGGACGGCGCGCGGCTTGCTGCGTTCCACCGACAAGGGCGTCAGCTGGGTCCGTGTCAATGACGATGCGCACCAGTATGGCGGCGCCGGCCGCTTGGTCACCGGCGATATGAACACCTACGGCACGGTCTACATGAGCACCAATGGCCGCGGCCTCGCCTACGGCAAGATCGACCCGGCCGGCGACGTCGAGGTGGTGCCGCAAGTGTATGTGGCGCCGCCCAAACCGGCCGAATGCAAGTACCTCGTGACCAACAATTGGTGGGGCGGCGGCATCGCCGAAGTGGACATCACCAACAAGGGCACGGACGTCATCCGCGGCTGGACGGTGAGCTGGACCTACGCCGACAAGTCTACGGTGGGCGACTACTGGAACGGAACCGTCACGGGCACCACGCCGACCTTCAACGCGACTCCCACCGACTGGAACCACGACATCTATCCGGGCCAGACCGCCTCGGTCGGCTTCGTGTTCGGCAACGAGTCGACCGAGAACCCCGTCTCGACGCCAGTCGTGACCGGCGACGTCTGCAAATAATCATCCCAAAGGTATTGTCATGAAAAAAATTCTTACATTCATCGCCAGCCTGGTGCTGGCAGGCGCCGCCCAAGCCGCTCCGATCGGTTTCGAGGACGTGGCCACCGGCGGCGACTTCGCCAGCTTGAGCGATCTGAACCCGTACGCCGGCCTGAACTGGAGCTCCGACTGGTTCGCCGGCGACACCAGCATCGACGGCTACGCCAACGGCGCCCATTCCGGCTCGAACTTCGCCGTCAATGGCTTCGGCGACAACCTGATGAGCGTCAGCAGCGCGTCCGGCTTTAACTTTGCCGGCGCCTGGTTCGCCACGCCGGCAGGCGTTGGCGAGAAGGCTGGCTGGATCAATATCAGCGCCTACGACGCCGCCAACCACCTGATTGGCAGCACCGGCAATTTCGCCATCGGCGACGATTACACGTGGCTGTCCGCGGGCTTTAGCGACGTGGCGCTGTTGAACATTACCAGCGACAGCGGCTGGTATGCGATGGACGACTTCACCACCGCCGCCGCCGCCGCGACGGTGCCCGAGCCCGGCACCCAATTGATGCTGGGGATCGGCCTGCTGGCGCTGGTAGCGGGCCGGCGCAGGTCTTCACTCTGAGATCGCGCATCCCGGCTTTCACACACTTGTGCTCGGGGAGCACACAGAATTCGGAAAAAATCGGGCGCTAAGATAAATTAGGCCGGTTTGATCCGCGTGCGCAGCAGACTGCCGGCCGCATTCTCCTCAAAGCGGCTTGCCTCCTCGATATATCCTTGCGTCGTCCTGTCATGGCGCCAGCCGCCTTGCTTCTTGATGTCGCGGAAGTAGGCGCCGGCGCGGTGCGCGCTGGTGGCCATGCCGCGCCGCAGACAGGCCATCCCGGTCGTTCACCTTGTAAAGCTTGTCCTGTGGTTTGAGATTGCGGAGTTTGTATCGGTCAGCATGGCGTCTGTTCATCAAGGGCTAGAAATGCCATGATCGAAAAGCGCATCATATTTTCATATAAAGCCTTGAATTTAAAGCCTTTATAGAAAACTGATACCATGACAGAACCCGTACGCATCGCATGGTATCGACTGCCGATCATGGCATCGTTGCGAGATCATACCATTAAGAATGCCATGAAAAAACATTGCTTAACCATGCTAATCGTTCCCAGACAGGTGCCAGATAAAATAACAAAAAATCCCGAAAAATCAAGGGCTTAGGTTTTGTTTACTGTCTATCACTGCCAGCAGTTGCTAGACATCAAATCATTCCCACTCAATCGTCGCCGGCGGTTTCCCGGAAATATCGTACACAACGCGATTGATGCCCCGCACCTCGTTGATGATGCGATTGGAGACTTTACCGAGCAGTTCATGCGGCAGATGCGCCCACTGTGCCGTCATGAAGTCCAGCGTCTGCACCGCACGCAGCGCGACGACGTATTCATAGGTGCGGCCGTCGCCCATCACGCCCACCGATTTCACCGGCAGGAACACGGCGAACGCCTGCGACGTCGCTTCGTACCAGTTGGTCGGCGCCTTGCCGGCGTCGATGCCCGGCACGTGCGGCACTTCGAACGGGGTCTTGCGCAGCTCTTCGATGAAGATCGCGTCCGCTTCGCGCAGCAGGTCGGCGAATTCGCGCTTCACTTCGCCGAGAATACGCACACCGAGGCCCGGGCCCGGGAACGGGTGACGGTAGACCATGTCGTGCGGCAGGCCCAGGGCGACGCCCAGCTTGCGCACCTCATCCTTGAACAGTTCGCGCAGCGGTTCCAGCAACTTGAGGTTCAGCGTTTCCGGCAGGCCGCCCACGTTGTGGTGGCTCTTGATCGTCTGGCCCTTCTTGCCCTTGCCGGCCGATTCGATCACGTCCGGGTAGATCGTGCCCTGCGCCAGCCAGCGCGCGGCCGTCAGCTGCTTGGCCTGTTCCTGGAACACTTCGACGAATTCGCGGCCGATGATCTTGCGCTTCTGCTCCGGATCGTTGACGCCGGCCAGGTGGCCCATGAACTGGTCGGATGCGTCGATGCGCAGCACCTTCACGCCGAGGTTCTTCGAGAACATGTCCATGACCATCTTGCCCTCGTCCTTGCGGAGCAGGCCGTGGTCGACGAAGACGCAGGTCAGCTGGTCGCCGATGGCGCGGTGGATCAGCGCGGCGGCCACGCTCGAGTCGACGCCGCCCGACAGGCCCAGGATCACTTCATCGCTGCCGACTTGCGCGCGGATCTTCTCGACGGCCTCGCTGATGTAGTCCGGCATGTTCCAGTCGCTCTTGCAGCCGCAGATCTCGTGCACGAAGCGGCCGATGATGGCTTCGCCCTGCGTCGTGTGCGTGACCTCCGGGTGGAATTGCAGCGCGTAGAAGCCGCGCTCCTCGTCGGCCATGGCGGCGATCGGGCAGCTCGGCGTCGAACCCATCAGCTTGAAGCCCTGCGGCATGTCGAGGACCTTGTCGCCGTGGCTCATCCAGACCTTCAGCATGCCGTGGCCTTCGTCCGTGACGAAGTCGTTGATGCCGTTCAGCAGTTTCGTATGGCCGCGGGCGCGCACCTCGGCGTAGCCGAATTCGCGGACTTTGCCGTTCTCGACCTTGCCGCCCAGTTGCGCGGCCATCGTCTGCATGCCGTAGCAGATGCCCAGCACGGGCACGCCCAGTTCGAACACGGCCTGCGGGGCGCGCGGCGAATCGCCTTCCAGCGTGGAGTTGTGGCTGCCGGACAGGATCACGCCCGAGGCGCCGTAGTTGCGGACGAAATCGTCGCCGATGTCGTAGGGATAGACCTCGGAGAACACGCCGGCGTCGCGCACGCGGCGGGCGATCAGTTGGGTGACCTGGGAACCGAAGTCGAGGATGAGGATTTTCGAGTGCATGTAATTTGACGTTGTATGCAAAAACGCGGCCCGCAGGCCGCGTTGAAGGAACTTATTCGGTACGGTAGTTCGGCGCTTCTTTGGTGATCTGCACGTCGTGCACGTGCGATTCACGCATGCCGGCCGACGTGATCTCGACGAACTCCGCCTTCTCGCGCAGTTCTTCGATCGTCGCGCAACCGCAGTAGCCCATCGACTGGCGCACGCCGCCGACCAGCTGGTAGATGATCGCCAGCACGCTGCCCTTGTAGGCGACGCGGCCTTCGATGCCTTCCGGCACGAACTTGTCGGCCTTGCTCGACGCTTCCTGGAAGTAGCGGTCGGCGGAACCTTCGGCCATCGCGCCCAGCGAACCCATGCCGCGGTAGCCCTTGTAGCTGCGGCCCTGGTACAGGATCACTTCGCCCGGCGCTTCTTCCGTGCCGGCGAACATCGAACCCATCATGACGGTGTGCGCGCCGGCGGCCAGCGCCTTCGAGATGTCGCCCGAGTAGCGGATGCCGCCGTCGGCGATGCACGGCACGCCCGTGCCGGCCAGCGCTTCGGCCACATTCGAGATCGCGGTGATCTGCGGCACGCCCACGCCGGCCACGATACGCGTCGTGCAGATGGAGCCCGGGCCGATGCCGACTTTCACTGCATCGGCGCCCGCTTCCACCAGCGCGCGTGCGGCGGCGGCCGTCGCGATGTTGCCGCCGATGACGTCCACGTGCGGGTACGTCGTCTTGATCCATTTCACGCGGTCGAGGATGCCTTGCGAGTGGCCGTGCGCCGTGTCGACCACCAGCACGTCGACGCCGGCTTTCACCAGCAGGTCCACGCGTTCCTTGTCCTTGTCGCCCACGCCGACGGCCGCGCCGACGATCAGCTTGCCCTGCGCATCCTTCGACGCGTTCGGGTGTTCGTGCGACTTCAGGATGTCCTTGACGGTGATGAGGCCGCGCAGTTCGAACTCGTCGTTGACGACCAGCACGCGTTCCAGGCGGAACTTGTTCATCAGGCGCTTGGCCTCGTCCGTGCCGGCGTCTTCCTTGACGTACACGAGCTTGTCGCGCGGGGTCATCTTGGCGCGCGCCTCGGCGTCCAGGTCCTCTTCGAAACGCAGGTCACGGTTGGTGATGATGCCGACCACCTGCTTGCCCTCCACCACCGGGAACCCGCTGATGCCATGCTGCTGGGCCAGGGCCAGAACTTCGCGGATCTTCATCGTCGGCGGAATCGTGATCGGGTCGCGCAGCACGCCGGCTTCGAAACGCTTCACACGCGCCACTTCGCGCGCCTGGTCGGCCGGTCGCAGGTTCTTGTGGATGATGCCGATACCACCTTCCTGGGCCATCGCGATCGCGAGGCGGGCTTCGGTCACGGTGTCCATGGCGGCGGAAAGCAGCGGAATGTTCAGCGAGATATTCCGGGTCAGCTTGGTGCGCAGTGACGTGTTGGCCGGGAGGACGTTGGAGTAGGCCGGGACGAGCAGCACGTCATCGAACGTGAGTGCTTTCTGGAGGAGACGCATAGTTTATTTCCTATAGGCGCAAAAGCGAATTATACAGAAACTCCAGGAAAACGTCGCAAGCTTGGCAAAAAACGACTGAAATCACCCATAACCGGCGATTGACAGTGGCCGTCCGGCATGGCGAAATCGGACCATGAACCGTTACTCTCTCCTGCTGCTGGCGGCCGTCGCCGTGTCCGCGCCCGCCCTCGCCCAGTACTCCTGGATCGACGACCACGGCATCCGCGTGTTTTCGGACCGCCCGCCGCCGCCCGGCACGCCGCCGTCGCGCATCCTGAAAACGCCGCGCGGCGCGGCGTCGACCGAGGCCACGCCAGCCGAGGCCACCAGGCCCACGGCCCCCACCCTGGCCGACCGCGACGCCGACTTCCGCAAGCGTGCGGCCGAGCGCGAAGCGGACGAGCGCAAGGCCACGCAGGACGCGCAGCGCAAGGCCGACAACGACGCGCAATGCGCCGCGGCCCGCCGCAGCGAGGTCGTGCTGACATCGGGCGTGCGCATCGCGGACATGGACGACAAGGGGGAGCGCGTCTTCGTGACGGACGAAGAAAAGGCGCGCCGGCTGGTGCAGGTCCGGCGCGTGCTGGCCGGATGCCGTTGACGCGTCAGGCAGCCGCCTGCTTCTTGGCCGCGCGCTTGCGCCGCGAATCCTTCGGGTCGGCCACGAGCGGGCGATAGATTTCCACGCGGTCACGGTCGCGCAGCGCGGTCTCCAGCGTCTTCTTCTTGCCGTAGATGCCCACCGGCTGAGTCACGAGATTGATATCCGGGAACGCCGCCAGCACGCCGCTCTGCTCGATCGCCTGCCCGACCGTCGTGCCGGGTGCGACACGCAGCGGCCGGATGAACTCGTTCTGCGGCAGCGCGTACATGACGTAGACTTGCAATTCCGCCTGCTCAGCCATAGATCACCTCGGCACGCTTGCAGAACGAATCGACCATCGTGTTGGCGATCATGCCGAACACGGGTCCGACAAGCTGTTCGAGGATAATGCTCGAGAACTCGTACTGCATGTCGAAGTCGATCTTGCAGGCGTCGGCGCGCAGGGGCTTGAAGCTCCACGTGGCCTCCAGCATCTTGAAAGGGCCGTCGACGAGATGCATCTTCATCTGGCCCGGACGCTGGTTGTGATTCGATGTGGTGAAGCTCTGCTTGACCCCGTGGAAGTTGATTTGCAGGCAGGCCACCAGCTTCTCGTCGCTGTGTTCGAGCACTTTGACGCCGCTACA
The DNA here is from genome assembly GCF_030411975.2 of Massilia orientalis. NCBI lineage: Bacteria > Pseudomonadati > Pseudomonadota > Betaproteobacteria > Burkholderiales > Oxalobacteraceae > Massilia > Massilia orientalis. Next base: position 389,553 of record NZ_JASNRB020000006.1, on the reverse strand, counting down.
CCAGGGAAGGAATTTCGGATAGTCCTCGACTTTTGCGACCAGATCGAACATCTGTTCCGCGCTGTACCCGAGGAAAACTGATTTGTGCACTACTGCCATTGGTCAACCGTTTGTTATGATGTTGGTTACGTTGCGTCGCGCTCGACATTTCAGAAGCGCGACGACGGTAGTTTAACCGACGCGCGGAAATTAGCGATTTCATGAGTATTATTGACAATAAAAAAGCCTTTTTCGACTACTTCATCGAGGACCGCTACGAGGCCGGCCTCGTACTGGAAGGGTGGGAAGTGAAGGCGATCCGCGACGGCCGCGTGCAGATCAAGGAAGCGTACGTCGTCGTGCGCAACGGCGAACTGTACCTGTTCGGCGCGCACATCAGCGCCCTCACGACCGCCTCCGCCTGGAGCCATCCGGAAGCCCTGCGCACGCGCAAGCTGTTGCTGCACAAGGCCGAGATCGACAAGCTGGTCGGCAAGGTCGAGCGGTCCGGCTACACCCTCGTCCCGCTCAACCTGCACTTCAAGGGCGGCCGTGTGAAATGCGAAGTCGGCCTCGCCAAGGGCAAGAAACAGCACGACAAGCGCGACACGGAGAAAGACCGCGACGCCAAGCGCGAGGTCGAGAAGGCGATGAAGCAGCATCGCCGCTGAGGCTGGCGCCGCGTGGCGCCGGCGCCAGGCCCACGCGTGCGTGCATTAGTAGGTCCGCCTGATATTGACGTTCGGCTCTGGCGTCGCGTCTACCCCGATCGATGTATCGTCGTCGGTCTTCAAGCGGCGGTCGTGCGACTTGTCCCGCATGATTTCGTTCTGCTCCTCACGCTTCTGCGCCTCATACCCTTTTTGCGCTTCTCTTTGGTTCCGGTCCTGTTCCTGCTGAGAGTAGGTTCTTTCATCCTTTGGAAAAATGTCGATTTTCGATCCGGACTGGGTCGATCCGGAGTCGCTGGATCCAGACTGGGCTGAATCGGAATCCGGTGATCCAGACTGGGCCGGTTCGGACTGAGCCGGCTCGGATTGCGTACCTGATTCTGTCTGTGCGTTTGCAACACCCATCATTGCGAGCGACAAGACGAACACACCCCGTTTTTCGAGCATCATGACGTCCTCCAGTGATTGACCCGAATTAGACAGGCGCCGGTAATCCGCGTTCCTGACGGTGTCCTGGCCTGCGATCACGGCCTTGAAAGGCCATCATGTCGTCGATATCGGAGCAGGTACGAGGGTTTGCCAGGCGCTCTTCAGTGCGGCGTTGCCTCCGGCATGGCCGACGAATGGTGGCTCGTGATCAGCCATTTCCCGCCTTCCCACCGATACGTGAACGTGTAGCGGGCATGAACCACCTGCCCCGTCGCGCCGAACGTGAACGTGTACAGGCCGGCGTCCACCGCCGTGTCGCAGGCGATGTCGACGAAGCGCAGGTCGATGACGCCGGACGGCCGGCTCTCCAGGAAGTGCCTGAAGTAGTCTTCCTTGTCGGCCGGCGTCAGGCGCGGCCCGTTCGACACGGTCGGCAACAGGATCGAACGTTCAGCGTAATTGGCAACGACCTGGTGCGGATCGCCCGTCTTGAGCGATGCGTTCCAGCGGTCGAACAGATCGCGGTTGGGATGCCGAGTCCAAAGACCCTGGACGCAAGCGTCTGGCGTGCGCAGACACGCATTGGATGCTCCTTTCGGCGACCATGCCGGTGCATGACAACCGTTGGACAGCACCGATGCTGATCCGTTCCGCGCCCGCGCAGGGCTTTACCGATAACTCTGCAATTCCCGCGATCCCGTCACCAGCGAGCCCGCGGCCGGCGTACCGCCGCTGTAGGCGATTGCCCGCACCATCTTGAGGGTGCGCGTGTCGCCGCCGGACGCATCGCGCCAACGCGTGGCGCTTTCCGTCCGCGTGATGCCGTTGACGGTCCAGGTCGTCGTCGACACGAACTTGTAGGCGCTGAAGGTGCCCGCGGCGATCGTGATCGTCTCGATGCCGGACAGCGTGCCGCTCTGGGTGTAAGTCACACCGGTGCCGCCGTTGCAGGTCTCGGTGTATCGCGTGGCCCAGCCGGCGCCGACGGCCAGCGTTGCCGGTGCTCCCTGGTTGCCCTGGTACGTGCAGTGCGTGACGGCCGGGCCGTTATCGATCGTCATCGCGGCCACCTGCCCGGCCGCGTCGTACTGGAAGTCCGTCGGGTACAGGGTCTGGTCGACCGCGCCGGACACGACGCGGTTGTGCGATGGATCTTCTTCGTGCACGGCGAACGTGCCATCGGCATCGACCGCCGTGACGTCGTCGTCCGCCGTGCGGTTCAACGTGTTGTCCAGGGTGTCGGCCAGCTGGTCGGCATAGACGAGATGTGCGCCCGCTTTCGGCGGCACGAAACGGTAAGTGACCGTTGCCGCCGCCTGCGCCGCGGCGCCGCTGCTACTTCCTCCGCCCCCGCAGGCGCTCAACAGCGTCGCCGCAACCAGACCCGCCAATATCGTTCGCTGCATCGTTCCCTCATTCCACCAAGTCGAATGAGGGATTATTGCCGTGATGATCCCGCCTGGCCACTTACTAATTGGTAACGTTCGTCAGGCCGCCGCCACGCGCTCCCGCGCCATCGCATTGCCCAGCCGGCACGCGCAGAAGCTGGCCACGAGCCCCACCGCCACGCCGCACGCGAGCTTGAAGGCGCTGTCGAACAGCAGCGGCGCGACGAGGCCGGACACGAGCGCGAACGACATCATCTGGATGAACGCCAGCATCGACGACGCGAGGCCGCGGTTGTCGGGGAACAGTCCGAGCGCACTCACCTGGATCGCGGGCATCGCGACGGCGAGACCGAACGTGTAGACCATCAGCGGCAGCACGGCCCACGGGATCGTCACCGTGCCGCCGGCGGCCGCCGTGTAGCCGACGTTCAGCACGCACGCGAGGAGCATCGTGCCGAAGCCGATGGCGCGCATGCGCGGCGCCGGGATGCGCGCGGCGCGCTTGCCGCCCCACGCGGAGCCGATCACCATGCCGCTGATCAGCGGGATGAACATCCACGCGAACGCCGTCTCGGGCAGGTGCAGGATCTCCATCACGAAGTTGGCGGCGGAGCCGATGTACAGCGACAGCCCGCCGAACGCGAGGCCCACGGACAGCGACAGCAGCACGAATTGCGGATGCCCCAGCACCTTCAGGTAGTTGCGCGCGATGGCCACGCCGTGGAACGCGTGGCGCTTCTCGCGCGGCAGGCTCTCGGGCAGCAGCTTCCAGGTCGCGAGCAGCATGACGGTGCCGAACAGCGCGAGGAACACGAAGGTCGCGCGCCAGCCGAATGTCACGTGCAGCCAGCCGCCCAGCACCGGCGCGATCGCGGGCGCGAGGCCGAACACCATCATGATGTGCGACATGATGCGCTGGGCCTCGGCGCCCGTGAAGCGGTCCTGCACGATGGCCTGGCCGATGACGGAGCCGGCGCCCGCCGACATGCCCTGCAGCGCGCGGAACAGCAGCAGCCAGCCGAACGTGGGCGCGAGCGCGGCGCCCGCGGAGGCCAGCGTGTAGACCGTCAGCGCGACCATGATCACGGGACGGCGGCCGAACGAATCGGACAGCGTCCCGTAGAACAGCATCATGAACGCGAACATGAAGAGAAAGACCGACAGCGTCTGCTGCACGGCCACGGGGCCGACGTCGAATGCCCGGCCGATGGCGGGAATCGACGGCAGATAGGTGTCGATGGCGAGGGCGCCGACCATGCCGAGGCAGGCGAGGATGACGGTGAGGAGTCTTTGCATATGCATGCCTTGAATAAAACATCGGCTCTGCAGGATGCGAGCGTCCGAAGGACGAAATTGTAGCGGGATTTACATCAACCGTGCAGCGCGCCGCCGTTCACGAGGCGGCGCGCCGGAACACCGAGGGCACGCAGGCGCAGCCAGTGCCGCCTGCGCGCACGCGATCAGTCAGGATGGTACAGCGACATGCCGAAACGCTCGGTGCGCGGCATCCAGTTGCCCTGGTAGTCGGCCGAGACGAGCACGCGTTCGGCGCGGCCCACGAGCAGCTTGCGCGGCACGAGGCCGATCACGCGCGAGTCGGCGCTGTTGTCGCGGTTATCGCCCAGCATCAGATATTCGCCCCGCGGCACCGTGACGGGACCGAAGGTGCGCGGCGCCAGCACGTCCGGCATGATCTGGATGTGGCGCGGTCCGCGCGCGGCCTTGCCGCCCCACGTCTCGGCCAGCTGCAGCGCGCGCATCGCGGTGCCGCCGACGGAGTCGAGCGAGTGTTCGACGACGCGGTAGTCGGCACCCTTCCCGTTGATGTACAAACGTTCGTTGCGCATCTCGACGACGTCGCCCGGCAGCGCGACGACGCGCTTGATCAAGAGGGTGTTGTCGCGCGGGGAGCGGAACGTGACGATGTCGCCGCGCTGCGGCTCGCCCAGGTGCGCGAGCACGACGTTCGTCAGCGGCACCTTGAGGTCGAACGCGAGGCGGTTCACGAGCACCACGTCGCCTTCCAGCAGGTTCGGATGCATCGACGCGGACGGGATCGGGTTCCAGTCCGCGACCGCCGTGCGGAACACGCCGAACAGGACGAGAAACGCCAGAAAGCCCTTGTTGTTGCGCGCCCAGTTCTTCATTCAGGTCTCCCGCTCGTGGAATGTTCTTGTCGCTCTGCCGATGTTATACGCGCCTTGCCTTAACCGAGAATTAAGCCGCCCGTATGCATGCGCGCCGCGTCACCTGGATTTCGTGCGGAAGAAGCGCCACGCCTCGTCGGCGGTGTCGACGTCGTGATTCATGGGGCCGAGGATTTTCTTCAACAGCCAGGGCAGCTCCTCCTCCGTCGAGGCGCTGATATGGCCGCCGCCGTCGACGCGCAGGAACTCGACCTGCACGCCGGCAGGGTCCGGGCCCCACACCATGCGCGTGGCCGTCGTCGGGTCGTCGGTGCGCAGATGCGGGAAGCGGAAGGTGGCCGGCGCGTCGGACAGGCCGTCCGCCTGCCGCCATGCCGCCACCGTCGCCTCCGCGCCGAGGCCCGAGCCGCGCCCGCGCGTGAGCCAGTTGCCGACCTCGCCCCCGCCGTACGGCGCGATCGGATCGCCCGTCCCGTGCAGGATGAACACGGAGACCGGCCGGGCCGGCGCCGCGCAGCGGCTCCTGGCCGGCATCAGGGCGCTCTGCACGCCGATGGCCGCGAGGCGCGGCGCGAGTTCGATGCCGAGCCGGTACGCCATGCCGCCGCCGTTCGAAAAGCCGAACACGTAGACGCGGCGCGGATCGACCTTGAAGTCCGTCACGGCCTTGTCGATCAGCGCGCCGATGAAGCCGACGTCGTCGGTCGTGGCATTGGTCGCGGCATCGCCGCGGCAGTCGTTCCATGCGACCTTGCCGTCGCTGCCTTTCACGCCCTCCGGTGCGATCAGGAGCAGGTGCTCGCGTTCGGCCAGCTTCGCCCAGTCGCGCGGCGTGTAGCCGCCGAAGCTTGCGCGGCCGAGGACCGCGGCCGCCGCTTCGCCGTGGCCATGCAGCAGGATCACGACGGGACGCTTGCCCGGCGCGTCCGGCGCGCCCGGGTCGAGCACGAGGTAGCGGCGCTCGCCTTCCGGCCGCGCCAGCGTGTGCGCCGCGTACTCGGCGGCATGCGCCGCCGTTGCGGTGATCAGCGCAATGCATGCCGCCAGCCGTGGAATCGAACCTGCCATCTGCCACCTCCTCGTCGAATCGGAACGGCGATGGTCGCACGGGCCGGCGCGGCCGTCACCTCGCCGGATCGACAGGTCGCGCGGGGCGGAACGCGTACCAGGCCCCGACCAGCACCGGCAGCGCCAGCGCGGCCGCGGCGATCACGTCCCACACGCCGTCTTCCAGCAGCCCGGCGACGAGGCCGAACACCGTCGCCGCGCCCAGCAGCAGCGGCATGCCCCACAGGCGGCGAAACGACGCCGTCATCGCACCTCTCCTTCACGTGCGAGCGCGGGCGCGACGTCCGCCTGCGCGCGTGCGGTCCGCGCCGCCGCGCGCCCGCGCCGCAGCCACAGATACAGGCCGCTGCCCAGCACGACGATCGTCGCCACGTCCAGCAAGGCCCACACGAATTTCATGCCGGCGCCGCCGTAGTCGCCGAAGTGCAGCGGCTGCGACAGCAGCAAGGTCTTGAGGTACCACGGCAGCTCCCTGCGGTCCGTCACGGCGGCCGTCTGCGCGTCGACCAGCACCGGCTGGTACAGGCGCGACGTCAGCGCCGCGTCGCCATGCATGTACACGCCGTAGTGGTGCGGGGTCGCGAACGGCGTGCCGGGGAACGCGATGAAGCCGACGCGCATGCCCGGCGCCACCGCTTCCGCATGGCGCACCGAGGTCGCCATCGACGCCAGCGTCGCGGGCGCGGCCTGCCCCGCGTACGACTTCGTCATCTCGGCGATCTCCGTGACCTGCCACACCTTCAGCAACACGTCGGCCAGCGTGTTCACGACACCCGTCGCGCCCACAACGAGCGCCCATGCGAGCGTGACGATGCCCAGCAGGTTATGCAGGTCGAGCCATTTCAGGCGCGCCGTGCGGCCCTGGCGGACGGTCCCGAATTCCAGCTTGCGCATGAACGGCGCGTACAGCACGACGCCGGACACGATGGCCACCAGCAGCAGCAGACCCATGAAACCGAGGAACAGCTTGCCCAGGATAGGATGACCCCACTGGCCCGCGAACAGGTCGACGTGCAGGTGGAAGAGGAATTGCATCACGCCGCCGCCCTCGATCGGCGGCTCGCCGGCGAATTGCGCGGTGCGCGCGTCGATGGCGATGCTCTTGAAGTCCGGGTCGTTCGCGTGGGCGCCCATCGTCAGGAACCACAGCGACGGTTCGTCCGGCTCCTGCGACATGTACATCATGACCTTGTCCGGATAGCGCGCGTGGCCGGCCGCGATCACGCGGTCGAGGCTCGCCGGCGCCTGCGGGGCCGCCAGCCGCGGCGCTTCGATGTCGTTGCCGAGCAGGTGGCCGATCTCGTGGCGATAGATCAGCGGCAGGCCCGTCAGGCACAGCAGCAGCATGAAGACAGTGCAAACGAGGCTGCTCCAGGTGTGGATCCAGGACCAGCGGCGGAGGTATGCGGGAGACATGGGAAGGATTGTTGCGGCTGAGCCTAGATAATAATAGTTCTCATTTACGAATGCAAGAACGCTCCGTATAATGAGAATTATTCTCATTAATCAAACAATATTGCCATGAAGCGCGTACCGTTCCCCCGCACCCTCCTCACGCCGATCGCCCTCGGCGCCCTCCTCCTCGCCGCCTCCGCCTCGGCCCAGACGGCTGACGACAACATCGCCACGGTCGTCGTCACCGCGTCCGCCGACGCGTCGGCGCAGGGCCTGCCGTCCGCCTATGCCGGCGGCCAGGTGGCGCGCGGCGGGCGTCTCGGCCTGCTGGGGAACGTGGACATCATGGACGCGCCGTTCAACGCCACCAATTACACGCACGCGCTGATCCAGGACCAGCAGGCACGCAGCGTCGCGGACGTCGTGCAGAACGACCCGTCCGTGCGCGTGGCGCGCGGCTTCGGCAACTACCAGGAGCTGTACGTGATCCGCGGCTTCGCGGTGAACTCGGACGACCTCGCGTATAACGGTTTATACGGTTTATTGCCGCGCCAGTTCGTGGCCAGCGAACTGCTGGAGCGCGTGGAAGTGCTGCGCGGCGCGAACAGCTTCATCAACGGCGCGGCGCCGGGCGGCGGCGGCATCGGCGGCATGATCAACCTGCTGCCCAAGCGCGCGCCGAACGCCCCGCTGAATGAAGTGACGGTCGGCGTCGAATCGGGCGGCCAGGCTTACGTCGCGGCCGACGTGGCGCGCCGCTTCGGCCCGAACAACCGCGCCGGCATCCGCGTCAACGCCGTCCGCCGCGACGGCGACACGGCCGTCGACCGCGAGCAGCGCGAACTGTCCGTATTCTCCGTCGGCCTGGACTACCGCGGCGACAACTACCGCGTGTCGGCGGACGTCGGCTACCAGGATCATCGACTGCGCAACGGCCGCCCCAGCGTGACCGTGGGTGCCGGCCTCGCGATCCCGGCCGCGCCGGATGCGGACAGCAACTTCGCCCAGCCGTGGACGCACTCGAACGAACGCGACACGTTCGGCACGCTGCGCGGCGAAGTCGACCTGGCGCCGCATGTCGTCGCATGGGCGGCGCTGGGGGCGCGCGAAGGCCGCGAATCGAACGTGATCTCGTCGCCGACGACGACCGGCAACGACGGCGGCACCGTGATGACGCGCTTCGACAACGAGCGCAAGGACAACGTGCGCACGGGCGAGATCGGCGTGCGCGGCGACTTCGCGACCGGCGCCGTCAAGCACACGGTCAGCGCCACCGCGTCCGCGTTCGAATCGAAGTCGGACAATGCGTATGCGTTCGGCGACTTCGCCGGCTGGCGCTCGAACCTGGTCCACCCTGTCGACGTCGCGGCGCCGGCCGCCAATGCCTTCGTCGGCGGCGCGCTCGCGAATCCGCTGCTGACCGCCAAAAGCATCCTGTCCAGCTATGCGGTGGCGGACACGCTGTCCTTCCTGGACGACACCGTGCGCGTCACGGCCGGCGTGCGCCACCAGCGCATCAAGGCCTACGGCTACGACTACAACACGGGCGCGCAGAACAGCGCATACGACGAAAGCGCCAACACGCCGGTCGCGGGCATCGTCTACAAGCCCTTGAAGAACGTGTCGATCTACGCGAACTACATCGAGGCGCTGCAGCAGGGCCCGACCGCAGCGGGCGTCAACGTCATCAACCAGGGCCAGATCTTCGCGCCATACACGTCGCGCCAGAAGGAAGTGGGCGTGAAGTACGACAGCGGCAAGCTGGGGATGAGCGCCGCGCTGTTCTCGACGGCGCAGCCGCTGGGCTATATCGAGAACGGCGTGTTCGGTGTATTCGGCGAACAGCGCAACCAGGGCCTGGAACTGTCCGTGTTCGGCCTGCCGATGCACGGCCTGCGCGTGCTCGGCGGCCTCACGCTGCTGGACGCCGAACAGCGCCGCACGGCGGGCGCAATCAACGAGGGCAAGGACGCGATCGGCGTGCCCGGCACGCAGCTGAACCTCGGCGCCGACTGGGACGTGCCGCAGGTGGCCGGCCTGTCGCTGAACGCGCGCGCCGTTTACACGTCGCACCAGTACGCGGATGCGGCCAACACGCAGAAGCTGCCGTCGTGGACGCGCCTCGACCTCGGCGCCACGTATGCGACACGCGTGCTCGATCGCGACGTGACCGTGCGGGCGCGCGTGGACAATGCGTTCGGGCGGCATTACTGGGCGTCGGCGGGCGGTTATCCGGGCTACGGCTATCTGGTGCTCGGCGCGCCGCGCACGTTCACCGTGTCGGCGACGGTCGACCTCTAAGCCAGGCCGACGTGGATGGCCATGCCCACCCCCGTGGCGACCGTGAAGGCGACGACCGCCACGCCGAGCCAGCGCGACCCGCGGAACCCGCGCGCATCGCTGTCGCCGCGGTACCATAAAAAGCCCAGGTAGCTGACGGCGCCGCCGACGACGGGGTGCAGCTGCGCGGCGGCGTCGGCATGGCCGGCATCGAGCAGGCCCGTGCCGGCCATCGGGACCATGATCCACAACACGGCACGCCGGTGACTCATCGCGGCTCCTTGCGCCGCGGCGAATCCGTCAGCGCGATTCGATGACGTCGGACAGCTTGCGGAAGCGGCTGAAGTTGCCGTTGATCATCATCACGCCTTCTGCGACTTCACGATCGTCAGCGCCGACGCGATCAGGCCGCTCATGTCGCCCATGTCGGCCGGAACGATGATCGAGTTGTTCGTCTTGGCCAGGTTGCCGAAGGCGTGCACATACTCTTCGGCCACGCGCAGGTTGACGGCATCGATGCCGCCCGGCGAGCGGATCGCCTCGCCGACCTGGCGCAGCGCGCTGGCGCTGGCCTCCGCCAGCGCGATGATGGCCGCGGCCTCGCCCTGCGCGCGGTTGATGGCGGCCTGCTTCTCGCCTTCCGAGCGGGCGATGGCCGCTTCGCGCTCGCCGCTCGCGATGTTGATGGCTTCCTGGCGCCGGCCCTCCGACGCGGCGATCAACGCGCGCTTCTCGCGCTCGGCCGTGATCTGGCGCTGCATCGAGTGCAGGATCTCGGCCGGTGGCGTGAGATCCTTGATCTCGTAGCGCAGCACCTTGACGCCCCAGTTGGCGGCCGATTCGTCGATCGCGTTGACGATCGTCGTGTTGATGTGGTCGCGCTCCTCGAACGTCTTGTCCAGTTCCATGCGGCCGATCACGGAACGCAAGGTCGTCTGCGCCAGCTGGGTGATGGCCTGGATGTAGTTCGACGCGCCGTACGACGCGCGCATGGCGTCCGTCACCTGGAAATACAGGATGCCGTCGACTTGCAGCTGCGTGTTGTCCTTCGTGATGCAGACCTGCGGCGGCACGTCGAGCGGGATCTCCTTCAGGCTGTGTTTATAGGCGATGCGGTCGACGAAGGGCACGACGATGTTCAGGCCCGGCGCCAGGGTAGCGTGGTACTTGCCGAGCCGCTCCACCACCCATGCGTGCTGCTGCGGGACGACGTTGATGGTCTTGATGACGAACACGATGGCGACGATGAAGATCACCAGCGCGACGGTTCCGAACGTGAATTCCATGGGTTTCCTTCCTTGAAAAGGTGGGTCAGGCGAGCAGTTCGTAGGCGACGCTGCCGAGCCCCGCCGCGACGACGAGCACGAGGCAGAAGCCGGCCAGGCGCAGCAGCGCGCGGCCCTTCTGCCCGGCCGGACGGCTGCGCACGAGGTAATAAGGCACGGCGACGATCGCGAGCATCACGACGCCCACGTTCAGCAGGGCCGTGCGGCGGTATTGGTGGGCGTCGCTGTCGAGCCGGTACCAGCAGAAACTCAGGAAGCTGAACAGCACCGTCGACAGGACGGCCCAGCCGTTCGACTGGACGCCCAGCGCCATCTCGCGCGCGTCGACGACGCCGAACACGAGGGTCAACGCCACCAGCAGGGTCAGGACGTGCGTCTTGGTCATGGATTGCCCACCACGAGCCGGCTGCCGTGCACCTCGACGATGCGGAATTCGCCCGCATGCGGCGCGACACCCTGCCCGAGCTCCACGTCCCACAGCGCGCCGCGGTACATGACGCGCGCGCGGCCGTTGTCCCAGGCGGGCACGGTCACGCGCTGGCCGATGTCCAGGTTGACGTTGCGGTCGCGCTGCGCATCGGCCCGCGCCGGATGGCCGAAGCGCGAGCGGTGCAGCAGCCCCGTCGCGAGCACGCCGACCACGGCGGCGGCGATCGCCTGCCCGGGACCGCCGGCGCCGGCGAGCGCGACGACGCCGCCGACCGCGAGACCGATGGCGATCATCAGCAGGTAAAACGTCCCGGTGAACAGCTCCAGGATCACGAGCACGCCGGCCGCTACCAGCCAGCCCATCCAGTCAGCCATGGTTCCCTCCGTGGTCGGATCGAAAGATAAAAAACCCCCGCCGCCCGCTACGGGTGACGAGGGTCGCGTGATTGATATCGGGTTCAATGATCGTGTCGGTGATCAAATCGTTATCGCCAGTCTAGCGCGTCTGTGCGCGGAGTCAACGGTCCTGCTTCGGCTTGACGAGTTCGGCGTCGGCCGGCGCGGCGCAGGCACGGGTGCAGCGCAGGTAGGCGTCGTCGCAATTGCCCGCCTTGCCGATCCGGCGCGATTGCGTGCCCGCATTGCCGAGCGCCCGCGCCGCTTCCGAAGGCACCTGCTCCTGTGCCGCGCGCGCCATTGGGTTTTTCTCGGGCAGGTCGAGCAGCGAGCCGCCGTCTTCCCGGGCCAGCTCCTCCGCATTCGCCCGGCATTCTCGCTTCTCGGCGCTGCACATCGACTTGCACAGGCTGGCATCGGCGGCATGACCCGCCCCTGCCCACAGTGCTCCCATCATGATTGTCAACCAGGCCAGGCGCTTCATTCACATCCTCGACAAAACTATTTGCCAAAGTGTAACGTTTTTCCGTAACAAGTCAACAACTTGTTGCTTCAGGCTCAACATCGTGCCCGCGTTGATGCATATCGCGTCGTGACCCGCTTGCCGCGGAAAATCAATTGCCATGCGGAAATCAACGCCAATAATGCGATGCATCGCCTTCTGGAGATCCGCCATGTTCCGACGCCTGCTCGCCGCCTTCCGCACCCGCACGACCGCCGCCGCCCCGGCGCCCGCCATCGACGATGTCATCACGGCCTGTGACGAACACGGCCGCCAGGTGATCATGTCGCGCGAGGAATGGCGCGACAAGGTGCTGCATCCGCAACTCAAGCAGCATTGGGACACGGCGGACGCGTTGTACGGCACCATCCTTACCGCGCTGTCCGACGGCTTCGCGCCCGAGTTGCTGACGGCGGCCGCGCGCCTCGTCGAGATCGACGGCCTGCCGGAACGCAGCCATGTCGCGCACGGCATCGTGCTGCTGGAAAGCGGCAGGCATGACGAGGCCGAGGCCGTGCTGCAGGCCGGCATCCGGACCTGCGGCGAGACGGCCGCGCTGCTCACCAACCTGGCCAAGGTGAAGCACGACCGGGAAGACTCGGCCGGCGCGTCCGACCTGTTGCGGCGTGCCATCCGGCTCGACCCGAACTTCGAGCACGGGTTGAACGGCTGGCTGGCCGTCGAGCGCGCGCGCGCGGGCGAAGCGGGCTTCCTGCAGGCGCTGCAGGAGGCGTGCGCCCTCCCCCGCAGCTGGCGCGCGCGGCTCCTGCTGGCCCGGCAGCACCTCGCCGCCGGCGACCTCCCGGCGGCGCGCGAGCAGTACACGGCCGTGCTGGCCGAGGAGGACGTGGACGGCAGCGCCCTGATGACGATGGCGGCCGACCTGGGGCAGTATGGCCACACGGGCCTGATCGTCACGCTCGTCGGCCCCGTCTACGACCCCACCCGGCACGGTCCGCAGGCCGCGTTCCACCTGCTGCGCGCCTGCCTGGAAACGGAGCGCGTGGCCGAAGGCGAGGCGCTGCTGGGGCGCCTGCGCGCCGTTTCGCCGCCGCCTCTTGCACGCCACCTGGATGAGTTTGAACGCGCGTTCCACCAATTGCACGGATCGGAAGCCCACGCATGAAAAAAGCCGCTGCAAGGTGACCAGCACCTCGCAGCGGCTTTTCATAGGCAGCCGGCGACGCTTACTTCATCGACGCCAGCTTCTGCCACGTATCGATCACCGAGTCCGGATTCAGCGACATCGACTCGATCCCCTGCTCCATCAGCCACACGGCGAAGTCCAGGTTGTCCGACGGCCCCTGGCCGCAGATGCCCACGTACTTGCCCTTCGCGCGGCAGGCCTTGATCGCCAGGGTCAGCATGGCTTTCACGGCCGGGTCGCGCTCGTCGAAGTCCTTGGCCAGCAGTTCCATGCCGGAGTCGCGGTCCAGGCCCAGCGTGAGCTGCGTGAGGTCGTTCGAACCGATCGAGAAGCCGTCGAAGTACTCCAGGAACTGCTCGGCCAGGATGGCGTTCGACGGCACTTCGCACATCATGATGACGCGCAGGCCGTTCTCGCCGCGCTTCAGGCCATATTTCGCCAGCAGCGCGATGACCTTCTCGGCCTGGCCCAAGGTACGCACGAACGGGATCATGATCTCGACGTTGGTGAGGCCCATCTCGTCGCGCACGCGCTTCATGGCCATGCATTCCATCTCGAACGACTCGGCGAAGTCCTCGGCCAGGTAGCGCGCGGCGCCGCGGAAGCCCAGCATCGGATTTTCCTCGTCCGGCTCGTAGCGCGAACCGCCGATCAGCTTCTTGTACTCGTTCGACTTGAAGTCGGACAGGCGCACGATGACGGGCTTCGGCCAGAACGCGGCGGCGATCGTCGCGACGCCTTCGGCCAGCTTGTCGACGTAGAACGCGCGCGGCGACGCGTGGCCGCGCGCCACCGACTCGACGGCCTTTTTCAGGTCGTTGTCGATGTTCGGGTACTCGAGGATCGCCTTCGGATGGACGCCGATGTTGTTGTTGATGATGAACTCCAGGCGGGCCAGGCCCACGCCGCCGTTCGGGATCGACTGGAAGTCGAACGCGAGCTGCGGGTTACCGACGTTCATCATGATCTTGGTCGGGATGGCCGGCAGGTCGCCGCGCGCCGATTCCGTCACTTCCGTTTCCAGCAGGCCGTCGTAGATCCGGCCCTCGTCGCCTTCGGCGCAGGACACGGTCACGAACGTGCCGTCCTTCAGCGTTTCCGTCGCGTCGCCGCAGCCGACGACGGCCGGCACGCCCAGTTCACGGGCGATGATCGCCGCGTGGCACGTGCGGCCGCCGCGGTTCGTCACGATGGCGGAGGCGCGCTTCATCACGGGCTCCCAGTTCGGGTCCGTCATGTCGGCGACCAGCACGTCCCCCGGCTGCACTCTTTCCATCTCGGACGGGTCGTTGATGACGCGCACCGGACCGGCGCCGATCTTCTGGCCGATGGCGCGGCCCGAGGTCAGCACGGTGCCCGTGCCCTTCAGCTTGAAGCGTTGCTGGGAATCCGTCGCCTTCTGCTGCGACTTCACGGTTTCCGGACGGGCCTGCAGGATGTACAGCTTGCCGTCGCGGCCATCCTTGCCCCACTCGATGTCCATCGGGCGCTGATAGTGCTTCTCGATGATGACGGCATATTTCGCCAGCTCGACGACTTCCTCATCTAGCAGCGAGTAGCGGTTGCGCATTTCGATGGGCACGTCGACGGTCTGCACGGAGCGGCCGGCCTTGGCTTCCTTCGTGAACTCCATCTTGATCAGCTTGGAACCGATGTTCTTGCGGATGACGGGCTTCTTGCCCTGTTCCAGCATCGGCTTGTGCACGTAGAACTCGTCCGGGTTGACGGCGCCCTGCACGACGGTCTCGCCCAGGCCGTAGCTCGACGTGACGAACACGACGTCCTGGAAGCCGGATTCCGTGTCGATCGTGAACATGACGCCCGCGGCGCCCGTGTCGGAACGGACCATGCGCTGCACGCCGGCCGACAGCGCGACTTCGGCGTGGGTGAAGCCTTTATGGACGCGGTACGAGATGGCGCGATCGTTGTACAGCGACGCGAACACGTGCTTCATCGCTTCCAGCACGTTGTCGATGCCGACGACGTTCAGGAACGTTTCCTGCTGGCCCGCGAACGAGGCGTCCGGCAGGTCTTCCGCGGTGGCGGACGAGCGCACGGCGAACGACACTTCGGTGTCCGAATCGGCGACGAGGCGGTCGTAGAAGGCTTCGATTTCGGCCTGCAGGCGCGGCTGGAACGGGGTGTCGACGATCCACTGGCGGATTTCGGCGCCGGCCGTGGCCAGCGAGCGCACATCGTCGATGTCCAGGCCTTCGAGGCGCTGGGCAATGCGGTCGCCCAGGGAAGGGCCGCCATCGATACTGTGGTTCAGGAAGTCGCGGAACGCCTGGGCCGTGGTGGCGAAGCCGCCCGGCACGCGCACGCCGGCCTCGGCCAGCTGGCTGATCATCTCGCCGAGCGACGCGTTCTTGCCGCCGACCGACTCGACGTCGGTCATGCGCAGGGTCTCGAACGAGGCGACGTAGACCGCTTCGCTCGTGCCGGCCGCTGTGGGATCGGGCGCCTTCAATACTGCATTCGACAGGTTAGTCATGGTAAAACACCTTTTTGATGATGGAAATCTGTACGGCGGATGCGCCGACGGCCGGATGACGGACGAGCCTGGCTAGGCAGCGGCGGCGCGCCGAGCAATCGTTGCTCAAGGCGGGCTTCGCGCGGCAGGCTGGTCGAGTTTCCGGGGGATTTCTTGTTATTCTTGGCGTCGTAAAGCACAATCCAACAACCCGTTCCCGAGCATTTTACCGCGCGCGCCCGGGTTTCACAGCCCAACCAGCTGCAACTTTGTCATTATCTGTCTAAAAAACATCATGTCTTTCGCTAACACCCCAGGCAGTCCGGGCGCCGCGCGCACCGTTTTCTTCGTTTCCGACGGCACGGGCATCACGGCGGAAACCTTCGGCCACGCGGTGCTGAGCCAGTTCGAGATGCGCTTCCGGCAGATCCGCCTGCCCTTCATCGACACGATCGACAAAGCCTACGCGGCCGCCCGTCGCATCAACGACGCGGCGATCGCCGACAACCAGCGCCCGATCGTGTTTTCCACGCTCGTGAAACACGACCTGTCGGCCGTGATCCGCGCGGCCCAGGGCATGCACATGGACCTGTTCCAGACGTTCGTCGCCCCGCTCGAGCAGGAATTGCGGGTGAAGTCGACGCACACGATCGGCCGCATCCACAACGTTGTCGACACGGAGGAATACAAGAACCGCATCGAGGCCATCAACTTCTCGCTGGCGCACGACGACGGCCAGTCGCACAAGAACCTGGCGGACGCGGACGTGATCCTCGTGGGCGTGTCGCGCTCGGGCAAGACGCCGACCAGCCTGTACTTGGCGATGCAGTACGGAATCAAGGCGGCGAACTACCCGCTGATCCCGGACGATTTCGAACGCAACAAGCTGCCGTCGGCGCTGCCGCAGTTCAAGCACAAGATCTTCGGCCTGACGATCACGCCGGAACGCCTGTCCGAGATCCGCAACGAGCGGCGCGCGGGCAGCAAGTATGCGTCGCTGGAGAATTGCCGCTACGAGGTGAACGAGGCCGAGCAGCTGATGCGGCGCGAGGGGATCCGGTGGCTGTCGTCGACCACCAAGTCGATCGAAGAGATCGCGACGACCATCCTCCAGGAGATCAAGCCGGACCGCCGCGAATACTAGTAACGCAGGGGTCAGCGCAGGGGTCAGCGCAGGGGTCAGCGCAGGGGTCAGCGCAGGGGTCAGCGCAGGGGTCAGAGCCCGGTGTTTCTTTTGGGGCTCTGACCCCGGTTCAAACCCGCGGCGCGTCCGAACACCGGGGTCAGAGCCCAACCAGCAACACCGGGCTCTGACCCCTCTTCTAGAAGAAATGGCGCCAGTCTTCCAGCCAGCCGGGAAATTCGTCGGCCGGCATCGGATTGGCGATGTGGTAGCCCTGCGCATACGTGCACCCGAGCCCCTGCAGGAAATCCCAGTCCTGCCGCGTCTCCACGCCGACGGCGACGGACATGCGATCGAGGCTGTGCGCCAGCCCGAGGCACGATTTCAGCACGGTGCCCAGCTGGCGCTTCTTCGACGCGCCGTCCACGAACGAACGGTCGATCTTGAGTTCCGAGAACGGGATGCGCGCCAGGATCTGCAGGTTCGAGCGCCCCGTGCCGTAGTCGTCGACCGCGAGGCCGAAGCCCATCATGCGCAGGCGCACGAGGCGTTCGATGAAGTCGGCGTCGAAGCTGAGGATAGCGGTTTCCGTCATCTCGAACGTCAGGTAGTCCGGCAGCACGCCGTGGCGCTGCATCGTCGACGTCACCTGGCGGACGAAATGCGGATGCGCCAGCGTCTCCGGCGCCAGGTTCAGGGAAATCGAGATCGGGATGCCCTGGTCATGGTAGCGGCGGCACCGTTCCACCGACATTTCCAGCATCGTCCAGTCGAGGAAGTCGACGCGGTTGTTCGCGTCCAGCGCGCTGATGAAGGACGACGGCCCCAGCACGCCGTGCTCGGGATGGCGCCAGCGGGCGAACGTCTCCAGGCCTTTCACCTGGCCCGTCGCCAGTTCGATCTTCGGCTGGAAGAACGGCTCGAACTGGCGCTTCTGCAGGCCCATGCCCACTTCCGCGAACGTGAAGCTGGGGCCGGGCGCTGCCGCCGGCGCGCGCCGCGGCGCCTGGTAATTGTCCAGCAAGGCCTTGAGTTTCGTGCTTGTGACGGGCTTGGCGGCGGTGCCCAGCAGGTCGACGCCATGCGCCTGCGCGAGGCTCTCGACGGAGAACAGCACGCTTGCCGGCTGGGCGCCGACGACGATCAGCCGCACCTCCGACTTCAGCGCGGCGATCGCGCGCAGCAGTTCCAGGCCGTCCATGCCGCCCAGGTCGAGGTCGATGACGGCGACGTCGATCTTCGGGGTAAAACCCGCCTGCAGGGTGCGCAGCGCCATCGGGCCGTCCGGCACGTCGGTGACGCGCGTGGCGCCCACCTGGCCGAGCGCCTCGATCAGCGCGCGGCGCTGCACCGGGTCCGCTTCCGCGACCAGGAAGTGCAAAGAGTGCAACTGCGTTTGCCCCATGTCCATCATGACTCCGTCTTGACCTGCACGAAGCGTAACCGAACGGGCTTGTCGCGTCTATGCCCGCTGGAGTTTCGTCGTTTGCTGGCGCAGCTGCTCGAAGAAACACACGGCCGCGCACGCGGCGACGTTCAGCGATTCCACGGCGCCCGCATGCGGGATGACGACGCGGTGCGTGGCCAGGTCCAGCAGCGCATCCGACACGCCCTGCCCTTCATGGCCCAGCAGCCAGGCGGCGGGGCGGGACAGGTCGACGTCGTAGATCCGCTCGCTGGCATAGCCGCTCGTCGCCAGCACCGGCACCCCTGCCTTCCGGATCAGGTCCGCCAGGTCGACGTTCTCGAAGATCTCCAGCACGAAATGGGCGCCCATCGCGGCGCGCAGCACCTTCGGCGACCAGCACGACGCGGTGCCGGGGCTGCAATACACCTGCCTGATGCCCGCCGCGCCGGCACTCCTGAGGATGGAGCCGGCATTGCCCGGGTCCTGCACGCCGTCCAGCAGCACGGCCGATTGCACCAGGGCGTCCGGACGAACCGGCCGCGGCGTCTCGACGAGGAACAGCAGATGGATGCCGTGTTCGACCTGCGACAGCGCGCCGAACAGCGCGTCCGGCAGCGACGTGGCCGGCGCCGTCACGCGGTCGACGATGGCGGCCACTTCGGGATTCGCCAGCGCGCCCTCGGACACGATGCAGTGCACGGGCTGCCCGACGAGGTCGAGGTAGGCCTGGCACAGGTGCACGCCGTCCAGCAGCGAACGGCCGGCCTTGCGCAGGGCCTGGCTGCTGCCCGCGAGGTGTTTCAGCTCTTTATAAAACGGGTTGTCGCGGGAGGTCACGCTCTTCATGTTGCTCTCCATGCGGAGAGCTCCCCGAACAGGTCGGGTTCGAGCAACGCACGCACGGGCGCGAAGGTGCGCCGGTGCACCGGACTCGGACCATGCTCGCGCAGGCGCGCGAGGTGCAGCGCCGTCGAGTAGCCCTTGTGCTGGTCGAACGCATACTGCGGATACGTGTCATGCAGCGCGACGAGCGCCGCATCGCGCGCCGTCTTCGCGAGGATCGACGCGGCGGAAATCGCATGCACCTTGTCGTCGCCCTCCACCACCGCGTGCGCGCGGATGTGCGGCGCGAATTGCGGGCAGCGGTTGCCGTCGATGAGGGCGACGGTCGGCACGGTCGCCAGCTGTTCGACGGCGCGGCGCATCGCCAGCATCGTCGCCTGCAGGATGTTCAGCGTGTCGATTTCCGCGTGCGAGCACTCGGCGATGGCCCACGCCAGCGCGTGCTCCCTGATCAGCGGCGCCAGCTCGTCGCGCCGTGCTTCCGTCAGTTTTTTCGAGTCGCGCAAGCCTTCGATCGGACGGGCCGGATCGAGGATCACGGCGGCCGCGAACACGGGGCCGGCCAGCGGGCCGCGTCCGGCCTCGTCCACGCCGCAGACGATGTCGTCCAGCGTGAACGGCCGGTTCTTCTTCGCCAGGCCTGGGTAGAAATCGAAGGTCTTCTTTCTCATGCTTTGCCTATCACCTCGAGCACGGCGCGGGCGCTTTCGCGCGCGCTGTCGCGCAGCAGGCTGTGATGCATTTCGGTGAAGCGTTGCTGCAGCCTCACCCGGTTGTTCTCGTCCGTCAGCTGGAACCAGACGGCCTCCGCCAGCGCTTCCGGCGTGGCCGCGTGCTGCAGGAATTCCGGCACGACGAAGTCGCGCGCCAGGATGTTCGGCAGCCCGATCCACGGCAGATAACCCATGTTCCGGATGAGCAGCCACTCGGCCTGCAAGACCTTGTAGGCGATCACCATCGGCTTCTTGTACAGCGCCACTTCCAAGGTCGCGGTGCCCGAGGCGGCCAGCACGGCGTCGGCCGCCGCGATGCACGCATGCGATTCGCCGTCGACGAGCTGCAGCGGCACCTCATTGAGCAAATTCGGCAGACCGGCCTTCGCCACCAGCTCCATAAAATACGCTTTTTGCCGTTCGCCCGCCATCGGCGCGATGAAGCGCACGGACGGATCCCGCGCCGCCAGCAGTTGGACTGTCCGGACGTAGGGCTCCGTCAGGTACTTGATTTCCGACATGCGGCTGCCCGGCATGACGGTCACGACGCGCGCGTTCTCCGGCAGGCCGAGCTGGCGGCGCGCGGCAAGCACGTCGGGCACCAGCGGGATCGTCTCCGCCAGCGGATGGCCGATGTACGTGACGGGCACGCCGGCCTTTTGATAGATCTCTTCCTCGAACGGGAAGATCACGAGCATGTGCGAGACGGCGCGCCGGATTTTCTTGATGCGCCCGCCGCGCCACGCCCAGATCTGCGGGCCGACGAAGTGCACGGTCGGGATGCCGGCCGCGCGCAACTGCTCTTCCAGGCCGAGATTGAAGCCGGGGTAGTCGGCGCCGATGAACGCGGCCGGACGCTCGGCCAGCAGGCGGTCGCGCAGGCGGTTCTGGATGCCCTTCAGTTCGCGGTAGCGCAGCAGCACGGGCAGCAGGCCGCGCACGGTGAGCGTGTCCATCGGGACGTCCGACGCGAGGCCCTGCTCCAGCATGCGCGGACCGCCGATGCCGGAAAAGCTGACGTCCGGCAGATGCGGCTTGAGGCCCGCCATCAGGCGCGCCGCGAGCAGGTCGCCGGAAACTTCGCCGGCGACCAGCGCGAGCTTCGTGACTTCAGCGGACGATGCCACGGCTCGCGTTGTCGAGGAAGTCGCGCAGCGCGCGGATGTGCTGTGCGGCGTCGCCGGCGGCGGCTTCCTCTTCCGCCAGCCTGGCCTTGGCTTCTTCCAGCGTGAGGCCGGAACGGTAGATGGTCTTGTACGCGGTGCGGATCGCGTTGATCTGCTCGCGCGTGAAGCCGCGGCGCTTGAGCCCTTCGATGTTCACGCCGTGCGCCTCGGCCGGGTTGCCGGAGACGAGGACGAACGGCGGCACGTCCTGCGTGAGGCTCGTGTACATGCCGATGAACGCGTGCGCGCCGATCTTGCAGAACTGGTGCACGCCGCAGTAGCCCGACAGGATCGCCCAGTCGCCCACGTGCACGTGGCCCGCGAGCTGCGCATTGTTCGAGAAGATCGTGTTGCTGCCGACCTGGCAGTCGTGCGCCAGGTGCGTGTACGCGGACATCCAGTTGTCGTCGCCGAGGCGCGTCA
The DNA here is from genome assembly GCF_030411975.2 of Massilia orientalis. Taxonomy (NCBI): domain Bacteria; kingdom Pseudomonadati; phylum Pseudomonadota; class Betaproteobacteria; order Burkholderiales; family Oxalobacteraceae; genus Massilia; species Massilia orientalis. Next base: position 368,287 of record NZ_JASNRB020000006.1, on the reverse strand, counting down.
CGCCGGCATCCTGCACGGTACCGAGGTTGAACGTGCAGAATTCGCGGATCGTGTTGCGGTCGCCGATTTCCAGGCGGGTCGGTTCGCCGGCCCACTTCTTGTCTTGCGGGGCGGCGCCCAGCGACGCGAACTGGAAGATGCGGTTGTCGCGGCCGATCGTCGTGTGGCCTTCGATGACGACGTGCGGGCCCACGACGGTGCCCGCGCCGATGCGCACGTCCGGCCCGATGATCGAATACGGGCCGACTTCGACGGTGGAATCCAGCTCCGCCTTCGGATCGACGATCGCGCTCGGGTGGACCTTGCTCATCACTGTCCTGCCTTCTCGTTCGCGCGGATGGTGCACATCAGCTCAGCTTCGACGGCGACCTTGCCGTCGACGCTGGCGACAGCCTTGTACTTCCAGATGCCGCGCGAGGTGCGCAGGATCTCGATGTCCATCTTGAGCTGGTCGCCCGGCTCGACCGGACGCTTGAAGCGCGCGTTGTCGATGCCGACGAAGTACACGACGGAGTTCTCGTCCGGCTTGACGTTCATGGTCATGAACGACAGGATCGCTGCGGTCTGCGCCAGCGCCTCGATCATCAGCACGCCCGGCATCACGGGCTTGTGCGGGAAGTGGCCGTTGAAGAATTCTTCGTTGGCGGTCACGTTCTTGATGGCGGTGATGGTCTTGCCGATCTCGTAGTCGACCACGCGGTCCACCAGCAGCATCGGGTAGCGGTGCGGCAGGTATTCCTTGATCTCGTTGATCCCCAGGGTCTTGTTGGTCGCGGTGGTGGCTTCAGTCGTCATTTTTGTTCTGATGGTTCCGTCAATTGTTTGATCTGTTTTTCCAGGCTGCGCATCTTCTCGCGCAGCGAGGACAGGTTGCGCACGATGGCGGCGCTCTTTTCCCATTCGGCGTTCTTGGCGAGCGGATAAAAGCCCGTGTACTGCCCCGGCTCGAGCACGGAGCGCGACACCATGCTGCCCGAGGAGATATGGACGTTGTCCGCGATTTCCAGGTGCCCCAGCACCATCGCCGCGCCGCCGAACGTGCAATTCTTGCCGATCTTCGCGCTGCCGGCTACCCCCACGCAGCCGGCCATGGCCGTATTCGCCCCGATGCGGCAGTTATGGCCGATCTGGATCTGGTTGTCGAGCTTCACGCCGTCTTCGATGATCGTGTCGTCCAGCGCGCCGCGGTCGATGGTCGTGTTGGCGCCGACGTCGACGTCGTCGCCCAGCAGCACGCGGCCCGTCTGCGGGATCTTGATGTACACGCCGTTCTCGCGCGCGAAGCCGAAACCGTCGGTGCCGATCACGGCGCCCGAGTGCAGGATGCCGCGCTTGCCGATCCTGCAGCGCGCGTGGAAGGTCACGTTCGCGAACAAATGCGTGTCTGCCCCGATCTCCGCCTCCCGGCCGACGAAGCAGCCGGCGTCGATCCGCACGCCGGCGTCGATCGCGGCGCCCTCCTCGATCGTCACGTTCGGGCCGATATGCGCGGTCGGGGCGATGCGCGCCGTCTCGTGCACGACGGCGCTGGGGTGGATGCCCGGCGGCGGCACGACTTCCTCGAGCGCCACGAAGTACTGCGCGACGCGGGCGAAATAGGCGTACGGGTTGGTGGTGACGATGCGCGCGCCGGCATAGGTCGTGGCGACGGTGGCGTCGTCCAGCGGCGAGACGATCAGCGCCGCGGCGCCGCTTTGCGCGGCCAGGGCGCGCAGTTTGCTGTTGCTGAGAAAGCTGATGTGCGAAGCGCCGGCGCCGTCGAGCGGTGCGATGCCCTGGACCTCGAGGTCCGGGTCACCTACCAGCTGGCCACCGAAGCGTTCGACCAAATCACCCAGTCGAGTGCCCATCGTGGTCGTTCCGTAAAAGAAGTGAAAACTGCCGGCCGCTCAACGAGCCGGCCGGCATCCGGGAAGCGTGTTGGCTCACATGCTCACATGCTTACTTGTCGAGCAGTTTGAGGATCCGGTCGGTGATGTCGATGCGCGGACTGGTCCAGATGGCTTCCTGCAGCACGACGTCGAGGTGTTCCTGCTCGGCCACCTGTTCGATCAGTTTATAGGCTTTCTGCGCGATGGCGGCGCGCTCCTCGTTCTTGCGCTGGAACAGGTCTTCGTTGTACTCGCGCTGCATGCGCTGCACGTCCTTCTCCATGTCGAGCAGCTCGCGCGTGCGCTTGGTGCGATCGACGTCGGAGAGTTTCGGCGCTTCGTCGTCGAATTTCTCGCGGCTCACCTTGTACTTCTGCACTGCGTCGTCGAGCTGTTTCTGGCGCTTGGAGAATTCCGACTGCAGCTTCGCGTCCGCCGCCTTGGCCAGCTTGGACTCGGTCATCAGGCGCTCGGTGTAGACGAAGCCGATGCGGCTCATCCCGCTCTGCGCGGACGCCTGCGCCATCGCACCGGCGCACAGCAGCGCCAGCACCAGGCTACGCGGCAGCGCGGCTAACGATTTTTTCAACATATTCTTCGCAATCCTTGTTTCGACGACAGGCCCGGTCAGAAACCGGTACCCATCTGGAACTGGAAGCGCTCAAGGCGGTCGCCCTCCTTCGCGTTCAAGGGCTTAGCATAACTCAACTTGAGCGGGCCCACCGGGGAAATCCACGACAGGCCGATACCCGCCGAGTAGCGCAGCTGCGACGTGCGGATCGGTTCGTGCTCCTGGTAGATCTGGCCGCCGTCGGCAAAGGTGAACCAGCGCAGCGAGCGATCCTGGCCGCTGCCCGGGAACGGGAACTGCAGCTCGGCGTTGCCGATCACGCGCTTGGCGCCGCCCAGGGCGTCGTACGTGCGTGGGTCGACGATACCGAGCGACGAGCTCTCGTAGCCGCGCACCGAACCGATGCCGCCGCCGTAGAAGTTCTTGAAGACCGGGTACGCGTGGCCGCCGAGGCCCGCGCCGTAGTCCAGCTCACCCTTCAGCGCGAGGGTCATCCAGCGCGTGATCGGGCGGTACCACTGGTGCTCGTACACCACGCGGTAGTACTTGGAGTCGCCGAGGAGGTCGACTTCCAGGTTGGCGCGCTGGTAGCGGCCGCGCGTCGGCGTGATGGCGGAGTCGCGCGAATCGCGGCCCCAGGCCACGGTCAGCGGGATCGCATTCGTCGTCGCCTCGCCCACGCCCGTCGCCTTCGCGATCGGGTCCTTCGAGTTCTGCATCACGAACTGCTGGTACAGCGTCGGCGAGCTCTCGTCCGTCTCGAGGCGGGTCTTTTCCAGGCCGGCGCCGAAGTAGACGGTGTCGATTTCCGAGAACGGCACGCCGAACGTGAGGTTGCCGCCCTGCTGGCGCACGGTGTACGAACCGATGTTCAGCGCCGGCGGACGCGACGTGCGCAGGTACAGCTGGAACGCGCGCGAGATGCCGTCGTCGGTGAAGTACGGGTTCGTCTGCGCGAACGAGATCGTGCGGTTGTATCGGCTGGTGTTCAGTTCGATGCCGACCGTGTTGCCGCTGCCGGCGAAGTTGGCCTGCGTGACGGACGCGGTGAAGGTGAATTTCTCCGCCTGCGAGAACGCGCCGCCGACCATGAAGTTACCGGTCGGCTTTTCGACGACGGCGATGTTCACGTCCACGGCGTCGTTGGTGCCCTGGGCTTCCGGCGTCTCGACCGTCACGTCCTTGAAATAACCCATGCGGTCGACGCGGTCGCGCGACAGCTTCACCCGGTTCGGGTCGTACCACGAGCTCTCGAATTGGCGGAATTCGCGGCGGATCACTTCGTCGCGGGTGATCGTGTTGCCCGAGATGGTCATGTGGCGCACGTACGCGCGCTTGCCCGGATCGACGAAGAACGTGAAGGCGACTTCGCGCTTCTCGCGGTTGATTTCCGGGTTCGCGGTGACGTTCGCGAACGCGTAGCCGAAGCTCGCGAGACGGTCGGCGATGCGCTTGTTCGATGCTTCCTGCAGGTCGCCGGAATACGTCTGGCCCGGCTTCAGCAGGATCAGGTTCTTGAGTTCTTCCCCGCGGCCGAACAGTTCGCCATCCATCTTGACGCCGGAGACGGTGTACTTCTCGCCTTCCGTGATGTTGATGGTGAGGTAGATGTCCTTCTTGTCCGGGGTGATCGAGACCTGCGTGGACTCCACGTTCACTTCCAGGTAGCCGTGATTCAGGTACCACGACTTGATGGTCTCCAGGTCGCCCGTCAGCTTCTGCTTCGAGTACTGGTCGGCCTTGGAATACCACGTGAACCAGCCGGAGGTGTTCAGCTGCAGCAGCTGGCGCAGTTCCTTGTCGGAGAACGCCTTGTTGCCGACGATGTTGATCTGCTTGATCTTGGCGACGTCGCCCTCGTCCACGTTGAACATGACGTTCACGCGGTTACGCTCGATCGGGGTGACGGTCGTGGTGATCTTGACGCCGTACAGGCCGTGCGACAGGTACTGGCGCTTGAGCTCCTGCTCGGCGCGGTCGACGGAGGCCTTGTCGAAGATCTTGGTCTCGCCGACGCCGATGTCCTTCAGCGCCTTGACGAGCATGTCCTTTTCGAATTCCTTGGTGCCGGTGAAGTCGACGGCGGCGATGGCCGGACGTTCCTCGACCAGGACCACGAGCACGCCGTTTTCTTCTTCCAGGCGGATGTCCTTGAAGAAGCCGGTGGCATACAGCGCCTTGATCGCCGCCGTGCCTTTTTCGTCGTCGAAGGTCTCGCCCACGCGCACCGGCAGGTAGCTGAACACCGTGCCTGCCTCGGTCCGCTGGATGCCTTCGACCCGGATGTCCTTCACGACGAAGGGAGCGACGGCGGCGGCGTGACCGGCACAGAGGGCCAGCACGGCTGCGCCGATCATGCTGCGACGGGAGGGCAAGGCAAAACGCGGCTGGGCAAAACGTTCGGGTTGTAAATTCATCGGTTAGATCAATGGGTCAGTCATTGGACAACGTTACTTGTTCTTCGCCGGTGCATGGTCTGCTCGAGCCGAACATCTGCTTAAGCCGGACACTCCGGTGCACGCCGCAGGCGCAGCGTGCATATCGGAGTGCCGTGTGTTCAGAGCAGTCGCACCAGGTCGTTGAAGACGGCAAGCGCCATCAGCATGAACAGCAGGCCGACCCCGGCACGCTGCGCGATCTCGCCGATCCGCGCGGGCAAGGGGCGCCCGGTCAAAACTTCCAGCGAATAATACAGCAAATGGCCACCGTCCAGAACGGGAATTGGTAACAGATTCATTACACCCAGGCTGATGGAGATGAAGGCGATGAACTCCAGGAACGGCTCCAGGCCAGAGCGGGCGGTCTGTCCGGCCACGTCCGCGATCGTGATCGGGCCGGTTACATTTTTCAGCGAGACCTCGCCCACGATCATCTTCGCGATCATCTTGACGGTCATCGCGCTCGTCTCCCACGTGCGCTGCGCACCCTTCGCGAACGCCTCCAGCGGCCCCGCCTTCACGGTCACCATCTCCGGCGCCTGCGCGATCATCAGCTTCACCAGGCCCTTGCCCGACTGCGGATCGCGGTCCGGCGTGAGGGGCAGCACGAGCGACGCAGTGCTTCCTTCCGCGCCGCGCTGTACGCCGACCAGCAGGGTCTTGCCGGCGGCGCCGCGCACGGCTTCGATGAAGTCGATGCCGTCGGCGATGTTCTTGCCGTCGATCGAGGTCACGAGGTCGCCCTGGCGCAGGCCCGCGCGCGCGGCGGCGCCGTCCGGCAGCACCTTGTCGACGCTGGGCCGCGGGCGCCACAGCTGCATGCCGAGGACGCCCAGCACGTCGCTGTCGACGTCCAGGCTGGCCATGCGGTCCGCGGGCAGCACGGCGCGGTACGGCGCCGAGTTCGGGCCAGGCCCGCGCAAGGTCAGTTCAACCGCATGCTTGTCGATGGCGGCGCGCACGATCTCCCAGCGCAGCTCCGTCCACGACTGCACGGGCCTGCCGTTGACGGCCGTGACGACGTCGCCGCCGCGCACGCCCGCCTTGTACACGGCCGACGCCTCCGGCATCGCGCGCAGGCGCGTGCCCGGCTCCTCTTTCCCGTGCATGAACAGCGCCGCCATCACGACGATGGCGAGGATGAAGTTGGCGATCGGGCCCGCCGCCACGATGGCGATGCGCTTCCACACGTTCTGGCGCGTGAATTCGCGCGGCAGGTCCGCGTCGTTGGTCGGCGCGGTCGAGGGATCGCGCGCGTCGAGCATCTTCACGTAGCCGCCGATGGGCAGCGCCGAGATCGCCCATTCCGTCTGGTCCGGACCGAAGCGGCGCGACCACACGATGCGCCCCATGCCGATCGAGAAGCGCAGCACCTTGACGCCGCACAGGCGCGCGACGACGTAGTGGCCCAGTTCGTGAAAGACGATCAGCGGTCCCAGCGCCAGCAGGAATGCCAGCAGGGTGTGGATCAGGTTCATGACACTCTCCCGTCAGGGCCCGCGTTGTTCAAGTGCGCAGCGCATGCACGATGCGTCCGGCCGCGTCGCGGGCACGCGCGTCCTGGGCCATCACGGCCTCGATGCTGGTCGCCTCGCCATGCGGGTTCTCGTCCATCACGCGGCGTACGACGCGGTCGATGTCGCGGAAGCCGATGCGGCGCTCCAGGAAGGCTTGGACCGCGATTTCGTTCGCCGCGTTCAGCAATGCGGGCGCGGTGCCGCCCGCGCGCAAGGCGTCGAAGGCGAGCGCCAGGCACGGGAAGCGGTCGAAATCCGGCTTGTGGAATTGCAGCGCGGCGAACGTCGTCAGATCGAGCTGGTCGACGCCCGACGCGATGCGTTCCGGGTACGCGAGCGCGTGGGCGATCGGCGTGCGCATGTCCGGGTTGCCGAGCTGGGCCAGCACGGAGCCGTCCACGTACGACACCATCGAGTGGATCACGCTTTGCGGGTGGATCACCACGTCGATCCTGTCGGCCGGCGCGCCGAACAGCCAGTGCGCCTCGATCACTTCGAGGCCCTTGTTCATCATCGTGGCGGAGTCGACGGAGATCTTGCGGCCCATCGACCAGTTCGGATGCTTGCAGGCTTCTTCTGGCGTGACATGTTCCAGCGTCTCGACGGCACGCTGCAGGAACGGGCCGCCGGACGCCGTCAACAGGATCCTGGCGACGCCGGCCACGTCCGGCGAACGTGCATACGTGCCCGGCAGCGACTGGAAGATGGCGTTGTGCTCGGAGTCGATCGGCAGGAGTGTCGCCTTGTGCTCCTTGACGGCGTCCATGAACAGCTGGCCGGACATCACGAGCGCTTCCTTGTTCGCCAGCAGGATCTTCTTGCCCGCGCGCGCGGCCGCGAGCGTGGGCGCGAGGCCGGCGGCGCCGACGATGGCGGCCATCACCGTGTCCGTGTCGGGGCTGGCTGCGATCTCGCACAGCGCCGCTTCGCCGTAAGCGACGTCGATCGGGAGGCCGGCCAGCAGGTCGCGCAGGCGCGTGGCCGCGTCAAGCGTGCCGACGACGGCGCGCTGCGGACGGAACACGCGGCATTGCGCGGCGAGCGCATCCACGCGCTCGTGCGCGGACAGCGCGTACACACGGTATTTGTCGGGATGACGTGCCAGCACGTCGAGGGTCGAGACGCCGATCGAACCGGTGGCGCCAAGGATAGTGATGCTTTGCATGTTGCGTTCCATTGTCAAGGTCGTTCCAACATGTGCAGGCAGAAAGGATGACCAGCGCTGAGTCATTCTGGCACGGCGCGCGTCAAGACGGCGCGCCGCCCGCGTTGGAACGGCCTGTGTCTTACAGCCGCGAGCCGATCAGCGCGGCGAGCGGCAGCACGGGGATCAGTGCGTCGATGCGGTCCAGCACGCCGCCATGGCCGGGCAGCAGGTTGCTGCTGTCCTTCATGCCGGCGCGCCGCTTGAGCTGGGATTCGAACAGGTCGCCGACGATGCTGGCGGCCGTCATCAGGACGAGCACGACGGCAAGCACGGGCCAGCCGTACGTGTGCTGGACGCGCACGGCGAAGGTGTGCGCGAAGGCGTCGCCGCCGAACTGGACCGACAGGCCGCCCAGCACGAGCACGGCGATGCCGCCGCCGATCGCGCCTTCCCACGATTTACCGGGCGAAATCGATGGCGCCAGCTTGTGCTTGCCGAACGCCTTCCCGGAAAAGTAGGCGCCGATGTCGGCCACCCACACGATCGCGAGCACGGACAGCAGGAACAGCGGCGAGTGCGAATACAGGTCGACGATGGCCGCGAAACAGCCGACCACGGCGAACGCGTAGACGAGCGACAGCACCGTGTTCGCGGGCGTGCCCAGCGGCGGCAGGCCGATCTTCAGCGACGGCGCGAACCGGGCGATCCACAACGCGACGCTCAGCGCCGCCCAGAACGACAGGTTCGTGTGCCCCGTGAACACGGACATCGCGAACACGGCGGACCACACGAGCGCGATCACGTGGGCGTTGTGCGTCTCCGGATTGAACAGCCGGAAGCATTCCCAGATGGCGGCGCCGAAGAACACCGTCGCCACGACCGCGAACGCCGTGTAGTTGTTGAAGTAAAGGACTGGCAGCAAAATTGCCAGCAGCACGACGGCGGTAATGACGCGGGTTCTGAGCATCAGCTGTGTAGCCTTATTTAGCCTTGTTGGCGACCTGTTCGCCGGTGCGGCCGAAGCGGCGTTCCCGGCTCTGGTAGGACGCGATCGCCGTGTCGAGCGAGTCGGGCGAAAAGTCCGGCCAGAAGGTGTCGGTGAAGTACAGCTCCGAATACGCGAGCTGCCACAGGAGGAAGTTCGAGATGCGCTCTTCGCCGCCGGTGCGGATGAACAGGTCCGGCTCCGGCGCATAGGCCATCGCCAGGTGCTCGGCCAGCATCTCTTCGGTGTACTCGGTCACGCCCGGGTTGGCCGCGACCATCTTGCCCGTCGCCTGCATGATGTCCCAGCGGCCGCCGTAGTTGGCGCACACGGTGACGGTCAGGCGGGCGTTGTTGGCGGTGCGGCGCTCGGCATTGGCGATCATGTCCTGCAGCTTCGCATCGAAGCGCGACAGGTCGCCCACGACCTTCAGGCGGATGTTATTCGCATGCATTTTCGACACTTCGCGTTCGAGCGCGGTGACGAACAGGCCCATCAGGTAGGAGACTTCGTCGGCCGGACGGCGCCAGTTTTCCGACGAAAACGCGAACAGCGTCAGGTATTCCACGCCACGATCCACGCAGGCTTCGACGATCTTGCGCACGGCGTCCACGCCCTTGACGTGGCCGGCCACGCGGGGCAGCAGGCGTTTGGTCGCCCAGCGGCCGTTGCCGTCCATGATGATGGCGATATGGCGCGGCACCGTCGGCGCTTCGGGGACTGCGGTGGTCGAACTTTTGAAAATCATAAATCTGGCCAAATGGCGGCTACAACAAAAGGCGGAACGGACCGGTCAAGCCTGGCCTGCCGGTCCGACGTCCACGACGATATGCGGCATATCATGCCGCAATACGGATCACACCGTCATCACTTCTTTTTCTTTCTCGGCAACCAGCTTGTCGATGTCGACGACGGCCTTGTCGGTCATCTTCTGGACATCGTCCTGGGCGCGGCGCTCGTCGTCTTCCGAGATCGCCTTGTCCTTGACCAGCTTCTTCAGCTGTTCGTTGGCGTCGCGGCGCACGTTGCGGACGGCGATCTTCGCGTCTTCCGCTTCCGACTTGCACAGCTTGACCATTTCCTTGCGGCGCTCTTCGGTCAGCGCCGGGGTCGGCACGCGGACGAGCTCGCCGAACGTCGACGGGTTCAGGCCCAGGTCGGATTCGCGGATCGCCTTTTCGATGACGTTCAGCATCTTCTTCTCATACGGCTGGACCCCGATGGTGCGGGCGTCGATCAGCGTCAGGTTGGCGACCATCGGCAGCGCGGTCGGCGAACCGTAGTAGTCGACCATCACGTGGTCCAGGATGCCGGTGTGGGCGCGGCCGGTGCGAACCTTGGCCAGGTTGCCTCTCAGGGTCTCGATGGATTTCGCCATCTTGTCCTGGGCACTTTTTTTAACGTCAGCTACGGACATGCTGCTCTCCTGTATTTCTAACTATTGATTAAACGTGTACGAGTGTACCCTCGTCCTCGCCCATGATCACGCGCTTGAGCGCACCCGGCTTGACGATCGAGAACACCTTGATCGGCAGCTTCTGGTCGCGGCACAGGGCGAACGCGGTGGCGTCCATCACCTGCAGGTGCTTCGCGATCGCTTCGTCGAACGAGATCTGTTCGTAGCGGGTCGCGTGCGGATCCTTCTTCGGATCGGCAGTATATACGCCATCGACCTTGGTTGCCTTCAATACAATTTCAGCCGAGATTTCCGAACCGCGCAGTGCGGCGGCGGTGTCGGTGGTGAAGAAGGGGTTGCCGGTACCGGCTGCGAACACGACGACCTTGCCCTCTTCCAGGTATTGCAGCGCCTTCGGGCGCACGTACGGCTCGACCACCTGCTCGATGCCGATCGCCGACATCACGCGGGCGGTGATGCCCTGCTGGCGCATGGCGTCGGCCAGCGCGAGCGCATTCATCACGGTGGCCAGCATCCCCATATAGTCGGCCGTCGCGCGGTCCATGCCCTGCGCACCCGGCGCGACGCCGCGGAAGATATTGCCGCCGCCAATCACCACTGCCAGTTCCACACCCAGCTTCGACACCTCCGCGACGTCGGCGACCATGCGCTCGATGGTGGCGCGGTTGATGCCGAACGGATCGTCGCCCATCAGCGCTTCGCCAGACAGTTTGAGGAGGACTCGTTGGTAGGCTGGTTTTGTCATGAATGGGGCTCCTGTGGTCATTGATGTTTCGAGTTCTGTACTGCACCGGACGGGATCGCCACCCGGTTGTAAAAACGGGCCTTGCGGCCCGTTCTCTTTTATTACTGCTTGGCAGCAGCCATCTGGGCTGCCACTTCCGCTGCGAAGTCGTCGACTTTCTTCTCGATGCCTTCGCCGACCACGTACATCGTGAATGCTTTCACGGTGGTGTTGGCGGCCTTCAGCATCTGCTCGACGCTTTGCTTGTCGTTCTTCACGAAAGCCTGGTTGAACAGCGACACTTCTTTCAGGTACTTCTGCACCGAACCGTCGATACGCTTGGCGACGATCTCGGCCGATTGCGGCTGCTTGCCTTCGGCGACGGCCTTGTCGGCGTCTTCCTTGGCTTTCAGCTGAGCAACCGAACGCTCTTTCTCGATCAGCTCGGCCGGCACTTGCTCTGCCGACAGGGAGACCGGCTTCATCGCGGCGATGTGCATCGCGACGTCCTTGCCGACCTGCTCGTCGGCGCCGTCGTAGTCGACGATCACGCCGATGCGGTTGCCGTGCAGGTAAGATGCCAGCTTGCCGGTGGTTTCGAAGCGCTGGAAGCGGCGAACGGTCATATTCTCGCCGATTTTGCCGATCAGTGCCGTACGCACGTCGTCGAAGGTCTTGCCGTCGACCGGCAGGGCGGCCAGGGCGGCGACGTCGGCCGGGTTGTTCTCGGCGACCAGCTTGGCAGCCAGGTTGGCCATGGCCATGAACTCGTCGTTCTTGGCGACGAAGTCGGTTTCGCTATTGATTTCGACCAGCGCGCCGACGTTGCCGGCAACATAAGCCGTCACGACACCTTCAGCCGTGATGCGGGCTGCCGCTTTCGATGCCTTGCCGCCCAGCTTGACGCGCAGGATCTCTTCGGCACGCGCCATGTCGCCTTCGGCTTCGTTCAGTGCCTTCTTGCATTCCATCATCGGTGCGTCGGTCTTGGCGCGCAGTTCGCCAACCATCGCTGCAGTAATCGCTGCCATGTTCATTCTCCTAAAAGTAGGAGCAAGCCGTCGTCTGCGACGTCTTGCATATTATTAATCTGTTCAGGAATTGCTTACAAAAAGGGGCGCTCGAATCTTAGGCTCGGCGCCCCTTTACAGCTCAGCGGGCCTTGACCCGCGGGCAATTAAGCTTGCTCGGAAACTTCGACGAAGTCGTCAGCCGACTTGACCATCTCGGCGACTTCGTTGGTCGCGTTGGCGCGGCCTTCCAGGATCGCATCGGCGACGCCGCGTGCGTACAGGGTGATGGCCTTCGACGAGTCGTCGTTACCCGGGATCACGTGCGACACGCCTTCCGGCGAGTGGTTGGTATCGACCACGCCGATGACCGGGATGCCCAGCTTGCCGGCTTCGGTGACGGCGCCCTTGTGGTAGCCGACGTCCACGACGAAGATCGCGTCCGGCACGCCCTGCAGGTCCTTGATGCCGCCGATCGACTTCTGCAGCTTTTCCAGTTCGCGCGAGAACATCAGCGCTTCTTTCTTGCTCATCTTCTCGACTTCACCCGACTCGATGGCAGCTTCCATGTCCTTCAGGCGCTTGATCGAGGTCTTGATGGTCTTGAAGTTGGTCAGCATGCCGCCCAGCCAGCGCTGGTCGACGTACGGCACACCGGCGCGCTGTGCTTCGGCGGCGATGATGTCGCGGGCCTGGCGCTTCGTGCCCACCAGCAGGATCGTGCCGCGGTTGGCGGCGATCTGCTTGATGGTCTTCATCGCATCCTGGTACATCGCCATGGTTTTTTCCAGGTTGATGATGTGGATCTTGTTGCGATGACCGAAGATGAACGGGGCCATTTTCGGGTTCCAGAAACGGGTCTGGTGGCCGAAGTGAACACCGGCTTCCAGCATTTCGCGCATAGTGACAGACATTGTATTCTCCAGGGTTGGGTCTTGAATGACGGCCGGTACACCCGTTTTCGGGCACCCTTGTCGGCCGCATTCGCGATTTACATTCACAAATTGCTCGATACGGACACGAGCAACCCGAGATTCTAGCGGGATTTGACACGAATTTCAAGCTTGCGCACGCATCCGGCGCTCAAAAAGCGGCGGCGGCCGCCGGCCCGGCGGCGTTATGAATCACATATAATGACCGGTACAGAACTTATCGCAGAACGGATTAATATGGCAATTTCCATCAAGACCCCGGAAGACATCGAGGGCATGCGCATCGCCGGCCGCCTCGGCGCCGAGGTGCTCGACTACATCACGCCCTTCGTCAAACCGGGTGTGACCACCGGCGAACTGGACCGCCTGTGCCATGAATACATGGTCAACGTGCAAGGCACCGTCCCCGCCCCGCTGAACTATGCGCCGCCGGGCTACCCGCCGTTCCCGAAAGCCGTCTGCACCTCCGTCAACGACGTGATCTGCCACGGGATTCCGGGCGACAAGGTCCTCAAGAATGGCGACGTAGTGAACATCGACGTCACCGTCATCACGAAGGACGGTTATCACGGCGACAACAGCCGCATGTTCTTCATCGGCGAACCGTCGAAGCTGGCACGCCGCCTGACGGACATCACCTACGAATGCATGTGGCTGGGCATCAGCAAGGTGAAACCGGGCGCGCACCTGGGCGACATCGGCCACGTGATCCAGCAGCATGCGGAAAACGCGGGCTATTCCGTCGTGCGCGAATTCTGCGGCCACGGCATCGGCAAGGTGTTCCACGAAGAACCGCAGGTGCTGCACTACGGCCGGCCGGGCACGGGCGAGGAACTGAAAGCCGGCATGATCTTCACGATCGAGCCGATGATCAACGCGGGCCGCCGCGAGATCCGCGAAATGCCGGACGGCTGGACGATCAAGACGAAGGACCGCAGCCTGTCGGCCCAGTGGGAACACATGATCCTGGTGACGGAGACGGGCTATGAAGTGCTGACGACGTCGGCCGGCACCCCGCCGCCTCCCGCCATCGTCCAGCCGAAAGACACCGTCGCCGCCTGACCCGCTCCCATGTCCACTGCCACCATCGCCCCGACACAACCCCTGCAGCCGCTGCAATTGAAACAGCGCCTGAAAGCCGAGCGCCAGCTCGTCATCGCCGAGTTCCGCGAGAACGGCAAGCCGGAAAAACTGTTGCGCGGCCTGCGCCACAGCGTCGACGGCGTGCTGGCGGATGCGTGGCACGCGGCCGGTCTCCCGGCGGACGCGGCGCTCGTGGGCGTGGGCGGCTACGGCCGCGGCGAGCTGTTCCCGAATTCCGACGTCGACCTGCTGATCCTGCTGGGCAACCCGCCCGACGCGATCGCACAGGCGAAGCTGGAAAACTTCGTGCAGCTGCTGTGGGACCTGGGCCTGGAAATCGGCCACAGCATCCGCACCGTGGACGAGTGCATGACGGAGTCGGCCGCCGACATCACCGTGCAGACGAGCCTGCTGGAAGCCCGCCTCGTGACGGGCAATGAAACCGTGCTCAACGAGTTGCTGCGCCGCTACGACGAGGCGATGGACCCGCAGGCCTTCTTCCAGGCCAAGACGGCCGAGATGCGCCTGCGTCACGCGAAATACGAATTCACGCCGTTCTCGCTGGAGCCGAACGTCAAGGAAAGTCCGGGCGCGCTGCGCGACCTGCAGGTGATCCTGTGGGTGGCCAAGGCGGCCGGCCTCGCGAATTCCTGGAGCCAGCTCGCGATCCGCGGCCTGATCACGCGCGAGGAAGCGCGCCAGCTGATGGAAAAGGAGCGTGCCTTCAAGGACATCCGCATCCGCCTGCACCTGCAGACGAACCGGCGGGAAGACCGCCTCGTGTTCGACGTGCAGACGGCCATCGCGGAAACGTTCGGCCTCACGTCGACCGGCGAAGGCCTCGATGCACGCCGCGCCAGCGAATTCCTGATGCAGAGATATTACTGGGCCGCGAAGACCGTGACCCAGCTGAACACGATCCTGCTGCAGAACATCGAAGCCTACCTGTTCCCCACGCCGTCGCAGCCGGTGCCGATCAACCCGCGCTTCAACGAAGTGGGCGGCTTCATCGACATCGCCGCGGACGACACCTTCGAATCCACGCCTTCCGCCGTGCTGGAAATCTTCGTGCTGATGACGGAGCGCCCCGACATCAAGGGCATGACCGCACGCACGATGCGCGCCCTGTGGCACGCCCGCACCCTCATCGACGACGCGTTCCGCGCGAAGCCGCAGCACCGCGCCCTGTTCCTGCGCGTGCTGCAGGCGCCCGTGGGCCTCGTGCACGCGCTGCGCCGCATGAACGACATGGGCATCCTGGGCCGCTACCTGCCGAACTTCCGGCGCATCATCGGCCAGATGCAGCACGACCTGTTCCACGTGTACACGGTCGACCAGCACATCATGATGGTCGTGCGGAACATGCGCCGCTTCACGATGACGGAGCACGCGCACGAATACCCGTTCTGCAGCCAGCTGATCGCCAATTTCCGCGACCGCTGGCTGCTGTACGTGGCCGCCCTCTTCCACGACATCGCCAAGGGCCGCGGCGGCGACCACTCGGAACTGGGCAAGGTCGATGCGCGCGAATTCTGCCGCGACCACGCGCTGTCCGAGGAAGACACGGAACTGGTCGTGTTCCTCGTCGAGCACCACCTGACGATGTCCGTCGTCGCGCAAAAGCAGGACTTGTCCGACCCGGACGTGATCCAGTCCTTCGCCCGCCTCGTGCGCGACGAGCGCCACCTGACCGCGCTGTACCTGCTGACGGTGGCCGACATCCGCGGCACGAGCCCGAAAGTGTGGAATGCGTGGAAGGCGAAGCTGCTGGAAGACCTGTACAAGATGACGCTGCGCGTGCTGGGCGGCGAGCCGCCCTCCGCCGACCGCGAACTGCGCGCGCGCCAGCAGGAAGCGCTGGCCACGCTGCGCCTGTTCGGCCTGCCGTCCGATGCGCACGAGGCGCTGTGGAAGCAGCTCGACATGGCCTACTTCCTGCGCCACGACGCGTCCGACATCGCGTGGCAGACGCGCTGCCTGGTCGATAGGCTGGGCCGCGACAAGCCCGTCGTGAAATCGCGCCTGGCGCCGATCGGCGAAGGCCTGCAGGTGACGGTGTACGTGAAGGACCAGCCCGACCTGTTCGCGCGCATCTGCAGCTATTTCGACCGCAAGAATTTCTCCATCCTCGACGCCAAGATCCACACGACGAAGGATGGCTACGCGCTCGACACGTTCCTCATCACGGACGAGAATTTCGCCAACAGCTACCGCGACATCATCAACCTGATCGAGCACGAACTGTGCGAGGTGCTCGTGCGCCAGGAACCGTTGTGCCCGCCGCTGCGTGGCCGGCTGTCGCGCATGTCGCGCAACTTCCCCATCACGCCGACCGTGGACATGCGCCCGGACGAGCGCGGCCAGTTCTGGGTGCTGTCCATCGGCGCCAACGACCGCAACGGGCTGCTGTACTCGATCGCGAGCGTGCTGGCGCGTTATCGCATCAATCTGCATACGGCCAAGATCATGACCCTGGGCGAACGGGTCGAGGACGTGTTCCTCATCGATGGCCAGGCGCTCAATAACCAGCGGGTGCAGGTGCAGCTGGAGACCGAGTTGCTGGATGCCGTAAAAATCTAAGTTAAAGCGTCATTCCCGCGAAAGCGGGAATCCATGCTGAGCCACAGAATTCTGTCATTCGGAAACGACTGCAGTCTGTCACCGGAGTGACTTCGACGCTTCAGCATGGGTTCCCGCCTCCGCGGGAACGACGGTGTTTTCGTTTTCGTATTTATTCGTAACCATGACCGAACCCGTACGCCTCTCCAAACGCATGTCCGAACTTGGCCTCTCCTCCCGCCGCGAGGCCGACGAGTGGATCGCAAAAGGATGGGTGAGAGTCGACGGCCAGGTGGTCTCCGAGCTCGGCAGCAAAGTGCTGCCGCACCAGAAGATCACCGTCGAGCGCCAGGCCGCCGCCCAGCAGGCGAAGCGCGTCACCGTGCTGCTGAACAAGCCGGTCGGCTACGTCAGCGGCCAGGCCGAAGACGGCTACAAGCCCGCCGTCGTGCTCGTGAAGCCGGAAAACCGCTGGGCGGACGATCCGTCGCCCGAGCAATTCCACCCGACGCAGCTGAAGTCCCTCGTGCCGGCCGGACGACTGGACATCGATTCCGTCGGCCTGCTCGTGCTCACGCAGGACGGCCGTATCGCCAAGCAATTGATCGGCGAAGACACGTCCATCGAAAAGGAATACCTCGTGCGCGTGCAGTACACGAAGCCGGGACGCCTGCCGGACGCCGACCTCAAGAAGCTGAACCATGGCCTGTGGATGGACGGCAAACCGCTGCTGCCCGCGAAGGTGCGCTGGCAGAACGACGACCAGCTCAGCTTCACCCTGAGGGAAGGCCGCAAGCGCCAGATCCGCCGCATGTGCGACATGGTCGGCCTGAAAGTCATCGGCCTCAAGCGCGTGCGTATCGGGCGCGTGAAGCTCGGCGAACTGCCGCCCGGGCAGTGGCGGTATTTATGCGCTGACGAGCGCTTCTGACCGTCAATGCGCGGGCCGCATCTGCATCCACGGATCGAGCACGCGCAGTTCATCGAGCACGGCCCGCGGCGCCTCGACGGTGCCGCCGCTGTCCTGGTCCCACTCCAGCCTCAGCTTCGACCGGCCCCGGCGCAAGTCCACGCGGACGTAATCGACCCACGCATCTTCGGCATCGTATTCGAACGTCTTCATCCAGCCGGTCCGCAGCAGCGCTTCGAGCGTCTGGCGCAGTGCAAACGGTGGGAGGTCCGAAATCGTTTCGGGGTGTAACTGGGGGTCGTTGAAGACACCCAGGTATCTGACGAATTGTGAAATCCACGCCATCGCTGCCTCCCAACATCGGTTGACGTTGATTTCAGTCTACTTAGGCGGCAGGCACATTGACGTTCGCTAACGCACATAGCGGAACCAAATGCAGTTCACATATGTCACAATTTTGTAACTTATTGTTTCAACAACGTCGTATGATGAGTTTCAGACAAGAATCTGGTGCAACTCCTCGAGACTGACGGGTTTCGTCAGATGGTGGGAAAACCCCCGGGTGCGGGTCTGGCGCCGGTCGGCGTCCTGCCCCCAGCCAGTCAGCGCCGCGATGCGCACGCCGGCGAAGCGTTCGTCCTGGCGCAGGCGGCGCGCGACTTCGTAACCGTCCATGCCGGGCATGCCCAGGTCGAGCAGGACACTGGTGGGCTGGAACGAGTCGGCCATCGCCAGCGCGGCGCGGCCGTCGTACACGACGCGGACCTCGGCGCCGTCCGCTTCGAGCAGTAACCCGAGCGTATCGGCGGCATCGCGGTTGTCGTCCACGACGAGGATGCGCTGGCCGTGGAATGGTGCGGCGGGACGCGCCTGGCCCAAGGGTGGCGCGTCGTCGTCGACGTCGCGCTCGGGCGCGAGCGGCAGCCGCACGATGAATTCGCTGCCCTGGCCCGGCCCCGCGCTGCGCGCCTCGACGGTGCCGTGGTGCATCTCGACGAGGCTGCGCACCATCGTCAGGCCGATGCCGAGGCCGCCCTGCCCTTTCCCCGCGGACCGGTGGGCCTGGGCGAACATGTCGAACACGCAGGGCAGCGCATCAGCCGGAATGCCGATGCCCGTGTCGCGCACGGTGGCGACGACCTGGCCGTCCTCGCGCCGCGCGTCGAGCCAGATGCGCCCGCCCGTGTCCGTGTACTTGGCGGCGTTGTTGAGCAGGTTCGCAAACACCTGCGTCAGGCGCACGCGGTCGGCCTCGAGGACGAGCGGCTGCTCCGGCAGCGCGACGGCGAGCTGGTGGCCGGCCCGGTCGATCATCGGCTGGCTCGTCTCGACGGCGCCGTGGACGATCTCGGCGAACGGCACCCGCTCCAGCTTCAGCTCGATCTTGCCGCGCGTAATGCGCGACACCTCCAGCAGGTCGTCGACGAGGCGCGCCATCTGCTTCACCTGCCGCCCCACCATCTCGACCACGCGGTCGGCCTGGCGCCGGCCGTCGGGACGGCTCATCAGCTGCACCGCGTTGCTGATCGGGGCCAGGGGATTGCGCAGTTCGTGGGCCAGCGTCGCAAGGAACTCGTCCTTGCGACGATCGGCCTCCTTTAGGGCCTCCTCGGCCTGCACGGCCCCCGTGATGTCGAGCGAGATGCCGACATAGCC
The DNA here is from genome assembly GCF_030411975.2 of Massilia orientalis. Lineage (NCBI taxonomy): Bacteria > Pseudomonadati > Pseudomonadota > Betaproteobacteria > Burkholderiales > Oxalobacteraceae > Massilia > Massilia orientalis. The sequence continues at coordinate 349,467 of NZ_JASNRB020000006.1, read as the reverse complement.
ACGGTGTTCGCCCTCGCCCGAATGCCAGGGCGACGCATGGGATTCGAACCAGTGCCGGCTGCCGTCCTTCACGACCGTCTGGACACGCTGGGTGTAGGCACCGCGCGTGCGGATCCCGTCGTACACGTCGCGCAGGTACGCGTCCATGTCGGCCGGCCGTGTGATGCTCTTCCAGCCGGTCTTGCCGTCCTCCGCAATCACGGCGTCCGTCACGCAGCGCTGGTTCAGGTAGATGACATTGCCGTCCGTGTCGAACTGGTACACGAGCGCGGGCGACGCGTCGGCCAGCGCGCGGAACCGCCCCTCGCTCTCGCGCAGCGCATCCTCTGCGCGCCTGCGCACGGTGATGTCGTGGAACAGGATCGCCACGCGCGGCACCTGGCGCCCGCCGACCGGGTACACGAAGAAGTCGTACCAGCTGGCCAGCGGCTGCGAGAAGCATTGCGAGCGGCTGGAGACGCCGGTGCGCACGACCTGGGCGCAGGCGTCCAGCCAGCACGGCTCGTGCTCGGGGCGCATGCGCAGCTGGCCCGGCCCCACGTAGGCGATGTTGGCCATGCGCACGGCGGCCGGATTCGCTTCCGCGTAATCGAGGCCGGCGGGCCGGCCCGTGTCGTCGAAGCGGACGGTCGCGAGGAGAAAACCTTCGTCCATGGCCTCGAACAGCATGCGGTAGCGCCGCTCGCTCTCCGCCAGCGCGGCCTGCGTGCGGCGGCGCTCGTCGACGTCGATGTGCATGCCGACCCATTTGCGCACGCTCCCGTCGCGGTTGAACAGCGGCGCCGCGCGCGCATTCGTCCAGCGCCACCCGCCGGACGCCATCTGCACGCGGAACTCGGCGTTCAGGATGCGGCGCGTACCGACGGCCGCGCGCCATTCGCGCAGCGCGTAGGCGCGGTCGTCCGGATGCACGGCCTCGATCCAGCCCACGCCCAGCGACGCCGATTCCGCCTGGCCCGTATAGGTCGTCCAGGTGGGCGAACCGGTGACGACGCGGCCATGGGCATCCGTCTCCCACACGGTCTGCGCGAAGCCCTCGACCATCGCGCGGAACCGTTCCTCGCTCTCGGCGAGGCGCGCCTCCGTCTCCTTGTTCTCGGTAACGTCGATCACGAACAGCACGCAGCGCGCGTTCGCGCCGTCGCCCGAGATGCGCGCGGGCGCGAACAGGCCCCACCAGCGGCTGCCGTCCTTGCGCTTCATCTGCTTCGTGTACGGCAGCGTCACCCCCTTGTCGATGAGGTCGCGCAGCGCGCGCGCCGACACGTCCCAGAACTCGGACGGCGTCATGTCGCGCCAGTTCGGCATCGTGCGCAATTCGGCGCGCGTGTAGCCCGTCATGCGCTCGAACGCGGCGTTGACGTCGTGCACGGTGCCGTCGATGTCGAAATACAGCACGCCGACGGTGCTGATGCTGAGGGTGGCGTCGATGAGGGCCTTGTGTTCGCGCAGCAGGCGCTCGGCCGCGCGGCTTTCCTCGACCTCGCGCTCCAGGTGCTCCTTGGTAGCCAGGACGGGCCGCAGGCGTTCCTCGACCTTGCGCTCGATGTCGCCGCCGCCCGCCTGGTGCGCGGCCGCGGCGAACGCGGCGCAGGTGCGCAGCCGGCGCAGGTCCTCGGCATCGAAATGCGCGCCGTCATCGGCCAGCACGGCCGCCAGCGCACCCGCGGCACCGCCGTGGAGATGCCACGGTACGCCGAGAAACTCGGCCACCGGCACCCCGCAGGCACGCAGCGAAGGCACCGTGTCGGCCGGCTGTTCCAGCAGCACGGCGCCGTCGGCGCGGATGACGGTGCCGCACGCGCACTCGTCCAGGCCCCAGCGCTTGCCCTCGTGCCCGGCGAGCGCGCCGGAGACGACGCACCAGCGCACGGTGCCGCCGTCGCTGCCGTCCGTTCCATCGCGCACCGCCACGACGACCGCATCGGCCCCGCACAGCGCACGCACGGCATCGGCCAGGAGCTGCAGCCCATGCTCCGGCGTGTCGGCCAGCGCCTGCGCCAGCCGCGCCAGCACGGCGCTCTCGGCCGCGCCGTCGCGCGCGGGCAGGTGCGCCGCGCGTTCGCGCAATACCGCTTCGACGACCTCGTCGTCGCGGGCTCCGGTCGCTGCGTCAAATGTCGAGTCGGCCATGGTCGTCGAGTCTTGGTTGCCCACACCCTGCAACCCCAGATTACTTGACAATCCGATCAGCGCCAATCGAATTTCAATCGTGCCCGCCATGTTTAACAATATTTAACGAATTCCGGGGCACGGACGAACGAAATGGTGGTGCGCCTGCCAAATCAAGGTACTTGAACGGCCAGCTTCCCGCTACACGATATAAAGAAGATAGCGATAACAGGCACCGCGAAAGTTTTCATTGCGTTCGCGATGATTACGAACGATCAGCGCACCGGGCCGGGTACACCCGGCGCGCGCTCCGGTTCGTCCAGCCGCACGGGCTTGTTCAGGTGCAGGTCGCACCCGGCCGCCAGCGCCCGGCGATCGCCGATCCCAGGATCACGGGCAGGAAACCGATAGCCGTATGCACATCATGATTTCCGATCACGAAAATCCGAATCTTCTGATTGCAACTTCTGCAAGTTTGAAACAGCTCGCGCGCACGAAAAAAACGCATAACGCCTGTCAGTACAGGCGATACGCGTGTTGCATGATACCCGTCTCTGGCGTAGCATCCACGCTTTGCCGGACCCTTTCCATGAAAACCGAAATCCTTCCCCTCCCCACGCAATCCCGTTCCTTCCTCACCATCGCCCTGATCGAGATGTGGGAACGCTTCGGGTACTACGGCATGCAGGCGCTGATCGTGTACTTCATGGTCCAGCGCCTCGGCTTCGACGACAGCCGCGCCAACCTCGTCTGGAGCGCCGCCGCGGCGCTGATCTACGTCTCGCCCGCGATCGGCGGCTGGATCGGCGACAAGGTCCTCGGCACCAAGCGCTCGATGGTGCTGGGCGCCCTCGTCCTCACGGTCGGCTATGCGCTGATGGCCGTCCCCACCGAGAACACGTGGTTCCTGTTCTGCGCGCTGGGCGTCGTCGTCGTCGGCAACGGCCTGTTCAAGCCGAACACGGCGAACCTCGTGCGCAAGATCTACGAAGGCGACGATTCGAAGATCGACAGCGCGTTCACGCTGTACTACATGGCCGTGAACGTCGGCTCGACGATCTCGATGCTGGCCACGCCGTGGATCAAGGACTACGTCAACGCGACGTACGGCGGCGAGGTGGGCTGGCACATCGCGTTCGGCGCGTGCAGCGTCGGCCTCGTCGTCGGCCTGTTCAACGTGTTCCTCATGCGCGCGACGATCGCCCACGTGGGCTCGCTGCCGGACGAACGCCCGCTCGACGTGGGCAAGCTGGCCGCCGTGCTGGCGGGCGGCGTCGTGATGGTCGGCGTGTCGGCCGTGATCCTCGAATACCGGACGCTGGCCCGCATCTTCGTCTACCTGGCCGGCCTCGTCGTGCTGGGCATCTTCATCCACCTGATCCGCAAAAGCGCGCCGAACGAGCGCGCCGGCCTGACGGCCGCCCTCGTGCTCACCCTGCAGTCCGTGTTCTTCTTCATCTTCTACCAGCAGATGTCGACGTCGCTGTCGCTGTTCGCGCTGCGCAACGTCGACCTGGAATTCAACCTGCTCGGCGCGCACCTGTTCGACTGGTCGCCGGCCCAGTTCCAGGCGCTGAACGCCATCTGGATCATGGTGCTGTCGCCCGTGCTCGCCTGGGCCTACAACACGGCCGGGCGCAGCGGCCGGGACTTGTCGATCGCCGGCAAGTTCGCGCTGGGCTTCTTCGCCGTGGCGCTCGGCTTCTTCGCGTACGGCGTGGCGGGCGCGTTCGCCGTCGGCGGCAAGACGTCGTCGTGGGTGATGGTCGCCGGCTACGGCCTGTATTCGCTGGGCGAGCTGCTCGTCTCCGGCCTCGGTCTCGCGATGGTGGCGCGCTACGTGCCGGCGCGCATGAGCGGCTTCATGATGGGCGCCTACTATGTCGCCACCGGCATCTCGCAATACCTGGGCGGCGTCGTAGCCAACCTGGCCAGCGTGCCGAGCGACGTCACGGACCCCTTGCAGACCCTGCCCATCTACACGAGCCTGTTCAACAAGCTTGGCGTGGGTGCGCTCGTCTGCACGGCGATCGCGCTGGCCGTGCTGCCCCTGATGCGCAAGCTGTCGGCCACGCACCACGCGCACAACTGACCGCATGGAGGCGCCGACCGGCGCCTCCCGGGCTCGAGCGCCGCATCTTTCATGAGAAGGGTGTCAATACCACATGGCGCCAACTTGGCAAAACGTTTCGGCTTGTTGCAAACTGGAAATATGTTATATTCGCAACATGCCGGCCGACACCTCCGCCGGCGCCACGTCAACGAGCCATGTATCGTCCTTACTTCGTCCGCCCTCTCCTGGCCGTCGTGGCCTGCCTGTCCGCCGCCGGCGCCGTCCATGCCGCGCCGCCGGCCTACGATTTTTCGCCGGTCAACCAGTACAACCTGCAGGTGTCGGCCAGCTTCTGGAACCCGATCATCCGCTACGTGTCGCAGAAAAGCGGCGTCCGGCTGAATCTCAAGCTGGGCCGCACATCGGCCGATACGACGAGCTACGTGCTCACGCGCGAAGTCGACTTTGCGTTCACGAATCACCTGTTCAGCCCCGGCCGCGCCAGAATGGGCTGGACCGTGTTCGGCCGGCGCGACGCGCCGCCCGTGCGGGCGCAAATCGTCGTGCCGGCCGATTCGAACGTGATGACCCTGGCGCAACTGGCCGGCGAGTCCGTCGCCTTCCCGGGGCCGGAAGCGATGATCGCGTACAAGGTGGCGTATGCCCAGTTGCAGCGCCGGAACATCCCCGTCGACGTCGTCTTTGCGGGCAACATGGATGCCGCCTTTGCACAGATGTTCGCGGGCAAGGCGGTGGCGGCCGGCGCCAATTCGCAACTCGTGCAGAACTACCAGCGGCGCGAGCATAAATCGTTCCGCGTGCTGTGGAGTTCGGAACCGTTCAACGATCTCGCGCTGATGGCGTCGCCGCGCGTGCCGGCCGACCAGGTGCGCGCCGTCGCCCAGGCCTTCATCGGCATGGACAAGGACCCGGAAGGCCGCCGCATCCTCGCGGCCGCCACGGAACTCGTGCATGCCGAGGCGCCGCTCGCCTTCGTCGCGGCCAGCGACGCCGACTATGCCGGCTACCGCGCGTTCTACGCGGATGCGCCGCCGAACGTGCGCTGACGCGATGACATTCTCCCCGCTCCTGCGCGTCATGCGCATCATTCCGGCGCTGCCGCGCTCCCTCGTCGGCCGCGTGTTCACCGTGTTCAGCCTCACCCTGCTGCTGTCGATGGGGACCGGCCTGGGCCTGTTCTACCGCTACCAGTTCCTGCAGCACATCGAGGAAACGCAGGACACCGCGCTGACGCTCGTCGAGGTGGCGACGCAGACGATCGAGGACAGCGTCGTGATCGGCGACTACGACACCGTCAAGCGCACCCTGGGCAAGATGCTGTTCCAGTCGCCGTTCAAGCGCGCCGAATTCATCGACGTGGGCGGCGGCACGATCCGCGTGGACGCGCCGCGCGTGACGCGCGCGCTGGCGCCGCGCTGGCTGACGGCCCGCATCGCCGCCAAGCTGTACGACGTCAACCGCATCGCCAACGTGGGCGGCAAGGACTACGGCGTCGTGCGCCTGCAGTTCGACGAGGAAAAGCTGGCGGCCCAGGTCTGGAGCCTCGTGCTGGAGACCGCCGGCGTGGCGTTCGTCGTGTTCGTCGCGAGCCTCGTCCTGATGCGCACCCTCGTGCGCCGCTGGCTCGACAACCTGGGCCGCCTGCGCTCGTTCGAGCACGACGTGGCCGCGGGCCGCGTCACGGCCGAGGCGGCGCTGCTGGCCGACGCGCCGACCGAGATCCAGGAAGCGATCCGCGCCGTCAACCGCAGCGCGGCGAGCCTGCGCGACCAGTTCGGCCAGCGCATCGATTCGCTGATGAACTCCCTCATGCAGCACAAGAGCGCGATGGACCAGGCCGCGATCGTGTGCGAGGCCGACGCGGCCGGCGCGATCACCGGCGTCAACGACCTGTTCGTGACGAGCAGCGGCTTCACCCGCCCGGATGTCGTGGGGCAGCGCCTGGCCGACGTGGGCCGCCCGGCCGGCGCGCGCCTGCCGTGGCAGCCGTCGGACCGCGTGTGGAACGGCGAGGTCGTGATCGCGGGACGCCACGGCCGGCGCCACTGGTACCGCACCATCGTACCGATGTTCGCGGCGCCCGGCACGGTCGAGCGCTACATCTGCATCGACATCGACATCACGGAACGCAAGGAATTCGAGCGCACGATCGTCGAGAACGCGCAGCGCCAGACCCTGATCGCGGAGCTCGGGCGCAAGGCGCTGGCCGCGAACGGCCTCGACGACCTGTTCGCGGATGCCGCCGACGCCGCCGCGCGCGGCCTCGGCGCGGCCTGCGCCGCGCTGTTCGAAACGGGACCGGACGGCATGCGGGTGCGCGCGGGCGCGGGCCGGCTGGCGCAGTCGACGGGCCTGCAGCTGGCGGGCCCGCACGGCGACGCGCACGTTGCCGCGCATGGCACCGATGCGGCGCTGCGCCCCTGGTTCGCGCCGCTGGCGGCCCTGCACGGGATCGACACGGGCATCGACACGGCCATCGTGTGCGGCGAGCGCACCTTCGGCCTGCTGGGCGTGTACGCCGCGCGCCCGCGCCGCTTCGGGGCCGACGACGCCAACTTCCTGCACGGCGTGGCCAACATCGTCGCCACCGCCGTCGAGCGCCAGGAAGCGCGCAACCGCCTGACTTACCTGGCGCAGTACGACCCGCTCACGAGCCTGCCGAACCGGCGCCGTCTCGCGCACAGCCTGGAAGACGCGATCGCCGCCGCCGCGCGTGCACAAGGCCGCGCGGCCGTCATGTTCATCGACCTCGACCGCTTCAAGAACGTCAACGACATGCTCGGCCACGGCATCGGCGACCAGCTGCTCGTGCAGGCGGCGAAACGGCTGTCGGCCTGCGCGCGCGCCGACGACGTCGTGGCGCGCCTGGGCGGCGACGAATTCGCGCTCGTGCTGCCCGCGCTGGACGACGACGGCATCGCCGCCGGCATCGGCGCCCGCGTCATCGAGGCGCTGGCGCAGCCGTTCTATCTGGCAGGGCAGCAGCTGTTCGTGTCGGCCAGCGTGGGCATCGCCACGTATCCCGAGAACGGCCGCGACGCCGAGACCCTGCTGAAGAACGCCGACACGGCGATGTACGGGGCCAAGAACGGCGGCCGCAACAACTACCAGTTCTACGTCGCGGAGATGCACGAGAACGCGACGCAGCGCCTGCAGACGGAAACGCAGTTGCGCCAGGCGCTGGAGCGCGGCGAATTCCTGCTGCACTACCAGCCGAAGCTCGACCTGGCGACCGGCACCATCAGCGGCTTCGAGGCGCTGCTGCGCTGGAACCATCCGCAGCGCGGCCTCGTGCCGCCGCTGGAATTCATCGCCATCCTCGAGGACACGGGCCTGATCTTGCCGGTCGGCGAATGGGTGATCGGCGAAGTGTGCCGCCAGCTGAAGGCATGGCAGGCGCAGGGCATGGCCGTGCGGCCGGTGGCGATCAACCTGTCCGCGCGCCAGCTGCAGCAGGCGGATCTCGCGGGTGCCGTCGAACGCATCGTCGCGCGCGCCGGCGTCGACCCGGCGCTGCTGGAATTCGAACTGACGGAATCGATGCTGATGGCAAACCCGGAGGCTGCTGTCGAGATCCTCGCGCGCATCAAGGCCCTCGGCATGCGCCTGTCCGTGGACGATTTCGGCACCGGCTATTCGAGCCTCGCCTACCTGAAGCGGTTCCCGCTGGACGCGCTCAAGATCGACCGCACCTTCGTGCGCGACCTGCCGGACGATCCGGACGACGCCGCCATCACGAAGGCCGTGATCCGGCTCGCGCACAGCCTCAGCCTGAAGGTCGTGGCCGAGGGCGTCGAGAACGTGGACCAGCTGCGCGAGCTGGAACAGTACGGGTGCGACCAGATCCAGGGCTATTACGTCAGCCGACCCGTGCCGGCCCAGGCGTGCGAAGCGCTGCTGGCCGGGACCGCGATGGCCTAGTTTCGGCTACACTGGAGGGATTCCTCCGTTTCGACAATCCCACGATGTCTCACAATCCACTCCAGGTGGCGCGCCGCGTCGACGCCATCGAACCCTTCCGCGTGATGGAAATGGTCAAGGCCGCGGCCAGCATGGTGCGCGCCGGCCAGGACGTCATCAGCATGAGCGTCGGCGAACCCGATTTCACGGCACCCGACGTGGTCGCCCGCGCCGCCATGGACGCGATCCAGCGCGGCGCCACGCAGTACACCGAATCGCTGGGCCTGCCCGCCCTGCGCGACGCCATCTCCACGCACTATGCCCGCGCCTACGGCCTCGACATCTCGCCGCAGCGCATCGTCGTGACGGCGGGCGCGTCGGCCGGCCTGCTGCTGGCCTGCGCCGCGCTCGTGGCGGAAGGCGACGAGGTCCTGATGCCCGACCCGAGCTATCCGTGCAACCGCCATTTCGTCAGCGCATTCGGCGGCCGGGCCGTCCTCGTGCCGTCCGGCCCCGCCGAACGCTACCAGCTGACGGCGGCCCAGGTGGCCGGGCGCTGGACGGAACGCACGCGCGGCGTGATCGTCGCGTCGCCGTCGAACCCGACCGGCACGTCGATGACGCCGGCGCAGACGCGCGACGTGGTCGCGGCCGTCCGCGCGCGCGGCGGCTTCTCCATCGTCGACGAGATCTACCAGGGTCTCTATTACGGTGAAAAAGAAGGCGACCGCGCGACGAGCGCCCTGTCCTTCGGCGACGACGTCATCACCGTCAACAGCTTCTCGAAATACTTCAGCATGACGGGCTGGCGCCTGGGCTGGCTCGTGCTGCCGGAGTCGCTCGTGCCGGCCGTCGAAAAACTGGCGCAGAACCTGTTCATCTGCGCCCCCGCCATCGCCCAGCACGCGGCGCTGGCCGCCTTCCACGACGACGCCATCGCCATCTTCGAGGAGCGCCGCCGGGAATTCCGCCGCCGCCGCGACTTCCTCGTGCCGGCCCTGCGCGACCTCGGTTTCCACGTGCCCGTGCTGCCGGACGGCGCCTTCTACGTGTATGCCGACATCACGCAGGTGAACCACCCGCTCGCGCACGACAGCAGCGCGTTCGGCATGGCCGTGCTGCGCGACGCGCTGGTCGCGCTCGTGCCGGGCGACGACTTCGGGTTCGCCGCGCCGAAGCAGCACGTGCGCTTTTCCTACGCGACGAAGTACGAGCGGATCGAGCAGGCGGTCGACCGCCTGGCGACACTGATCAGGCGCTGACCGCGGCCGGGGCGTCGGCGACGACGGCGAGCAGCGCCGCGGCGCCCACCGGCTTGACGAGATAGCGGTCGAATCCGGCCGCGAAGCCGCGCGCCTCGTCGTCCGGCTGGCCGTAGCCCGTCAACGCGATCGCATACGGACGGGCGCCTGCCTGTTGCGCGCGCAGGGCCTGCATCAGCCTGAGGCCGTCGAGTTCGGGCAGGCCGATGTCGCACACGATCACGTCCCACCGCTCCGCGAGCGCGCGCGCCAGGCCTGCCCGGCCGTCGCCGGCACAGACGACGTCATGTCCTTCCGCCGCGAGGATGTCGGCCAGCGTGGCGCTGGCATCCGCATTGTCTTCCACGAGCAGGATGCGGCGGCGCGGCGTGGCCCGGGGCGGCTCGGACCGGACCGGCGCCGCGGGCAGGCCGGCGGCGCGCGGCAGGCGCACCGTGAAGCGGCTGCCGCGGCCGGGACCGTCGCTGTGGGCCTCCACCGTCCCGCGGTGCATGCCCACGAGGTTGCGCACGACGTTCAGGCCCACGCCAAGCCCGCCCTCGGACCGGGCCAGCGAGCGCGGGCCCTGCGTGAACAGGTCGAAGATGTAGGGCAGCACCTCGGGCGCGATGCCGGTGCCGTCGTCGGAGATGGTCACCACGATCTGGTCGGGATCGGCGTGCGCGGCGAGCCGCAGCCGCCCGCCGTCGCCCGTGTACTTCGACGCATTGCCGAGCAGGTTCGTGAACACCTGCGCGAGGCGCACCTTGTCGCCTTCCACCGCGACCGCCGCCGCCGGCAGTTCGACGTCCAGCGCCTGGCCGCGCTCCAGGATGCGCGGCTGCACCGTTTCGACGGCGTGGCGCAGCACGTCGGCCAGCGCCAGCGTCTCGACCGCCAGCCTGATCTTGCCGCTGCTGAGCCGGGCCGCGTCGAGCAGGTCGTCGAGCAGGCGCGCCATGTGGTCGACCTGGCGCGTGATGACGCTCGCCAGGCGCAGCTGCTGCGGCGCGGCGCCCGCGTCGCGTTCGAGCAGCGAAGCGGCCATCGCGAGCGGCGACAGCGGGTTGCGCAGCTCGTGCGCCAGCATCGCGAGGAATTCGTTCTGGCGGCGGTTGACGGCTTCCGCGTCTTCGCGCTGGTCCTCGGCGTTGAAGGTGGCGAGGACGAGGTTCTCGTTCGCTTCGCGCAGCCGGGCCACGTCCTCTTCCAGCGCGCGGATGCGGTCCAGCAGCAGCGCCTCGCCGGGCGAGGCGCTCACGCTCGGGTGCGAGAGTGCTTGCAGGGAACGCTGTTCCGAAACAGGGGGCTGTTGCTGGTACGTTCCCATCGTCGTCCTCAGTTGTGCGGCGGGCGCCGCGTCGGAAAGCCCGACATCAGGGCATCGAGTTCCGTCGCATGCGGATCGACCTCGATGCCCTTGTCGGTGATGCGGTATTCGCGCAGCTCGTTGCTGTGGTCCGTGCCGCGCACCTTCACCACCGTCATGAACTTGCAGATGTGTCCCTCGATTTCGGCGAAGCGCATCGACAGCACCGCGTCGGCCAGGAAGCACAGGTTGTCGATCGAGAAGCGCCAGTTCGGCGTGTTGTCCTCGTAGCCGACGGTAATGAGGGCGGTGACACCGCGCCGCGCCAGCAGCGACAGCGTGCGCAGCACGGACACGCGCAGGTCGTAGCGGAATTCCGGCGCGAGGTACAGGCCGATCTCCGACAGCGAATCGATCACGACGCGCGTCGCGCCCGTGCGGTCGATCGCCTCCGTCAGCTGGTCCAGCAATTCCTCGACCGTGAGCGACAGCGACAGCGATTGCAGCACCGTCACCTGGCCGCCCTGCACCATCTTGACCAGTTCCGCGTTGTGCAGGCGCGCCGTGTGTTTTTCGAAGAACACGGCGACGCCTTTCTCGCCCTGCTCCGCCCCGGCCTGCAGGAAGCGCGTCCCGAGGATCGTCTTGCCGATCCCTGTGGGGCCGGAGACGAGCATCGTGTGGCCCTGCGGCAGGCCGCCGTGCAGCAGGTCGTCCAGGCCCGCGACGCCGGTCGGAATGCGGGCCGGATCGGCGGCGATGGTCAGGTAGGCATCGGGCTGCGGCGTGAGCAGGCGCGGATAGACGCGGATACCGTCGTCCGTGATGCGCAAGGTGTGCGCGCCCGCCATGTGGGCCTGGCCGCGCATCTTGATGATGCGGATCTTGCGCACCACCGCGTCCTCGTCCAGGTTGTGCGACAGCGCGATCATGCCGTCGGCCACCGTGATGATCGGGTTGGCCTCGACGTCGGCCTGGCTGTATTCGCCGATCAGGAACGTGGTCGCCTGCCACGTGGCCATGCGCGAGCCCAGCTCCTGGATGAAGTGCTGCAGGTCCCACAGGCCCTCGTTGCCGCTGCGCGCCGTCTGCACGACGGAGCGGAACGAATCGACGAACACGAGGCTCGGGCCGAAATCCTCCACTTCGCGCATGATCCGTTCCAGCACGCCGCTGAAATCGCCGGCGCGCAGGTCGTCGGCCAGGTTGACGTAGCGGACGGCGGGTCCGACTTTGTCCATGTCGAAGAACGAGAACTGCTGCTGGTAGCGCAGCATCTTCAGCGGCGGTTCGCCCAGCACCGTGAAGAACAGCGCGCGCCGCTGTTCGCTCGCGAGCGCAAACATGATCTGGTGCGCGAGCGTCGTCTTGCCGCTGCCGGGCGCACCCGCGATCAGCGTGAACGAAAACTCGGTCAGGCCGCCGCCCAGAAGCACATCGAGCCCTGGCACACCGGTGCTCAGTTTCTCCAGGGTTACTTTTCCGCTCATTGCTTGTGCTCCTCCTGATTCTTTTGCGGCGTGCCGTCCGCACCGGTTTCGGACAGCAGCCGTGCCGTCAACGCGGGGCCGATGAGGGTCCCCAGCTGCCGCACGAACAGACCCATCAATTCATCGTGTGTCGCGGCCGCTTCCCGGGGGTCCGCCGCCGCCAGGTCTTGCTCGAGAGCGGTCAGCAGCAGCGTGCTCGTGCGGCGCGTGGCGTCGACGCTGAGCCACGCCCGCGGCGGCGCCAGCAGCCGCGCCGAGCGCGTGAACAACGCGACGAAACCGCCTTCGCCAATCAGCGGCACCAACTGCCGGCCCAGGCGCGACCAGGGCCGCATCAGCGGCGCGGCATGATCGGCGGGAGCCGGTTGCGCTCTGTTTTCGTCTTTATCCATGCAGGGGTGGTGTCGGGGTTGTCATGCCATGCGGCGTGGCCTCGGCTTGGCACGTCCGTTCTACCGATTATAACGCGAATGCATGGTTAATTTTTTTAATAGAGTGTCAATACGGACAACGTGCGACGCCCGGTGCTACCATCGCGCTTTGTATCGATCATGAGCCGTTCACCATGCTTTTCCGTACCAGTGCCGCTTCCTTGCTCCTCGCCGCCGCAGGCGCCGCGCATGCCCAGTCCGCCCCGCCCGTGGCCGAGGCGCCGCTGCGCGCCCACCTGTCCTTTCTCGCCGACGACCTGCTGGAAGGCCGCGGCACGGGCCAGCGCGGCGGCGAACTGACCGTGCGCTACCTCGAGACCCAGGCCGCCGTGCTGGGCCTGAAGCCGCTGGCGGACGGCGGCTACCGCCAGAAGGTCGAACTGATCGGCCAGAAGACGCTGCCCGCCAGCCAGCTGCGCTTCGTGGCCGGCGGCCGCGTGCTGCTGGCCACGTTCGGCCAGGACGTGGTGTTCGGCAACGCCAACGGCAACGCGGCCACGCGCGTGTCGGCGCCCCTCGTGTTCGTCGGCTACGGCATCGACGCGCCCGACGAACGCTGGAACGATTTCCTCGGCGCCGACGTGAAGGGCAAGGTGCTCGTCGCGATGGTCAACGATCCGCAGCCGACCGGCGCGGAGCCGGACCGCTTCGGCGGCAAGTCGCTCACGTGGTACGGCCGCTGGACGTACAAGTTCGAGGAAGCCGTGCGCCAGGGCGCGGCGGGCATCCTGCTGATCCACACGACGCCGTCCGCGTCGTATCCGTGGAGCGTCCCCGCCAACAGCTTCTCGCACGAGCAGTTCCACCTGGCGGGCAAAGGCAACGCGCTGCAGGGCTGGATCAGCGAAGACATGGCGCGGACGCTCCTCGCGGCCAGCGGCCAGGACCTCGACCGCCTGCGCGCCGCGGCCGAGGTGCGCGGCTTCAGGCCGGTGCCGCTCGCGGCCAGCGTCGAGGCCGACGTGAAGAGTGCCGTGCGCACCGTCGTCGAGTACAACGTGGCCGGCGTCGTGCCCGGCACCGATCCGAAGCTGCGCGACCAGGCCGTGATCTATTCCGCGCACTGGGACCACCTGGGGATCGATCCGGACAACGGCAAGCCGGACCACATCTGGAACGGCGCCATCGACAACGGCTCCGGCACGGCCGCCCTGCTCGCGATGGCGCAGGCCGCCGTCAAGCGTCCGGCCAGGCGCACGCAGATCTTCCTGTGGCCCTGCGCGGAAGAACAAGGCCTGCTGGGCAGCCTGGCGTATGTGCGCCATCCCGTGTGGCCGCTGGCAAAGACGGCCGCGGACCTGAACCTGGACAGCATGAACTTCGTCGGCCGCACGCGCGACATGGGCGTGGCCGGCGCCGAACGCAGCTCGCTGTACGCGACGTCCGCCACGGTCGCGAAGGCGATGGGCCTGGGCCTGGCCGCACCGGTGCCGGACCTCGGCGGCGCCTACTTCCGCGCTGACCACTTCAACTTCGCCAAGGCCGGTGTCCCCGCGTTCAACGTCGGCTCGGCCGTGTTCTCCGGCGACGGCCATTTCGACTTCGAGCATGACCAGTCCGCGGAAGGCGCGAAGATGCGCGCATTCACCAAGGACTACCACCAGGTCAGCGACCAGTACGACCCGTCCTGGGATTTGTCCGGCATGGTGCAGCAGGCGCAGTTCACCCTGAATCTCGGCTATGCGGTCGCGAATGCGCCGACGATGCCGACCTGGAAGGCGGGCGAGGCGTACGGCAAAGTCAAGCGTTGAAGGGTTACCAAAATGCGACTGGCTTCGGCCCGGTCCGGCGGGTAATATCGTGAGTCGAGGCAATACCCTGCCTCGCTCACGACACCTCGACCACAGGACCACCATGAAGCAGACCTTGCTCGCCGCCGCCCTTTCCCTCGCCCTGTCCGCGCAGTTCGCGCCTGTCGACGCCCTCGCCGCGCCCGTTGCCGCCAAGGCGGCCGCAAAGGCCGACGCGCGTTTCCAGGCCATCTACAAGGCGGAGTGGCAGTGGCGTGTCAAGCAGCGGCTCGCGTGGGACGAGGACGAGCCGCGCGACGTCCGCGACGCGCTGCCGAAGGTCGACGCGCGCACGCAGGCCGCGCGCCTGGCGATGTGGGAAGGCGTGCTGCGCCAGCTGGACGGCATCCGCGCGGCGGACCTCTCGCGCGCCGAGCAGATCAACCATGCCGTGTACCGCGCGCAGATCGCCGCGTTCGTCGCGGCGCAGCGCTTCCGCGAATACGAGCAGCCCGTGAATGCGGACAGCGCGTTCTGGTCCGACATCGCCTACATCGCGCGCCGCCCGCTGAAGAGCGCGGAAGAATACCGCGCCTACCTCGCCCAGTTGGCCGACCTGCCCCGCTACTTCGGCCAGGAACTGGACAATATGCGCGCCGGTCTCGCGCGCGGGTTCACGCCGCCGCAGGTGACGCTGGCCGGGCGCGACGCGCCGCTCCTCAATATCGTGAACGCGAAGGCGCCGGAAGACACGGTGTGGTACACGCCGTTCAAGGAGATGCCGGCGACGATTTCGATGGACGAGCAGGCGCGCCTGCGCGCGCAGGGCATCGCGCTGATCGGCAGTGCCGTGAAGCCCGCGTACGCGCAAGCCCTGCAGTTCTTCCGCGACGAGTACGTGCCGAAGGCGCGCACGACGCTCGCCGCCGAGCGCCTGCCGGACGGGAAGGCGTATTACCAGTCGAAGATCGCCGAGTACACGACCACGGACATGACGGCGCAGCAGATCCACCAGATCGGGCTGTCCGAGATGGCGAAGATCCGCGCCGACATGCAGCAGACGATGGTCAAGGCGGGGTTCAAGGGCGACCTGCCCGCCTTCCTCGCTTTCCTGCGCAGCGACCCGCAGTTCTACGCGAAGACGCCGGAAGAACTGCTGATGCGCGCCGCGTGGATTTCCAAGAAATTCGACGGCAAGGCCGACCAGTACTTCGGCTACCTGCCGCGCCGCCGCTTCGCCATCGTGCCGGTCCCGCCGGACCAGGCGCCGTACTACACGTCGGCGCGCGGCGGTCCGGGCATCTACCTCGTCAACACGTACAACCTGCCGGCGCGCGCGCTGTACAGCCTCCCCGCGCTGACCCTGCACGAATCGGCGCCGGGCCACGCGTTCCAGATGCCGGTGGCGCTGGAACAGCAGGGCGTGCCGCCGTTCCGCCGCGCCTACATTTCCGCATATGGCGAAGGCTGGGCGCTGTATTGCGAGCGCCTGGGCAGCGAGATGGGGATGTACGAGACGCCTTACGAAACGTTCGGCATGCTGAGCTACCAGGCCTGGCGCGCGAGCCGCCTCGTCGTCGACACGGGCATCCACGCGCTGGGCTGGACGCGCGAACAGGCGCAGGCCTACATGCACGACAACACGGCGCTGTCCGACCACGAGATCGAGACGGAGGTCGACCGCTACATCTCCTGGCCGGGGCAGGCGCTGTCGTACTACCTGGGCGAGATGGCGATCGTCGAATCACGCCGGAAGGCCGAGGCGGCGCTGGGCGACAGGTTCGACATCCGCGCGTTCCACGACACGGTGCTGCAGCTCGGGGCCGTGCCGCTGCCCGTGCTGAAGGCGCGGATCGATACGTTCATCGCGGACGGCGGGAAGTCGCCGTATGAAAACGTCAAGCGGCCGGCATCAAAATAATTCGACCTTCAGCTGCACCGAGATGCCGCCGTACAGGCGATCCTTGTACGACGGGATCACGCCGACATTCACGCCCACGCGTCTATACTCGTACGTGAACGTGGGCACGACGGCCGGGAACCAGCCGCGGTCGCGCATCTTCGGATACCCGTCGAACAGCGCGATCGCCGCGCCGAGGCGCACGGGGCCCAGCGCATACGGCTGCCAGAGCACGCCCGCGTAGTTCGAGTAATAGCGGTCGCTGTTGACGAAGCGCCCGGCGGCGGCCGCCATCGTGCCGGAGAAGCGGTATTCGACGCCGACGCCGCGGTTGCCGCCGTTGAGGTTCTTGTCGCGGTCGAAGTGGTAGGTCGCGAAGCCGCTGTCGATCCACAGCTCGCTCTTCGGGTCGGCGTCGATCTTCGTGAACAGGTCGTCGGCGTGCGCGCCGGTGCCGAGCAACGCCAGCAAGGCGAAAAGAGTGTGCGGCTTCAATCGTCGGCCTTCGGATCGAGATCGGGGAACATCACTTCCGTGAAGCCGAAGCGGGTGAAGTCGCGGATCCGCATCGGGTACAGGATGCCCAGCAGGTGATCCACTTCGTGCTGCACGACGCGCGCATGAAAGCCGTCGACGTCGCGGCTGATCGGGTTGCCGTACTGGTCGACGCCCTCGTAATGCAGGCGCGTGTAGCGCGGCACGCTGCCGCGCAGGCCCGGCACGGACAGACAGCCTTCGACACCCTCTTCCATCTCTTCCGACAGAGGCTTGAGCACCGGGTTGATCAGCACCGTCTCCGGCACGGCGGGCGCATCCGGGTAGCGCTGGTTCTTGCCGAAGCCGAAGATCACCAGCTGCAGGTTGACGCCGATCTGCGGCGCGGCCAGGCCGGCGCCGTCGACGGCGTGCATTGTCTCGAACATGTCCCGGACCAGCGCGTGCAGCTCGGGCGTGTCGAACCCGCGCACGGGCTCCGCCACGCGCAGCAGGCGCGGGTCGCCCATCTTGAGGATCTCGCGGATCGTCATTTCGGCAGGTCCGCGCACAGGTGCGTGAGGAATTCGCGGTAGCCCTCGGCCGTCTCCGGGTGCTTCATGCCGATGGCGGCCGTCGCCTTCAGGTAGCCCAGCTTGGAGCCGCAGTCGTAGCGCGTGCCGGCATAGCGGTACGCGAGCACGCGTTCGCGCGACATCAGCGACGCGATGCCGTCGGTCAGCTGGATCTCGCCGCCGGCACCGGTACCCAGGTTTTCCAGGTGTTCGAAGATGGCGCCGGACAGCACGTAGCGCCCCACGACGGCCAGGGTCGACGGCGCGTCCTCGGGCTTCGGTTTCTCGACGATGCCGGAGACCAGTTCCAGGTCCGGACGGTAGGCGCGCGCGCTGACGATGCCGTACTGGCGCGTGTTTGCGCGCGGCACGTCCTGCACGGCGAGCACGCTGCACTTCTCGTAGCCATACAGGTCAGTCATCTGCGCCAGCACCGGCTTGTGGCCTTCGGCCGTGTCCATGAAGTCGTCCGCGAGCAGCACGGCGAACGGCTCGTTGCCGATCACGGGACGGGCGCACAGCACGGCGTGGCCCAGGCCCAGCGCGGCGGGCTGGCGGATGTAGATGCAGTTGACGTTCTTCGGAATGACCTGCTGCACGAGCTTCAGCAGTTCCTTCTTGCCGGCCGCTTCCAGCTCCGATTCCAGCTCGTAGGCCTTGTCGAAATGGTCTTCGATGGCGCGCTTGTTGCGGCCGGTGATGAACACCAGTTCCGTGATGCCGGCGGCCACCGCTTCCTCGACCGCGTACTGGATCAGCGGCTTGTCGACGATGGGCAGCATTTCCTTTGGCTGGGCCTTGGTGGCCGGCAGGAAGCGGCTACCGAGGCCAGCGACCGGGAATACGGCTTTCTTGATTGCGGTCATTGTGAAGCTCCTATTTTATTGAATTCTGTGCACCCAGCAGGGCCAGCAGGCCCGCCTCGTCCAGCACGGTCACGCCGAGCTGCTCGGCCTTTTCCAGCTTGCTGCCCGCTTCCGCACCGGCGACGACGTACGAGGTCTTTTTCGATACCGAGCCGGACACCTTGCCGCCCGCCTGTTCGATCAGCGCGCCCGCGGCATCGCGCGACATCGTCGGCAGGGTGCCCGTCAGCACGAAGGTCTTGCCGCTCAGCGGACCGGCCGCGTCGACGGCATCCTGCGGCAACTGCGCCAGCAGCTCGGTGCGCAGCGCGGCCAGCGCGGCCAGCATGGCGCGGTTGCCCGGCACCGCCATCCACTGCTCCAGCGCCGTGACGACGCCTTCCGGCAAGCCGAACACGCTGAAGATCTTCAGGTGCGCGAGGTCGTCCAGGGTGCGGCCGTCGGCCAGCAGCTGGCGTGCGCGCGGCTCCGTCAGTTTCGGGATCCCGAGCGCGGCCAGCAGGCCCACGTCGTCCAGCTTTTCGCGCAGCTGCGCGCGCGGCGCATGCTCGCCCTGCGGCGCGACGCCCGCCGCCAGCAGGTCGTTCAGCGCCTGCTGGTTCTTCTCTTCCGCGAAGAAGTCGGCGATCGCTTCCGCGACCGTGCCGCCGATGTCGGGCAGCACGCGCAGCAGAGGGGCCGGCGCGCGCCGCACCAGCGCCAGGCTGCCGAGCCAGTCGGCCAGCGTCTTGGCCGTCGACTCGCCCACATGGCGGATTCCCAGCGCGAACAGCAGCCGCTCCAGCGGCGGGTGCTTGCTGGCGGCGATGGCGGCCAGCAGGTTGTCCGCCCACTTCGTCGCGACCTTGCCCTGCTTGACCGTCTCCGGCGTCGTGCCGTCGCGTTCATCGGCGAGGCGTTTCATCTTGAGCAGGTCGTCCAGGGTGAGGCGATACAGGTCCGCCACGCCGTGGATCAGGTTCGCTTCGACGAGGCTGTCGATGTAGCGGTCGCCCAGGCCCTCGATGTCCATCATGCGGCGACCCGCGAAATGGCGGATCGCCTCCTTGCGCTGCGCGGCGCACGTCAGGCCGCCGGAGCAGCGCGCGATGGCCTCGCCCTCTTCGCGCACGACGTGCGAGCCGCACACGGGGCACCTCTTCGGCAGTTCGTACACGGGCGGCACCGGCGTGGGGCGGCGCTCCAGCACGACGGACAGCACCTCGGGGATGACGTCGCCCGCGCGGCGCACGACGACCGTGTCGCCCACGCGCACGTCCTTGCGCCGCACCTCGTCCTCGTTGTGTAGCGTGGCATTCGTGACGGTCACGCCGCCGACCGAGACGGGCACGAGGCGCGCCACGGGCGTGATCGCGCCCGTGCGGCCTACCTGCACGTCGATGGCGGACACCGTCGTCAGCGCTTCCTCGGCCGGGAATTTATGGGCGAGCGCGAAACGGGGCGCGCGCGACACGAAGCCCAGCTCGCGCTGGTCCGCCAGGCGGTCGACCTTGTAGACGACGCCGTCGATCTCGTACGGCAGCGACTTGCGGCGCGCGCCGATGTCGTGGAAGTAGCCCAGCAGGCCTTCGCATCCGGTGACCACCGCGCGTTCCTTCGCCACGGGAAGACCAAGCTGGTCGAGCCAGTCCAGTGCCTTCGAATGCGATTCCGGCAGCGGCGCGCCTTCGAGCAGGCCGATGCCATAGGCGAAGAAGCGCAGGCGGCGCTGCGCCGTGATGCGCGCATCGAGCTGGCGCAGGCTGCCCGCGGCCGCGTTGCGCGGATTCGCGAATTCCTTCTGGCCCGCGTCGCGCTGGCGCTGGTTCAGGCGTTCGAAGTCTTCCTTGAACATCAGGACTTCGCCGCGCACTTCCAGCACGGCCGGAATATCGTCGCCACGGAGGCGCAGCGGGATCACCTTCACGGTGCGGATGTTGGCGGTGACGTCCTCGCCCGTGTAGCCGTCGCCGCGCGTGGCGGCCTGCACGAACACGCCGTTCTCGTAGCGCAGGCTCATCGCGAGGCCGTCGAATTTCAGCTCGGCCGCATACTGCACCTGCGCACGGCCGAGGCCATCGCGCACGCGGCGGTCGAAGTTGTCGATGTCTTCATCGGAAAAGCCGTTGTTCAGCGACAGCATGGGCACGGCATGCGTGACCTGCTTGAACTCGGGGATCGGCGCGGCGCCCACGCGCGACGTCGGCGAATCCACCGACACGGCTTCGGGATGCTGCGTTTCCAGCGCCTGCAGTTCGCGGAACAGCTTGTCGTATTCGGCGTCGGGAATCGTCGGCGCGTCGAGCACGTGGTAGTTGTAGATGTGGTGGTTCAGCTCCTTGACGAGCCACGCCATCCGTTCCAGCGCATTCTCGCTCATCGTCACCTCAGCTGAACAGGCGCAGCGCGCGGGTGGAACCGGCTGCGATGTCGGCCGCGTCCATCTCCTGGTAGAACTCGCGCACCTGGCCCGCGATCTCTTCCAGCGCCGCATCCGTCAGCGGCTGGTCGAAGTCGTCGACGATGGCCGCAATCAGGCGCTGCTCGAGGTCCTTGGCGCAGGCGACCATCTTGCCGAAACCGTCGCGGGCCGGAGGCACGCACGGCACGTCCAGCAGCAGGGTCAGGCGCGACGTCGTGTCGGCGCCGAGCGTGACGTTCGTGGACAGCGTGAACAGGGTGCCGCCGCCCTCCTCTTTATCCAGCATGACGAACTTGCCGTCCGGGCGGACGTCGAAGCCGGCGTTTTCCAGCGCGCCGATCAACGTGGCCATCGCCCACGGCGCGCCTTTGGACGCGAGGTTCACGCCGAGTTGCGCATCGTGGCCCGCGACGAAGCGGTGCAAGGTCTTCGCTTCGCTCATCACTTCGATCATGTCCGGCACTTCCGGCTCTGCTTGAATCTCGTCGGCGACGGCGCGCAGGCGCGTGACCATCTCCGAGTATTCCAGCTCGTTCAGCGCGGTCGTGCGCGTGGCCAGCTGGACGCCGGCCTGCAGCTTCGTGTACACGCCGCCGTGCACGATCGGTTCCCAGTCGCCGTTCACCGCGAGGCCGACGAAGTGCACGGGCTTGTTGCCGACGCGGCGCAGTTTGAGCAGCGCGGGCAGGATGCGGTCGCCGCGCAGCGGGCCTTCCGAATTCAGCGGGATCAGGCAGTCGATCAGCGGGTCGACGAGGTTCTCGGCCAGTTGCGCGGGCGGCGTGTCCGGCTTCACGGCCGGCAGCTCGGCGGCCGGATCGAGCGCAGCCGCGGCCGCGGGCACCGGCGCGGCGGCGGGCGTGGGGCCCGGCGCGGCGTGCTGGAACGGCTCGGCGACGATGCCCGGCTCGATCAGCACGTCGTGATCCGGCACGGGGGCGCCGTCCAGCACGGGCTCGTGACGCTGGACGTGCGGTTCCGCGCGCTCGCTCGCGCCGCCCTTCATCAGCACGTCGTCGTGGTCGTGCGAAAACGCGCGCTCGACGCTCTTGCGGGCCTTGTACTCCTGCCACTTGTTGTAACTAATGACGCCGACGACGAAGACGCCGCCGGCCGCGATCAGGCTCATTTGAAAGTCTGTCATGCTGCTTGTGCCTCAGTAGCGAAATTCGCGGCGGACTCCATGTCCACCGCCACGATGCGCGACACGCCCTGCTCCTGCATCGTCACACCGATCAGTTGGTTGGCCATCTCCATCGCGATCTTGTTGTGCGAGATGAAGAGGAATTGGGTATGGTCCGACATGCGCTTCACCATGCGGCAGAAGCGCTCGGTATTGGCGTCGTCCAGCGGCGCGTCGACCTCGTCGAGGAGGCAGAACGGCGCCGGGTTCAAACGGAACATCGAGAACACGAGGGCCGTCGCCGTCAGCGCCTTCTCGCCGCCGGACAGCAAATGGATCGTCGCGTTCTTCTTGCCGGGCGGCTGGGCCATCACCTGCACGCCCGAGTCGAGGATTTCGTCCCCCGTCATCACGAGCTTGGCCTGGCCGCCGCCGAACAGGATCGGGAACAGTTCCGAGAAATGCTCGTTGACGCGGTCGAACGTGTCCTGCAGCAGGTCGCGCGATTCGCGGTCGATCCGCTGGATCGCGCCTTCCAGCGTGCCGATCGCCTCCAGCAAGTCGTTGTTCTGCGCGTCGAGGAAGCGTTTTCTTTCCGTCGCCTGCGCCAGCTCTTCCACCGCCGCGAGGTTGACGGCGCCGAGCGACGCGATGGCGTTCGTCAGGCGCGTGACCTCGCCCTGCAGGTAGGACGGTTTCAGCTCCGGATCGAGTTTTTCCGCCAGCGCCGCCTCGTCGGCGCCGGTGGCGGCCAGCGCTTCCGCGAACTGTTCCTGGTTCAGGCGCGCGGCCTGTTCCTTCAGCTGCATCTCGGTGATGCGCTCGCGCTGCGGCTGCAGGCCGCGCTCCGCCGCCATGCGCGCTTCTTCCGCCGCGCGCAGCTGCTGCGTGAGCTGGTCCAGTTCGTGGCGCGCATCGGCCAGCGCTTTTTCCTGTTCCGTGCGGCGCGCGAGCAGGCCTTGCAAGCCCTCGGCCGCGGCGCCGGATTCCAGCGCTTCCAGTTCCAGCTTGCCGGCGGCGATGCTTTCCAGGACTTGCTGCGCCTGCTGCTGGGCGGTGGCGATCGTACGGCGCAGCTCCTCGATGCGCGTGCGCTGCGTCTTTTCCGCGAACACGGCTTCCTGCGCCGCGCGCTCCAGGTCGCGCAGGCGGTTGCGCGCTTCGGCGAGGATGCGTTCCTGTTCCTGGAACTCGACCTGGCCATCCTCGTGCGCGCCCTGCAGCTCGGCCAGTTCCATGTCCAGCTCTTCGAACTGCGCTTCCGCATCAAGCTTCGCCTGGCGCTGCTCCGCTTCCTGCGCGGCGATCTCGTCGAGGTCCGCCGCGATCTGGCCGCTGCGCTGGTTGAAGCGCGCCTCGACCTCGGCCTGCTTGACGACGTCGATCTGCAGCGCATGCACGTCGCGCTGCAACGTGGCGACCTTCTGGCGGCCTTCCTGCAGGCGGCGCTGCAGGTCGGAGACTGCCGCGTCGGCGCGCGTGGCGCGCGTGCGGGCCTCGTCCAGCAGCAGCGCCTGCGCGCGCAACTGCTTGCCGATGTTGTCGATCTCGTGCTGGCGTGCGAGCACGCCGTCCTGCTCGGCGTCGGCCGCGTAGAACCGCACACTCGATGCCGTCACCATATGGCCCTGCGGCGTGACGAAGCACCCGCCCTGGGGGAGTCTCCCTCGCTGCGCGAGCGCGGTGCCCGGATCGTCGGCCACGTAGACGCCGGTCAGCCAGTCGTCCAGCAGGCCGCGCAGGCCCGGGTCGTTCAGCTTGAGGAGGCTCGCGAACGGCTTCAGGCCGTGATGATCCTGCGCGCCCGCGCTGCCCGGTGCCGGCGAATACAGCGCCAGGCGGGCCGGCGGCGCATCGCCGAAGAAGCCGCGCGCCCAGTCGAGGTTCGACACCTCCAGCGCGCCCGTGCGCTCGCGCAGCACGGATTCCAGCGCCGTTTCCCAGCCGGTCTCGATGTCGAGCTTCTGCCACAGGCGCGGCAGTTTATCCAGTTCGTGCTTCTGCAGCCACGGCTGGACTTTACCTTGCGTCTGCACGCGTTCCTGCAGCTGCCGCAGCGCGGTCGAGCGCGCTTCCAGCCTGGCGTTGGACGCGGTCTCCTGCTGGACGTGCGCATGCGCGTCGCGCCGCTCCTGCTCGACGGCTTCCTGGCGGCTGGTGGCCTCTTCCAGCATCAGGTTCTGTTCTTCCAGCTGCAGCTGCTTTTCTTCCAGCTGCATGCGCAGGTTGTCGAGGTGGCCGGCGTCCGGCAGGTTCAGCCCACCGCGCTCCTGCTGCAGGCGCTCGCGCCGCGTGGCGAGATTCGCGAGGATGTTCGACGCGTTGCGCTGGTGCGCGGACGACAGCTCGATGCGCTGCTGGATCTGCATGATGCGGGCACGCGATTCGGTCGACTTGTTCTGCGCTTCGCGCCACGCGGCTTCCAGGTCCGGCAAGCGTTCGTTCTGCGCCTCGGCAGCGATCTGCGCGCCTTCCACGCGCGCGGCCAGTTCTTCCAGGCGGAACTCCGCTTCCTCGATCTGCTCCTGCGTCTCGCCCGCCTGGTTCAGCCATTGCTCGCGCTGTGCCGTGAGCGTGCCGATCTGGTTCTGCAGGCGCGTGCGCGACTCGACGACGAACTTGATCTGCGCTTCCAGGCTGCCGATCTCGGAATTGGTCTGGTACAGCGCGCCCTGCGCCACGTGCAGGCGGTCGCCCGTCTCGTAGTGCGCCTGGCGCATGCGTTCCAGCTCGAGCTCCAGGTGGCGCAGCTGCGCGTTCTGGGATTCGAGTCCGGTCTGCGCCTGCTCCATCTCCTGGAACCAGCGCAGCTGCTCGGCCCTGGCCTCGTTGCGGCGCAGGAGCCACAGCAGTTTCTGCTTCTCTTCCTGGTCGGCCTGCAGCTGGTGGAAACGGTTGGCGACGGCGGCCTGCGCTTCCAGCTTTTCCAGGTTGGCGTTCAGCTCGCGCAGGATGTCTTCCACGCGCAGCAGGTTCTCGCGCGTGTCGGACAGCCGGTTTTCCGTCTCGCGCCGGCGCTCCTTGTACTTCGAGACGCCCGCCGCTTCCTCGAGGAACACGCGCAGCTCTTCCGGGCGCGATTCGATGATGCGCGAGATCATGCCCTGGCCGATGATGGCGTAGGCGCGGGGCCCCAGGCCCGTGCCGAGGAAGATGTCCTGGATGTCGCGCCGGCGCACGGGCTGGCCGTTGATGTAATAGGTCGACGTGCCGTCGCGCGTGAGCGTGCGCTTGACGGCGATCTCGGCGTACTGGCCCCACTGCCCGGCCGCCTTGCCGGCGCTGTTGTCGAACACGAGTTCGACGGATGCGCGCCCGGCCGGCTTGCGGTTGGTGGAACCGTTGAAGATCACGTCCTGCATCGACTCGCCGCGCAGCTCGGACGCTTTCGATTCGCCCAGCACCCACCGTACGGCATCGATGATGTTCGATTTGCCGCATCCGTTCGGGCCGACCACGCCGACCAGCTGCCCCGGCACCTGGAAATTGGTGGGATCGACGAAAGACTTAAATCCCGACAATTTGATGGAGGATAGACGCACGTTCGCTTACGGTAGGGGGAGAAGTCGATAAAGGCTGCATCATACCATCTGCGCCTTGCTTTTCGGCCAAGTTTTAGCCGTCGTGCGCGCGGGTTCAGGTGCAGAGGACGGCAAAACGGAGCCGGTCCGGGGCGCATGGCGGGACGTACGGACCCTGCGCCGGCTGCCAGTCGTTGCGCAGGTAGACCCGGTCGCGTCCGGACAGTTTCAGCGCGACGGCCGTCAGCCACTGGTGGGAGTAGGCGGGATCGGCGCGCGGCAGCAGGATCGTCGCGGCGAGCAGCGCCAGCAGCAGCGGCTGCGGCGAGCAATCCTGCGCGGCGCGGGCGCGCGCGAGGAACAGCGCGGCCGCCCCCAGGCCGAGCACGCAACCGGACAGGGCTTCGCTGGCGGAATGGGCGCCGACCTGCACCCGGGCCAGCGCCACCGTGACGGCGAGCAGGCCGCCCACGGCCACCGCACCCCGGCGCAGGCGCGGCGAACCGCGCTCCGCCAGCAGGAACAAGGCGACGGGACACACGGCCGCGGCTCGCGCCGCATGGCCGGAAAAGCCGGTGAACGACAGCGCCCGGATCCCGATGCCCCAGCCGATGAACGCCACCTGGCTCGCGGCCGCCACGAGCATGGCGCCGCCGAACACGGCGCACCAGACGAGCGCCAGCCGCCAGCAGCGCGCGCCGACGAGCCAGGCCGCCACGCCGACGGCGAGCAGCACCGTGACGTTGAGACCGCCCAGCGCGGAAAGATGAGACCACCAGAGCATGTGTCGGGATGCGGGATCGGAACGGCTCGACTATAACCCGGCGGCCGGATGCGCACCAACACGGACGGGCGCCGCGATCGACGCGTCGTTGACGGCCCCCTGCGCCATCGCGTCGGAGAGCACCTGCCCCACGACGCCGTCGATGGCGAGCACGCGCGCGCCGCCGTCGTTCAGGGCGGCGGCCAGCTTGCCGGCCGGCAGCGAGAACGCTTCGCGCCGCCCCGCCCCGGAGAAGATGAACAGCGTGCGCAGCGGGCTCACCCACGCCAACTTGACCTTGCGCGCGCCGTCGGCGACACGGAATTCGAGCCACATGCCGCGCTCCAGGCCGTCGACGGCGGACACCTCGGCCGCCCGCGCCGCCGCCTGTTCCGCTGCCGCGTTTTCCATCTCGACCTTGCGCAGTGCATCCTGCCGGGCCGCCTGCGCGGCCAATTCCAGCTGGCGCTCGGGCGACAGCTCGATGGGGGCGCGCACGATGGCCGCATGGTATTCGGCCAGGCGGGCGAAGAATTGCAGGCGCTCGGCGTCCTGCCACTTGATCGCATCGAGCCACTTGTTCAGCGTCTGCAGCAGGCGCGGCAGACGCGCGATCAAGGCCTTGCGCTGCTCCGGCGTGGCCTTCGGCTTGACGCTCCAGATCAGGTCGTCCATGGCCCGCGTGGCGTTGTCGACGGCGCCCGGGCGCGCATCCTCGATCGTCCAGGCGAAGGTCAGCACGGTCGTCCAGCGCTGCTCGAGGAAGCCGCTGACGACCTCGCCGACGTCGCCGGCCAGTA
Source organism: Massilia orientalis (assembly GCF_030411975.2). Classification (NCBI taxonomy): domain Bacteria; kingdom Pseudomonadati; phylum Pseudomonadota; class Betaproteobacteria; order Burkholderiales; family Oxalobacteraceae; genus Massilia; species Massilia orientalis. The sequence goes on along the minus strand of NZ_JASNRB020000006.1, from coordinate 322,757 downwards.
CCCGCAGGGCGACGGCGTCACGGGCCTGGCGCGCCGCGACCTCGTGCTGTTCCCGTTTCAGGGCGCTGGCGACCGGTGCGGCGAGCGCGGCTTCCTGGACCGACTCGTCGGCCGCGATGCCCGCTTCCAGCTCGGCAACGGCGCTGGCGAACGCCTCTGGCCGCGCCTCGCCCACGCGCGCGACGCTGCGCCGCATCGCCTGGAACAACGGGTCGTCCGCATCGGCTCTCTGCTCCCAGCCGACGCGCGACATCAGGTCGACGAGACGGCGCGCCGGATGGTCTTGCTCGAAGAAGAAATTCTTGTCGAGCAGCGCGGCCTTCAGCACGGGCACCTGCAGGAGTTGCAGCAGTTCGCGCGTGCGCGGCGGGATACTGTCGTCCAGCAACACGGTCTCGAACACGCGCGACAGCAGGTCCAGCGTACGTTCGTCGCGGCGCGGCAGGCTGCCCTGGGGCAGGCTCTGCTTCAGGCGCGGCAGGTAGAACACGTTCTGCGGCGTGGCGGCCGCTTGCGTTCCTTGCGCCAGCGCCGGCTCGATGCGCGCCAGCAGGTCCAGCAGCGGCGCCGTGCCGCCGGCTTGCGCCAGCATGCCTTGCAGCGCGGCCGACCAGCCGGACTCGGCCTGCCCCGTTGCCGCTGCGAAGCCGGCGCCGGGCCGGGCCGCCGCACCGGACGGGGCGATGAAGCCGGCCGCCGGTTGCGCAGCCGGGTCCTTGACCGGCGTCGCCGCAAACGTCCCCGCCCCGCTCGGCCGCCAGCCGCCGCCGCTGGACGGCAAGGTGGGCAGGTCGGGAATCAGCGGGACGCCATCCTCGCCGCCATCGTCGCCGAACAGCTTGCGCAACTGCTCGGCAAGCGCGGCGCGCTGGCCGGCGCGGGCCGCCTTCGCGGCGGCGCCGTCATCCGTTTTCTGGATGCGGTAGGCGTCCACGGAACCCGGCTGGCCCTCCTTGCGCAGCGCGGCGACGAGGGATTCATACAGCGGGGCGAGGTCGAACACGATGTCCGGCCGCAACAGGGGCTGAATGAGGCCATGGGCATCCGTTTCCGGTTCGAATTCACGCCACGCCTCGTCGATGGCGCCGAGGAAGATTTCGGGACGGAAGGGATTGCTGTCCGCGCGCAGCACGCCGCGTCCGAGCAGCATGCCGAGGCGGACGGCCAGGGTGGCGAGCGGGTCGGCGTACCGGATGTCGAAGGGATGGGCCAGCGCGCCCAGTGCGAGGCGGCTGTCGACCTCTTCCAGCGGCACGAGGTCCAGCGACGCCGCCGTCATGCGCGCCGGCGCGGCCTGCGGCGCCAGGCGGTCGAGCTCGCGCCGCACTGCCAGGGCGATCGCGCCGGATGCCAGGTGGAAGAAGGCGTACGCATTGTCCTTCAGCAGGCGGGCCGCCTTCACGCGCCGCTGGACGTCCAGAGGGTCGCCATTGTGACGGGTCAGGTCGCCCAGCGCCGCGGCCATGCGGGCCGTCGTCGCGGTCAGTTGCTCCTTGACCCAGGTGTCTGCGATACCGGCGAGCGCATCCAGCGTCGCCTGCTGCGACGACGCGGCCTTGCGGGCGGCCGGGGTCTGGACGGGGCTGGAAGACATGGTGCTTCTATTGTGGCACATAATTTCCAAGTGGCAATGAAAATCGAGCGGCCAGCGCCACAGCCCGGAAAATACTTATGCTATTGAAGAGACCATCGAACGACCAAAAACGCTATGTTGCGTCGCAAGATGCGGTTGCCGGCGAATAATAATATGAAAAATACGTGTTATCGGAGAAAATTATTGCTAGCGTAATGCCTGTAGTCCTACAAGTGGTCAAGAGATGATCCGATACCCGTTCAATTGTCGCGCTCGCATCATTGCAATACCGAAATCGCTTCGGTAAGCAGGACATCTCCACTATCGAAAGGAATGATCATGGCTTCGAACAAGAATTCTTCGCGCTCGGGTAACCAGGGCGGCTCCCACGAACAACACGTCAAGGCTGGCCAGCAAAGCCACAAGAACGACGGCAACAAGCAGTCGGGCTCCGGTTCGGGCTCGCGCTCGGGCGGCTCGGGCGGCACCCGCGGCGGCACCCCGGAGCAGCATGCCGAGGCTGGCCGTCAAAGCCACAAGAACGACAACAAGCGCTGATCGCAGCGCTTTGCGGAAGTCGAAAGAGCCTGGCGCGGGACGACCGCGACGGGCTCTTTGTTTATCAGATGTTGCGCAGGTACGAGCCCTTGGGCGGCGCGAAGTCGCGCACGTCGTGGATCATGCCCGCCGCCTTGGCGTCGCGCGCGTTCAGGTGCAGGTCGCCGTACTGGTGGATGCCCCACTGTTCGGGCGTCAGCTCGATGTGCTTGCGCAGGATGGATTCCGTGCGCGCATCGTCGGCGCGCAGGCCCTCGACGATGATGTTCAGCGCATCCGGACGCGACCCCGGCGACGCTGTCGCATGCGACTTGTGGATCATGAAGCGCGCCGTCTCGCTCGCAAAGCGCTGCTTTCCCGCCAGGAACAGGATCACCGCGATCGACGCGACGGCGCCGCCGTTGTACATGACGCAATTGACGGGGGCATTGGCCAGGAAGTTGTACAGGCACAGGCCGTCGCTCACATATCCCCCGTTCGATTGCAGGAGGATGTGCGCCGTCTCGATGCCGTCGTCGTTCATGCCGGCCACCGCTTCGAAGACACGATGCACCATGTCGCTGTTCACGTCGCCGGACAGGGTGAACCACCCTTCCTTCTGTTTTCCTAGATCTTCGCTCATAGTGGGTCTCTTCCGTCACAAAGGTCGTAGAGCAAGTGTAACAAAACACGTCCGCAGGCCCGTATAGCCTCATGGCAATCGTGTGGCCCTCCCCCAGTCGATTGACTTCCCGTCACCACTGACATAGACTTCGCAGTCTTGACCGGGAGAGCGCAGCGCAGGCTGCCGCCGAAGGGGCATTACCCAAAAACTCTCAGGCAACCGGACCGGTCAGGGGCTGCTGCGCGACGCGCGGCGGACCAACTCTGGAGAGCGGCCTTCACAGGCCCACCGAAGGGGCAGGCGACAACACCTTGTCGCTATCTCTCAGGTACCGAGGACAGAGGGGTGCGAGAGCATGCGGACATCCGCGTGCGCGACCCCATTTTCTGCCGAGGAACCACCCATGACGCTCAAAGCGACCCCGCTCAATTCCGTACACCGTGCCGCCGGCGCCAAGATGGTCGACTTCGGGGGCTGGGACATGCCCGTCAACTACGGCTCCCAGATCGAAGAACACAATGCCGTGCGCGGCGATGCCGGCATGTTCGACGTGTCCCACATGTGCGTGGTCGACCTGAAAGGCGCGAACGTGCGCGCCTTCCTGCGCGGCCTGCTGGCCAATAACGTCGACAAGCTGCAGGCACCGGGCAAGGCCCTGTACTCGTGCATGCTGAACCGCCAAGGCGGCGTCATCGACGACCTGATCGTGTACTACTTCGCCGAAGACTGGTTCCGCCTCGTCGTCAACGCCGGCACGGCCGAGAAGGACATCGCCTGGATCCGCCAGCAGAACGACGCCACCGACAGCGGCCTCGCCATCACCCCCCGCCGCTCGGACCTGAGCGCCGACGGCATCGCCCTCGTCGCCGTGCAGGGCCCGAACGCCCGCGCGAAAGTGTGGCAGGTCGTGCCGCAGACGCAAAGCGCTTCGGAAGCCCTGAAGCCGTTCAACGCCGTGATCGTGCACGACACCCCGTTCGGCGAACTGATGGTCGCGCGCACCGGCTACACGGGCGAAGACGGCTTCGAGATCGGCGTGCCGGCCAGCCAGGTCGAGGCGCTGTGGAACGCCCTCGCCGCCGCTGGCGTCAAGCCGGCCGGCCTGGGCGCGCGCGACACGCTGCGCCTGGAAGCGGGCATGAATCTGTACGGCCAGGACATGGACGACAACGTCTCGCCGCTGGACGCCGGCCTCGCCTGGACGGTCGACCTCAACGCCGAGCGCGACTTCATCGGCAAATCCGCCCTGCAGAAAAACGGCCAGGCGCAGCAATTCGTCGGCCTGATCCTGCGCGAAAAAGGCGGCATCCTGCGCGCCCACCAGAAAGTCGTGGCCGCATCGGGCAATGCCGGCGAAATCACGAGCGGCACGTTCAGCCCGTCGATGCAGCAGGCGATCGCGCTGGCGCGCGTCCCGGTCGACGTCGCGATCGGCGACACGGTCCACGTGGAAATCCGCGACAAGAAACTGGCGGCGTCCGTCGTCAAACTGCCGTTCGTGCGTAACGGCAAGATCCTCGCTTCCTGAACAAACAACACTATACTTACCGCACCATCCATCACTACGGAGTTACGCACATGAACATCCCAGCCGACCTGAAGTACACCGAGTCCCACGAGTGGGTCCGCCAGGAGGCCGACGGCACCCTGACCGTGGGCATCACCGAATATGCGCAGGACGCCCTGGGCGACATCGTGTTCGTCGAACTGCCGCAGGTCGGCAAGGCTTTCACCGCCGGCGATGACGCCGCCGTCGTGGAGTCCGTCAAGGCCGCCAGCGACATCTACGCCCCGGTTTCGGGCACCGTCACCGCGGTGAACCAGGCCACGGCCGACGCGCCGGACTCGATCAACGCGAACGCCTACGATGCATGGCTGTTCAAGCTGCAGCCGTCGGATCCGGCCGCCGTCAACGGCCTGCTCGACGCGGCTGCCTACGGCAAGGCCACCGAGGGCTGACCTCCCCCTTGCGTCGTTCCCGCGAAGGCGGGAACCCATGCTGAGCAACTTCGGCCACTCAGCATGGATTCCCGCTTCCGCGGGAATGACGGTGCCGATTCTTTCATTTCGTCTCCCATCATGACCCGCACCAGCCTGACCCAACTCGAAGCACGCGATGGCTTCATCCCGCGCCACATCGGCCCGTCCGCATCCGAACAGGCGGCCATGCTGTCCGCCCTCGGCTACGCCTCGCGCGCCGAGCTGATCGACGCCGTCGTTCCCGCCAACATCCGCCGCAAGGACAAGCTGGACCTGGGCCAGTTCTTCGAGCCGCTGCCCGAGCAGGCCGCGCTCGCGAAGCTGAAAGGCATCGCGGCGCAGAACAAGGTCATGAAGTCGCTGATCGGCCAGGGCTACTACGGCACCCACACGCCGCCCGTCATCCTGCGCAACATCTTCGAAAACCCGGCCTGGTACACCGCGTACACGCCTTACCAGCCGGAGATCTCGCAGGGCCGCCTGGAAGCCATCCTGAACTTCCAGCAGGTCATCACCGACCTGACCGGCATGGGCATCGCCAACGCGTCGATGCTGGACGAAGGCACGGCCGCCGCCGAGGCGATGACGCTGATCCAGCGCGTCGGCAAGTCGCAATCGAAAGTGTTCTACGTCGCCGACGACGTGTTGCCGCAGACGCTGGAAGTCGTGCAGACGCGCGCACTGCCGATCGGCGTCGAAGTGCGCACCGTCGCCGCCGCCGACATCGAAAACCTGACTGAATCGTGCTTCGGCGTCCTGCTGCAATACCCGGGCGTGAACGGCGACGTGCGCGACTACCGCGCGGCCGTCGAGAAACTGCATGCCGCAGGCGCGATGGTCGTCGTCGCGGCCGACCTGCTGGCGCTGACCGTCCTCACGCCGCCGGGCGAATGGGGCGCCGACGTCGTCGTCGGCAACAGCCAGCGCTTCGGCGTGCCGCTCGGCTTCGGCGGCCCGCACGCGGGCTACCTGGCCACGCGCGACGAGTACAAGCGCAGCATGGCGGGCCGCCTGGCCGGCGTCACCATCGACGCCCAGGGCAACCCGGCATTCCGCCTCGCGCTGCAGACGCGCGAACAGCACATCCGCCGCGAAAAAGCGACGTCGAACATCTGCACGGCGCAGGTCCTGCTGGCCGTGATGGCGTCGATGTACGCCGTCTACCACGGCCCGAAAGGCCTGGAACAGATCGCGCGCCGCGTGCACCGCTACACGGGCATCCTCGCCACCGCGCTGAAGGGCCTGGGCTTCCAGCTGGCCAATGAATCGTATTTCGACACGATCACCGTCATCGCCGACAACGCCGACGAGATCCACCGCGTCGCGAACGACCACGGCGTCAACCTGCGCCGCATCGATGCGCGCCACGTGGGCATCTCGCTGGACGAGACCATCGGCCGCGACGACATCGCGCTGCTGGTGAAGATCTTCGGCGGCGCCGACGTCGATTTCGACACGCTGGACAAGGACGCGCAGGACGCCTACCCGTCCGCGCTGGCCCGCACGAGCGCCTACCTGACGCACCCGACGTTCAACCGCTACCACGCCGAGCACGAGATGCTGCGCTACCTGCGCGCACTGGCCGACAAGGACCTGGCGCTCGACCGCACGATGATCCCGCTGGGTTCGTGCACGATGAAGCTGAACGCGACCTCCGAGATGATCCCGGTGACGTGGCCGGAATTCTCGAACATCCACCCGTTCGCCCCTAGCGACCAGACCGTCGGCTACCGCGAGATGATCGGCCAGCTGGAAGCGATGCTGTGCGCCGTCACGGGCTACGCCGGCGTGTCGCTGCAGCCGAACGCCGGTTCGCAGGGCGAGTACGCGGGCCTGCTGGTCATCCAGAAGTACCACCAGTCGCGCGGCGAAGGCCACCGCAACATCTGCCTGATTCCGTCGTCGGCGCACGGCACCAATCCGGCCTCCGCCAACATGGTGGGCATGAAGGTCGTCGTGACCGCGTGCGACGCCAACGGCAACGTCGACCTCGCCGACCTGAAGAAGAAGGCCGAGGAACACAGCGCCAACCTGGCGTGCGTGATGGTCACCTACCCGTCCACGCACGGCGTGTTCGAGGAAGGCATCAAGGAACTGTGCGAGATCGTGCATGCGCACGGCGGCCAGGTGTATGTCGACGGCGCCAACATGAACGCGCTGGTCGGCGTGGCCGGTCCGGGCCTGTTCGGCGGCGACGTGAGCCACCTGAACCTGCATAAAACCTTCTGCATCCCGCACGGCGGCGGCGGTCCCGGCGTCGGTCCGGTGGCCGTGGCCGAGCACCTCGTGCCGTTCCTGCCGAACCAGGCATCGACCGGCTACCAGCGCAACGAAGCCGGCATCGGCGCCGTCAGCTCGGCCGCCTACGGCTCGGCCTCGATCCTGCCGATCTCGTGGATGTACATCGCGATGATGGGCGCGGAAGGCCTGACCGCCGCGACGGAAATGGCGATCCTGAACGCCAACTACATCGCACGCCGCCTGGCGCCCCACTACCCGGTGCTGTACACGGGCCACGACGGCCTCGTCGCGCACGAATGCATCATCGACCTGCGCCCGCTGCAGGACGCCACCGGCATCAGCAACGAGGACGTGGCCAAGCGCCTGATGGACTTCGGCTTCCACGCGCCGACCATGAGCTTCCCGGTCCCGGGCACGCTGATGATCGAGCCGACCGAGTCGGAATCGAAGGCGGAGCTGGACCGCTTCATCGAAGCGATGATCTGCATCCACGCGGAGATCGTGAAAGTGGAGCGCGGCGAGTACGACCGCATGGACAACCCGCTGAGGGGCGCGCCGCACACCGCGGAAGTCGTCACGTCGGACGACTGGCAGCACACCTATTCGCGCGAAGTGGCCGCCTTCCCGGTGCCGTCGCTGCGCAAGAAGAAGTACTGGCCGCCGGTCGGCCGCGCGGACAACGCGTATGGCGACCGTAACCTGTTCTGCGGTTGCGCTCCGATCGAAGACTACGAGTGACGCGGTAATCAGCGATGCTTGCCCCGGCTGGACGCCAGCCGGAGGTAAGGTCTCCCGGCCCTGCCCGGACGCAGCGTATGCGTTCCCGGCGGGGCCGTTTCATTGGCGCCCTGCGCGGCCTCGTCGAGCCGGAACACGGCCACCGTGCGCGCCAGGCCCAGCGCCTGCTGCTGCAGCGCGCGCGCGGCCAGCGCCGCTTCTTCCACCATGCGCGAACCCTGTTGCGTGAGCTCGTCCATGCGCACGATCGCCTGGGCCGCGCCGGCCAGCTCGCGCGCCCGTTCCGTTCCCGTGCTGCCGATCGTGTCGACGATGCCGGCCATGTCTTCCACGGCGCCCGCCAGGTTCGCCATCGTCGCCCCGGCTTCGACCGCGCAGGCGCCGCCATCGTCGAGCGCGGCCGCGGTCTCGCGCGCGAGCGTGCGCGCCTCGCGTGCCGCGCGCTGGGCGCGCCGGGCCAGGGCGTGCGCGTCGCGGGCACCGCCGTCGGCGTCGCCCGCACGCGCCAGCGTGGTCTCGATGGCCGCGCCGATGCGGTCCATGCGCACGGCCGCGCGCCGCACCTGTTCCATCGTCGTCACCAGGCGGTGCGCGAGCGCGCCGCCCTCGTCCGCCGCGGCACCTGCACGCACCGCCAGTTCGCCCGCGGCGTGCGCGCCGGCGGCGCTGTCGTCGAGAGCCGTCGCCAGTGCCTGCATCGACGCCGTCGTGCGGTCCAGCGCGTCGCGCACGTGCGCGCGCGGCGGCATGCCCGCGCGGCCCAGCGTGATCTCGCGCGACGCCTCGCCGATCGCGCGGGCCGACTCGAGCACGGTGCGCAACTGGCGGTTCAGGCCGCGGATGCCGGCGTCGAGCAGCCGTGCCGTCTGGCCGATTTCGTCGTCCGCATAGGTCCGCGCGCGGATCGTCAGGTCGCCGCTGGCGAGACCGTGGGCGGCCGCGCCGATCGCACCGATATCGGCCAGCAGCGCGCGCCGCACCGCCATCGTGATCGCCAGCGAGGCCGCGATCGACAGAACGATCACCACCGGCATCAGCACCGCGATCAGGCGGAAATCGTCGGCCGCATCGCGCGACGCCTGCTCGGACAGGGCCTGTTCGCACCGCGACAGCGCCGTCAGGCGCTGGGCGACGACGGCGAACGCGCGCTCCGCCTTGACCATCGCATTGGCGCTGATCGACTGGTCGATGCGCGCGATCTCGATCACGTCGCGCACGGCCGGCACGTATTGCGCCCAGGCGGCACGGGCTTGTTCGACGTAGCGCTGTTCTTCCGGGCTGTCGGCCGTCAGGCGCGCCAGCCGGGCGAGGTCGCGCTCGACCCCGCCGTGCCGGGCCTGCAGGTCGAGTGCGAGCGGATCGACACGGAAGTGCGGAAAGCTGCCGCTGATCCAGGTCAGGACCTGGTACGCCTGGGCATGCGCGCTGCGCGCCGACGCGGACAGCTCCGCCGCCGCGCGCATGTTGCCCGCCCGGCGCTGCACGATGCTGTCGAGCGACGCATTCTGGCGTACCATCGCGTAGTAGCTGCCGCAGGACAGCAGCACGAGCAGCAGCAGCACGACGCCGGGCGCCAGCAGCAGCTTGGGACCGATGCGCAGACGGGCCAGCATGTCAGGACGTCGTCCGATGGAACAGGTCTAGGGGGAATGAATGGGTCATGGTCTCCTCCTGGCTGGCAGTATTTCCGGCGTGCATTAAATGAATGTACGCCGACCGCGGGGTTGGCCATTGTGTTGGCTCAAGCCCGCCAACGTGAGAGGAACAGGATGAGACGTAAGAGTGTGGGCGCATTGCTGTCGGCCCTGGTGTTTCCCGGCGTGGGCCAGTACTACCTGGGGCGGCGCACGCGCGCGCTGCTGTTCCTGGCGCCGGCCGCCATCGCCGCGATCCTGTATTTCAATTTCGCGCTGGACCAGGCGAACACGGTCGCCGACCAGCTGTTGAGCGGGAAGATGGCGATGGATCCGGCGGCGATCGAGGCGCAGCTGGCGCATGCGCCCACGCCGTTCAGCGTGACGCTGGCCGGGATCGTGTTCGCCGTGTGCTACGTGGGGAGTATCGTGGAAGCGTTGATCGCCAGGCCGGAGGCGTGACGATCAACGCATGCCGCATCAGTCCAGCTTCGCGGCGTGCTCGCGCGTCGCGTGAAACTGCAGCTTCGGCCAGCGCTCCTGCGTGAGGCGCAGGTTGACGCCGGACGTGGCGAGATAGGCCAGGTTGCCGGCCGCGTCGTAGGCGACGTTGTGCGCCAGCTGCGTCTCGAAGTCGGACAGGGCCTTCTTGTCGTCGCTCGACACCCAGCGCGCGCTGCTGATGCTCGCGCCCTCGAACACGGCGTCGACGCCGTATTCGTTCAGCAGGCGGCTCGCGACGACCTCGAACTGCAGCACGCCGACGGCGCCGAGAATCAGATCGCTGCCCATCACCGGCTTGAACACCTGCACGGCACCCTCTTCGCCCAGCTGCTGCAAGCCTTTGTGCAGCTGCTTGGTCTTGAGCGGATTGCGGATGCGCACCGTGCGGAACAGCTCCGGCGCGAAGTACGGGATCCCGGTGAACGTCAGCAGCTCGCCTTCCGAGAAGCTGTCACCGATCTGCATGTTGCCGTGGTTCGGCAGGCCGATGATGTCGCCCGCGTAGGCCTCTTCGACCTGTTCGCGACTCGACGCCATGAACGTCACGACGGACGACAGTTTCACTTCGCGGCCCAGGCGCAGGTGCTTGACCTTCATGCCCTTCTCGAAACGGCCGGAACAAACGCGCAGGAACGCGATGCGGTCGCGATGTGCCGGGTCCATGTTGGCCTGGATCTTGAAGACGAAACCCGAGAACGGCTGCTCGTCCGGCCGCACGGCGCGCACGGTCGCATCGCGGTCGCGCGGGCCCGGCGCCCATTCGACGAGGGCCGACAGGATCTCGCGCACGCCGAAGTTGTTGATGGCGGAGCCGAAGAACACGGGGGTCTGCACGCCGGACAGGAAGCGCTCCAGGTCGAACGGATGCGACGCGCCGTGCACCAGCTCCACTTCCATCTTGAGCTGCTCCATCTCGAGCGGGAACATCTCGGTCAGGCGCGGGTTGTCGATGCCCTTGATGATCTCGTAGGCGCCGTCGGCCTTCTCTTCGCCTGCCTTGAACAGCATGACTTCGTCGTTCAGCAGGTGGTACACGCCGCGGAAGTTCTTGCCCATGCCGATCGGCCAGGTCACCGGCGCGCATTCGATCTTCAGCACCGATTCCACTTCGTCGAGCAGCTCGAGCGGGTCGCGGGTTTCACGGTCGAGCTTGTTCATGAAGGTGACGATCGGCGTGTCGCGCATGCGGCACACGTCCAGCAGCTTGATCGTCTGTTCTTCCACGCCCTTCGCGGCGTCGATCACCATCAGCGCGGAGTCGACGGCCGTCAGCACGCGGTACGTGTCTTCCGAAAAGTCCTGGTGGCCCGGCGTGTCGAGCAGGTTGATGACGTGGTCGCGGAACTCGAACTGCATCACCGACGACGCGACCGAGATGCCGCGCTGCTTCTCGATGTCCATCCAGTCCGACGTCGCATGGCGGCCGCTCTTGCGGCCCTTGACGGTACCGGCGAGCTGAATGGCGCCCGAGAACAGCAGCAGCTTTTCGGTCAGCGTCGTTTTACCGGCGTCGGGGTGGGAAATGATGCCGAAGGTGCGGCGGCGTGCGACTTCGCGCGCGATCGTGGCGGCGGGCTTGCCGGTTACCGCGGCGTCATGGATGTCGGTGGTGGTTGCGTCGATTTCGTTGGACATGGTCTCGCCCTGGGGCGCTTGCAAAACTCTCGATTTTACCGGGTCCAGCGTACCTTGTGTGAACCAATTCCCGGCGCACCGCACGCGTCCCATGTAGGAACAGTCGGGCGCGGATTGTGATGAGGTGCAAGTTTAGCGGCCTCGACGGGCGTATGGATGTGGCCGGAATGGCAAAAAAGGGCGGCCATCGAAACGTTTTAATGCCGCCAAACCATTGTCGAAGTTACAAAAAAAAGCCCTCTACTGAAAGTTTCTCTCTAGTAGGACTGGGCTTACATAACATCATGCATAGAGCCTACATGGGGGCGACAGCTAGTCTTATGTTCGGCAAGAGACTATGGCATTAATGTACACACATCGCGATGAGGAAACCCATCCAAGCAATCGCCCCAGTGATGTATGTCAGAGATAACGAGGACAAAATGAATAACGCCCAACTCGGTAACGCCGCCCAGAAAAAGGCGCAATCGGTGAATCAGATCCCCTCGACCAGCGAAGAAATCAAACTGGCCGCCCGCCCGGTTGTCAGCTACAGCGGCACCCAACAAAACGAGTTGCTCGCGGCCCTGCCGCGCCAAGACCTGGAAACCCTGTTCGAGCACCTGGAACTGGTTCCCCTGCCCTTCGGCAAGGAACTGTTCGAATACGGCAGCAAGCTGGAATACGTGTACTTCCCCACCACCGCCATCGTCTCCCTCCTGTACGTGATGGAAGACGGCGCCACGACGGAAATCGCCGTGGTCGGCCATGAAGGCGCCGTCGGCGTGTCGCTGTTCATGGGCGAGCGCGCCACCTGCAGCGCCGTCGTCCAGAGCGCCGGCTACGGCTACCGCCTGAAGACCCAATTCCTGCGCGACGCCTTCAACAAGGGCGGCGCCCTGCCCCAGCTGCTGATGCGCTACACGAACGCGCTGTTCGCCCAGATGGCCCAGAACGCCGTCGGCGGCCGCCACAGCTCGATCGAACAGAAACTGTGCCGCTGGCTGCTGGACCGCCTGGACCGTTCGCCGAGCAATGAATTGAAAGTTACCCAGGAACTCATCTCGATCATGCTGGGCGTGCGCCGCGAAAGCATCACCGCCGCCGCCGGCAAGCTGCAGGACGAAGGCCTGATCCAGTACCGCCGCGGCAACATCACCGTGCTGAACCGCCAGGGCCTGGAAGACTATGCCGGCGAGTGCTACAAGGTCGCTAAAAGCGAGTATGACCGTTTGCTGATGGACGTGTCGCGCGCATGAGCGGCACCGTGTCCCGGCCCGACGTCGCCAGCGGCGACTGGGCCTGGGCGGCACGTAGATGATTGTGTAGTTGATGTTCGGCCAGGTCGGCCGCTTCCGCTGGCGCTTGACCCGCCCGATCTGCCGAAGGCGCCACGGCCAGCGCCGAGATATCCAGGGCACCGCCTGACGCGGTCCCGCCGGCGTCGGTCTCCCCTGGCGCCGTCACCGGAACGATGGCGTGCACCGAGGTCCCGATCCCGTTCACGCCGCGATCCACCCGCAACGTCCCTCCCAGCAGCAACGCCCGTTCGCGCATCCCCAGCAGGCCGTGCGATTTCGGACGGCGCATCGCGTCCGGCGGAATCCCGACGCCATCGTCGCTGACCTCGAGCGTGTAGGCTTCGCCTTCGCGCGCCAGGTGCACGATGACGTGGCGCGCCTGGGCATACTTCGCGACATTGTTCAGCGACTCCTGTGCGATGCGGAACAGCGCGATCGACTGCGCGGAACCGGCACTGTCGATGTCGCCCTCGATGAGCGCCTCGCAATCGACGCCCGTCGTGCGGCCGAAATCTTCGCAATAACTCTCCAGGGCGGCGGACAGGCCGAGGTTGTCGAGCAGGCTCGGACGCAGGTCCTCCACGATGCGGCGCTTCAGTTCGACCGTCTCGACGAGCACGCCACGGGCGCGGCCCAGCGTCTCCGCATGGTCCGGATGCGTGGTCCTGATCTGGTCCATGACCGACGCGAGGTGCATGCCGATGGCCGTCAGGTTGGCGCCCATCTCGTCGTGCAGTTCGCGCGCCAGCTTCGCCTTTTCTTCTTCCGACACGCGGATCAGGTGACGCGACAGCACGGACAACTGCTCCGTGCGTTCCGCGACGAGCGATTCCAGGTGGTCATTGGTTTGTTGCAGGGCCCGCTCGGCATTCAGGCGCGCGCGGAAGCTGCGGCGGATCAGGTTGTAGAACAGGACGAGGGTGACGAGTGCCGCCACGTTGATGCCGAGGCCGCGCAGCGCGGCCAGGCGGTAGCGGTCGTAGAAGACGGCGCTGCGCGCAGCCAGCGTTTCGTTCTGTTCGCCCGTCATGATCACCACCTGCAGGCGGATCTCGTCCATATGGGTCTTGTCTTCCTGCGTCTGCGCGATGGCGACGATGTCGGAGAGGCCGCCGTGGCGGTAGACTTCCAGGCCCTGGTTCATCAGGTTGATGCGGCGGACGACGAGATTCTGCAGCTGGGTGAGGTTCTTCAGCTGGGAAGAATTGTCGGCCAGCAGCGTCTTGAGGCTGTCGAACTGGCCGTCCAGTTCACGCTCGGCCGTGCGCAGCGGGCCCAGATAGGTATCGGAACCGGACAGGTAATAGCCGCGCAGACCGCTTTCCGCATCGGTCACGAGCAGGTTCAGGTACTGCAGTTTGGCCGTCACACGATCGGCCTGCGCCTGACGCGCGTTGGCAGTCTTGAGCCCGTCCAGGTTACGGACCAGGCTTACGCCGTTGAGAACCAGGATCAGAACGCACACGACACACAGCAGGGTCTGGTACAACGGAAGGCTGCGAACCGGCCTGAACTTGGGGTCGGTGGTGAAAAACATCCTCGGTCGTTCCTTTCGCGCAGCTTGGCCTGTCCGAGTCATTATAGACCGGGAAAAGTTGCCATGGAGCTCGATTAGGCGTGCGGACGAAGAAATGTGGCGCGATGACGACGCGCAATTAACAATTCTGCATAGCAAATGACAAAATGCTAAAACAGTTGCAGGCCGAAAGACCGGGAATCCTTTCTTTCGGCCTACCCCGCTCAGTCGAGCAGGTTGTTCTTCATGGCGTAGTACGTCAGGTCGCTGTTCGACTGCAGACCCATCTTTTCCATGATGCGAGTACGGTAAGTCGAGACCGTCTTGATCGACAGCGACAACGCATTGCCGATGTCGGACACGGTCGCGCCCTTGGCCAGGCGGAGGAACACCTGAAATTCACGGTCCGACAATTCCGTATGCAGCGCGGTGTTCGGATCGCGATCGAAACTCTGGGCCAGCAATTCGCCGACCTGCGAGCTGACGTAGCGGCGCCCCTGGTACACGGTACGGACGGCCGTCTTGAGTTCGTCCGCGTCGCATTCCTTGTTCAGGTACCCGTTGGCACCCATCTTGAACAGGTTCAGCGCATACTGCTGGGCAGGATAGCCGGACAGGATCAGGACCGGCAGATTGGGCTGGCCCTGTCGAATGGTGCGCAGAATATCGATGCCGCTCTGGTCCGGCATGGCGATATCCAGCAACAGCACGTCGCAGATCTCGCGGCGTGCGATGTCGAGGGCCTCGCGTCCCGTCGCGCCTTCGGCCACGACTTCGAACTCGCCCGACGACGAAAAAATCTGTTTGAAACCTGCTCGAACTATCTGGTGATCGTCACAAATGGCAACGCGTATCATTGTCTTCCCTTAAGTTTTCCCGATACAGGAAAGAGCCGAGGCTGGCCCCTCACGCCTCCGGTCAGGTCATGCGTTTGAGTCAGCAAACTGCAAGTGACATTTTAGCACCTCCGGGGTGCAGAACAACAGGCGCGCACGCCTGAGCTGGCTGCGTCGGCCGTTGCGCCCTCGGCGGGGCTTCAGGCTGCCGGCGAACCGTGCTTGAGCAGTGCGAGAATCGCGTGCAGCTCGGCACGCAATGCTTCCGGCTCGATGGTCGGCATGGCCGGTGGTGGTGGCGTTTCCGGCAACGCGTCGACGTCGTGCTGGCCGCGCCCATCGAGGCGGTTGCGTGCCCCGCTGATGGTAAAGCCCTGCTCGTACAGCAGTTCACGTATACGCCGGATCAACAGCACTTCGTGATGCTGGTAATAACGGCGATTTCCGCGGCGTTTGACCGGTTTAAGCTGAGTAAATTCCTGCTCCCAGTAGCGGAGCACATGCGGCTTGACCCCGCACAATTCGCTGACTTCGCCAATCGTGAAATAGCGCTTCGCCGGGATCGGCGGCAGCACGGTCGGTTCCATCTTGTTCGGTCGGTCGTTCATCGCTCACAAGCCGTGTCGGCTTTATCAGGCTGCACGCGCCAGGGAAGGATGGTCGGGGCCGTCGGGGCTGTCCGGATTGCGCGGGCTGCCCGGATTGGCCTCTTCGACCATCGCCTTCAGCTTCTGGCTGGCGTGAAACGTCACGACGCGGCGCGCCGTGATGGGGATTTCTTCCCCGGTTTTCGGATTGCGGCCGGGCCGCTGCGGCTTGTCGCGCAACTGGAAGTTGCCGAAGCCGGACAGCTTGACCGCCTCGCCGCGCTCGAGCGCATTGCGGATCTCGTCGAAGAACGTCTCGACCATGTCCTTGGCCTCGCGTTTGTTCAGACCGACCTGCTCGAACAGCAGTTCGGCCAGCTCCGCCTTGGTCAGGGTCGGCAACTCCTTTTCCGCTTCCTTCCGTACCCGGGCCACCAGCATCGCACGATGCAGGTCGGCGGCCAGCGCTTCCTGGAGCACGGCGGAATCAACGTCGTTGTTGTTAATTTTAAGCCCTACCTTCAGTTCTGGATGTATGGTGGGGGCTCGATCAACCTGCTGCGCGTTGCAGTGACGGCCTGCGATGCTCGCCGTACCGAAAGTACGGCTGCGCTTCTCGACCACCACTGCTGCCGCGCGCGACGGTTGCTCGATACCCCTTCGAGGCACGTAGCCTTCTTTTTAACCGCGCAGTTTTGCGCCGTGTTTTTGTTGCGCCGCGGATGCCAGCGCGGCCATGATGGCCTCGACCGCATCGTCCTGCAGCGTCGATTGAGTATCTTGCAAGCCAAAGCGGAAAGCAAGACTTTTTTCATCTTGTTCCAAACCTTTGCCGCGGTATTCATCAAATAAAACAACGGCTTGCACGAGTTTGCCGAGCGCGTTCGACGCCAGTTCCGACTGGAAAGCGTCGAGCAGCGCCTGGGCCGGCACGTCCTGTTTCACCACCAGTGCGAGGTCGCGCGTGGCGCCCGGGAACTTGGAAATCTCGGCGTAGCGCGGCACGTCGCGCGCGCGCAGCGCGTCGGCATCCACCTCGAACAGCACCGGGGCCTGCGGCAGGTCGTACTTCTGCAGCCAGCGCGGATGCAGCTCGCCGATCACGCCGACGACCTTGCCGTCCACTTCCACCGTGGCCGAGCGGCCCGGGTGCAGCGCCGGGTGTTCGGTCTTGCTGAAACGTACGGCGCGCGGTGCGAACAGCGCTTCCAGGTCGCCCTTGACGTCGAAGTAATCGACAGCACGGGTCGGCTGGCCCCACTGCTCGTCCGCGGCCGGGCCGTAGGCGATGGCGGCGACGCGCTTGGGCTGGTCGAAGCCGGCGACGGCCAGCGGACCGTCCTGCGCGTCCGCATTGCGCAGGAACACGCCACCCACTTCGAACACGCGCACGCGGCCGGCCTTGCGGTTCAGGTTGTAGCGCACATTGGCGACGAGGCTGCCGATCAGCGATGAACGCATCACGCTCAGCTGGCTGGCGATCGGGTTCTGCAGGCGGATCGGGTCGGTATTGTTCGCGAAATCCGTTTCCCACTGCTGCTCGACGAAGCTCATGTTCACGACTTCCTGGTAACCCAGGTCGGCCAGTTCGTGGCGGATCGCAAACAGCGAGCGGGTGTCTTCCGGCTCGATCAGCATCGCCGACGGGGCCACCGGCGGCAGCGTGGGAATGTTTTCGAAGCCATACACGCGCGCCACTTCCTCGATCAGGTCTTCCTCGATCTCGATGTCGAACCGGTATGACGGCGCCGTCACGTGGAAGAGACCCTCCTCGGGCTCGAACGGCAGGTGCAGGCGCGTGAAGATGTCGGCGACCATGTCGTCCGTGACGGGCACGCCGATGACCTTCGCGGCGCGCGCGGTACGCAGGGTGACCGGCTTGCGCTGCGGGACGTTCGGCGCCTGGTCGTCGATCGGGCCGACTTTCGTCTCGCCCGTGCCGCAGATCTCCACGATCAGCGACGTGATGCGCTCGATGTGCTCGACGGTCGTCGCGTAGTCGACGCCGCGCTCGAAGCGGTGCGCGGCATCCGTCGAGAAGTTGTAGCGGCGCGCGCGGCCCTGGATGGCGTTCGGCCACCAGAATGCGGCTTCCAGGTAGATGTTGGTCGTGTCCAGGGTGACGGCCGTGGAATCGCCCCCCATGATGCCGGCCAGCGACTCGATCTCCTTCTCGTCGGAGATCACGCCGACCCACTCGTCGACCTCGACCGTGTTGCCGTTCAGGAGCTTCAGCGATTCGCCCTTGCGGCCCCAGCGCACGTCCATGCCGCCGTGGATCTTGTCCAGGTCAAACACGTGCGACGGACGGCCCACTTCCAGCATGACGTAGTTCGAGATGTCGACGAGCGCCGACACCGAACGCTGGCCACTGCGCTCGAGGCGGCGCTTCATCCATTCCGGCGTCGCCGCTTTCGCGTTCAGGCCGCGGATGACGCGGCCGGAGAAACGGCCGCACAGATCCGGCGCCGAGATCTTCACCGGCAGCTTTTCATCCGTATTCACGACGGCCGGACGGAACGCCGGCAGCGCCAGCGGCACGCCGGTCAGCGCCGACACTTCGCGCGCCACGCCCAGCACGGACAGGCAGTCCGCCTTGTTCGGCGTGAGCTTGATCGTGAACTTCAGGTCATTCAGGGCCAGGTAGTCGCGGATGTTCTGGCCGACGGGCGCGTCTTCCGGCAACTCCATCAGGCCGCTGCTCTCTTCCGAGAGCTTCAGTTCTTTCGCCGAGCACATCATGCCCTGCGATTCCACGCCGCGCAGCTTGCCGACCTTGATTTCGAACGGCTTGCCGTCCGGACCCGGCGGCAGCACGGCGCCGGCCATCGCGCAGATGGCCTTCATGCCCGCGCGCACGTTCGGCGCGCCGCAGACGATGTTCAGCAGGGTGCCGGTGCCGACGTCGACCTGGCACACGTTCAGGCGGTCCGCGTTCGGGTGCTTGGCGACTTCCTTGACTTCCGCCACGACGACGTTCGAGAACGGCGGCGCGACCGGTTCGACCTCTTCCACTTCGAGGCCGGACATCGTGAGCAGGTGCGCGAGTTCGTCCGAATTGATCTTCGGATCGACCATGGAACGGAGCCAGTTTTCAGAGAATTGCATATTCGTTTGCCTTGGTATTGATCGGACGTGTTCTTAGTTGAACTGCTTCAGGAAACGGAGGTCACCTTCGTAGAAGAGACGCAGGTCGTTGATCCCGTAACGCAGCATGGTCAGGCGCTCCAGGCCCGAACCGAACGCGAAACCGATGAATTTTTCCGGATCCAGTCCGAAATTGCGGACGACCGTCGGATGCACCTGGCCGGCGCCCGACACTTCCAGCCAGCGGCCCTTCAGCGGACCGGAGCCGAACGCGATGTCGATCTCGGCCGACGGTTCCGTGAACGGGAAGTACGACGGCCGGAAGCGGACCTGCAGGTCGTCCGTCTCGAAGAATGCCTTCACGAAGTTCAGGTAGACGCCCTTCAGGTCGGCGAAGCTGATGTCTTCGCCGATCCACAGGCCTTCGACCTGGTGGAACATCGGCGAGTGCGTGGCGTCGCTGTCGACGCGGTACGTGCGGCCCGGCGCGATCACCTTGATCGGCGGCGTGTGCGTGCGGGCATAGCGCACCTGCATCGGGCTCGTGTGGGTGCGCAGCAGCAGCGGCTTGCCCGTGCTGTCGTTGCCTTCGATGTAGAACGTGTCCTGCATCGAGCGTGCCGGGTGGTTTTCCGGGCTGTTCAGCGCGGTGAAATTGGTCCAGTCGGTCTCGATCTCGGGGCCGTCGGCCACGTCGAAACCGATCGAGCGGAAAATCTGTTCGACCCGTTCCCAGGTCCGCATGACAGGGTGGATGCCGCCCTTGGCGCGACCGCGGCCCGGCAGGGTGACGTCGATCGCTTCCGCGTTCAGGCGCGCCATCAATTGCGCGTTGGCGAGATCCTCGCGGCGGGCCGTCAACGCCTGTTCGATTTTTTCTTTGGCGGCGTTGATCAGGGCGCCCCGCGCCTTGCGCTGTTCGGGATCGAGCTTGCCGAGGCCCTTCATCAGGTCGGTCACCTGGCCGGTCTTGCCCAGGTATTTCGCTTTTGCGTTTTCCAGCGCGGCTACGTCTTGTGCGCCACCAAAGTCAGTCTGGGCCGAAGTAACGAGTTCTTGAAGCGCGAGTTCTTCCAGCGAGTTCATGCGTATTCTTTTCCTGTTTTGATGGCGGGAGACGCCAGAAACAAAAACAGGGCATCGGTCGTGAAACCTTTGCCCCGTCCTTTGCGCGCCGTGCTTCGACAAGCGCGGCGCTGTACTTCTATCGCAGACTGATGATCAAGCAGCCAGCTTTGCCTTGACGGTGTTCACGATAGCGGCAAAAGCCGGCTTGTCGTTGACAGCCATGTCGGCCAGGACTTTACGGTCCAGTTCAATCGCGGCTTTCTTCAGGCCGTTCATGAATGCGCTGTAGGTCATGCCGTGCGAACGCGATGCCGCGTTGATACGGGTGATCCACAGTGCGCGGAAAACGCGCTTCTTGTTGCGGCGGTCGCGGTATGCGTACTGGCCAGCGCGCATGACTGCTTGCTTGGCAATACGGAATACTTTGCTGCGGCGGCCACGATAACCTTTGGCAAGCGCAAGAACCTTCTTGTGACGGGCACGTGCAGTAACCCCACGTTTTACTCGAGGCATATTAGCTCCTTAGTGTGAGATTAAGCAGACGGCATCATGCGGTAGACGCTCTGGACGTCGGACGCATTGATGTTGCGGGTGCCACGCAGCTGGCGCTTGTTCTTGGTGGTTTTCTTGGTCAGGATGTGACGCTTGAACGCCATACCCGATTTGACGGTACCACCCGGGCGCACGCGAAAACGCTTTTTCGCGGAGCTTTTGGTTTTCATTTTCGGCATAGTCTTCTGCCCTCTTACAGGCAGCCTCATATGTGACAGGATTGCAGGTGGCAGCAACGCTGCTCTTGGATGCCTACTTTCACTTGTCTCTGCAGCGGAAGCGGGTCCACTACAGTCTTGCTTCCCCGTCCTTGCGAACATGGGAACCGCAGATTCTAGCACAGTTTTACGCCCGTGCACATCCGAGCGATGCACACAAGAAACCAGAAAGTGGAATAGGCCAAACCCAGGCCGCGGGACGCACCCGGGGCCCGGGCCTGGCCCGGCTTGACTGCACGAAGAATTACTTCTTCTTCTTCGGCGCGACCACCATGATCATCTGGCGACCTTCCAGCTTCGGAAACTGCTCGACCTGGCCGTACGGCTCGAGGTCGCCGCGCAGGCGCTCCAGCATGCGCTGGCCGATATCCTGGTGAGCCATCTCGCGGCCACGGAAGCGCAGCGTAATCTTGGTCTTGTCGCCTTCTTCCAGGAACTTGATCAGGTTACGCAGCTTGATGCTGTAATCACCCTCGTCCGTACCTGGACGGAACTTGATTTCCTTGACCTGGATGATCTTCTGCTTCAGCTTCGCTTCGTGCGCCTTCTTCTGCTCCGAATACTTGAACTTGCCGTAGTCCATCAGGCGGCAGACCGGGGGAACCGCGTTCGGCGCGATTTCCACCAGGTCCACGTTCGCTTCTTCAGCCAGACGAAACGCCTCGGCCAGGCTCACAATGCCCAGCGGCTCGTTGTCTATCCCGTTCAGACGCATTTCCGGGTAGTTGATTTCGCCATTGATGCGATGTGACGACTTGTCAGTAGCTATGTTGTTTCCTTTGAAAGTAAGATGGATAGGGCCGTCTCAAGGCGCGTGCTTGATTACTTCGCCTTGGATGCTACCTCGCCTTGGAGGCGTTCCAGCAGCGCATCGACCGACATGACGCCAAGGTCGATATTGCCACGGGCGCGAACGGCCACAGTGTTGGCATCCCGCTCTTTATCACCGACAACTAGGATGTACGGCAGTTTTTGGACGGAATGCTCCCGAATTTTATAGGTAATCTTCTCGTTCCGCAAATCAGCGTGAACGCGCAGGCCCGCCGCCTTCAGCTTCGCCTCGACCTGCTTGACGTAATCGGCCTGCGCATCGGAGATGTTCAAGATGGCGACCTGGACCGGCGCCAGCCACAGCGGCAGCGCGCCCGCGTAGTTCTCGATCAGGATGCCGATGAAGCGCTCCATCGAGCCGACGATCGCGCGGTGCAGCATCACGGGCACCTTGCGGGAATTGTCTTCTGCGACATATTCCGCGCCGAGACGGCCCGGCATCGAGAAGTCGACCTGCATCGTGCCGACCTGCCACGGACGGCCGAGGCTATCCTTCAGGTGGTATTCGATCTTCGGACCGTAGAACGCGCCCTCGCCCGGCAGCTCCGTCCAGGTCACGCCGCAGCCGCGCAGCGCGGAACGCAGCGCTTCTTCGGCCTGGTCCCACACCTCGTCGGAACCGATGCGGTTTTCCGGACGCAGCGCGATCTTGACGTCGATGTTGTCGAAGCCGAAGTCCTCGTACACCTTCATCGCCTGGGCGTGGAAGGCCACGACTTCCGGCGCGATCTGCTCTTCCGTGCAGAACACGTGGCCGTCGTCCTGGGTGAAGCCGCGCACGCGCATCAGGCCGTGCAGCGCGCCCGACGATTCGTTGCGGTGGCACTGGCCGAACTCGCCGTAGCGCAGCGGCAGGTCGCGGTACGAACGCAGGCCCGCGTTATAGATCTGCACGTGGCCCGGGCAGTTCATCGGCTTCAGCGCATAGGTGCGATTTTCCGACTCGGTCGTGAACATGTTTTCACGATAATTGTCCCAGTGACCGGTCTTCTGCCACAGGCTGACGTCGATGATCTGCGGCGCCTTCACCTCGTTGTAGCCGGTGACCTGGTAGGTCTTGCGCATGTATTGCTCGATCTGCTGCCAGATGGTCCAGCCCTTCGGGTGCCAGAAGATCAGGCCCGGCGCCTCGTCCTGGAAGTGGAAGAAATCCAGTTGCTTGCCCAGCTTGCGGTGATCGCGCTTCTCGGCTTCTTCCAGCATGTGCAGGTATTGCTCCTGGTCTTCCTTCTTCGCCCAGGCGGTGCCGTAGACACGCTGCAGCATCTCGTTCTTGGAGTCGCCGCGCCAGTACGCGCCCGCGAGCTTCATCAGCTTGAACACTTTCAGCTTGCCGGTCGACGGCACGTGCGGACCGCGGCACAGGTCGGTGAACTTGCCTTCGGTGTACAGCGACACGTCTTCGTTTGCCGGGATCGACGCGATGATCTCGGCCTTGTAGTCTTCGCCGATCGATTTGAAGTACGCCACGGCTTCGTCGCGCGGCAGCACCTTGCGGGTGACCGGCTCATCCTTCTTGGCGAGCTCGGCCATCTTCTTTTCGATGGCTTGCAGGTCGTCCGGGGTGAACGGGCGCTTGTACGAGAAGTCGTAGTAGAAACCGTTGTCGATCACGGGGCCGATGGTGACCTGCGCTTCCGGGAACAATTCCTTGACAGCATACGCCAGCAGGTGGGCGGTCGAGTGGCGGATGACGTCCAGGCCTTCCGGATCCTTGTCCGTGACGATGGCCAGGTCGGCATCCTTCTCGATCAGGAACGACGTGTCGACGACCTTGCCGTCGACCTTGCCGGCCAGCGCGGCCTTGGCCAGGCTCGGGGCGATGCTGGACGCCACCTGGGCGACCGTCACCGGACCTTCGAATTGACGGCTCGAGCCGTCCGGGAGGCGAACATTCAACATTGTGAGCTCCATCGGCGCCATGCGCCCGTTCAGGTTAATAAGTTTGAAACTGGAAAGTTTTGGACGAAAAAAAAACGCGCACCAGGCGCGTTTTCTTCAGTGTCGTCGAGTTGCTGCGAAAGACAATATGACACCCTACCGCGTCTAGCGATTCCCCCACAACGTCGTTGTAGTTCGCGGTGTCATAACCGTTCGTGCCTTTCTCGCTCTTACTGACGACAAGAGCGGAAAACCGAAGTTCCCCGCGCTTGTCTTGGTGTTCTGGTGGGCGGTGCAGAATTCGAATCTGCGACCCCTTGGATGTCGACCAAGTATTCTAACCAGCTGAACTAACCGCCCGTATGCCGCTATTATAAGGGGATCGGACACTATTCTGCAAGGACGCCGGGTATACTGCCGCCTGTTTTCCGATTCCCTCACTTTCATGTCCGACCAAGCCGGCTCCTCCGCCCACCTCCACGCCCACCTCGACGGCGATGCCCGCCACGCCCACACGATCGAAGGCCGCAGCCAATGGGCGATGGCCATCGCGCTCGGGCTGACCCTGCTGTATGCGCTGGTGGAGGCCGTCAGCGGCTTCCTGTCGAATTCGCTCGCACTGATCTCGGACGCCGGCCACATGGTCACAGATGCCGCCGCCCTCGGCCTCGCGCTGCTGGCCCAGCTGATCGCACGGCGGCCGCCGTCCGCGCGCCATTCGTTCGGCTTCGTGCGCGCGGAGGCGCTCGCCGCCTTCGTGAACAGCCTGGCCATGCTGCTGCTCGTCGGCTGGATCGTCTACGAAGCCGTCCAGCGCCTCGCGCATCCCGAGCACGTGGGCGGCAAGACCGTGCTGATCGTCGCCGCGATCGGCGCGTGCATCAACATCGCCGTCGCGTGGGTGCTGTCGCGCGACGAGCAGAGCATCAACACGCGCGCCGCCCTCGTCAACGTGCTGGGCGACCTGCTCGGCTCCATCGCCGCCATCGCCGCGGGCGCCGTCATTCATTTCACCGGCTGGGTGCGCATCGACCCGATCCTGTCGATCTTCGTGTCGCTGCTGATCCTCAAGTCGACCGTGAGCGTGCTGCGCGAGTCCTACCACTTCCTGATGGAAGGCGTGCCGCACCAGATCGACTACTTGAAAATCGGCGCCGACCTCGCTGGCATCCCGGGCGTGCGCTCCGTGCACGACCTGCACGTATGGGACATGTCGCCGGGCGAGCCCGCGCTGATCGGCCACCTGGAAATCGACGACCTGAACGCCTGGCCCGACGTGCTGCGCGCGGTGAAATACATGCTGCTCGACAAGCACGGCATCGACCACGTCACCTTGCAGCCTGAACTGCGCGACTGCTCCGACACGCTGTAAGCCGGTTCCGACCCGGCCTCGGGACACGCGCCGATAGCCCAGCCGCAGGCCGCCTGCGGATAATCGGCACATGCCTACCTCCTCCGAACTCGCCACCGCACATGTCTACGACACGCTGATCGTGGGCGGCGGCCCGGGCGGCCTGACCGCCGCCATCTACCTGCGCCGCTTCACGCGCAACGTCGCGCTCGTCGACAAGGGCAACAGCCGCCTGCGCCTGATCCCCGTCTCGCACAACTACCCCGGCTTTCCCGAAGGCGTGCCCGGCCACATCCTGCTGGGCAACCTCGCGTCGCAGCTGCAGCGCTACGGCGGCGGCGTGATGCCGGGAGAGATCGTCGACCTGCGCATCGAGGACGGCCTGTTCGTCGGCGACTACCAGCCCGAAGGCATCGACGACATCGTGCAGGTCCGCGCCCACACGGTGCTGCTGGCGACGGGCGTCGCGGACGCGGGCCTCCCGATCGAAAACTGGCGCGAAGCCGTCGCGTTCGGGTCCGTGCGCCTGTGCCCCGTGTGCGACGGCTTCGACGTGATCGACAAGCGCATCGCCGTCGCCACGTCCGACGTGAACCCGGTCGGCCACGCGCTGTTCATGCGTACGTTCAGCGCGGACGTCACCCTGTTCGAACGGGGCGCGCCGTCGATGCTGAGCGCAGACGACCGGCGCCGCCTCGACGCGGCCGGCGTGCGCATCGTCGATTCGCCGCTGCTGTCCGTCACGCTCGACGCATCGATGAAACCCGTGCTGCACACGGACGACGGCCAGGATCACGAAGCGGACGTGTTCTACCCGATGCTGGGCGAGAACGCCAGATCGGGCCTCGCCGCGAAGCTGGGCGCGCGCACGGCGCAGTGCGACGAGATCGTCGTCGACGACCACCAGCAGACGACCGTGCCCGGCCTGTACGCGATCGGCGACGTCGTCGTGGGCCTGAACCAGATCGCGGTGGCGGCGGGCCAGGCGGCGCGCGCGGCCGTGCGCATCCACAACCAGTTGCCGCCCGCGCTGCGGCCCGCTCGTCCGCACCTGGAGGCGGCGCCGGGGACCAGCGCGTAGCTATAATGCGGGGATGAGAACGCTCGCCCTCCTCCTGCTGTGCGCGTCCGGCGCCGCCTGCGCCGTCGACGACGCCCTCGTGCTGCGCTGCCGCGCCCTCCCCGATACGGCGAGCCGGGTGGCCTGCTACGAAGCGCTGCCCGTGGCACCGCCGGCCGAGCAGCGCTTCGGCGGAAAACGCCTGGAATAGAAGGTCGACGACGAGCCGGCGGCGATCCGCAGCACCGTGCGCGGCAACGTGGATGGCTGGCGCTACGGCACCCAGCTCACCCTCGCCAACGGCCAGGTGTGGCGCGTCGTGGACGACGTCGATGCCGTCCTGCCGGACCTCGTGGACCCGGCCGTGCGGATCGAACGGGGCGCGCTCGGCGCCTATTACCTGCAGCTGGAAGCCAACAACAGCGCGGCGCGCGTCGTTCGCGTGAAGTAATCAGCGTTGCGCAGCCAGTTCGATGCGGCGGCGGATGCGTTCCACCGAGGCCGTGTCGCCTGCCGCGCGGGCACGCTGTTCCTGCACGCCCAGCCACGCCAGCAGCGGCCGGCGCCAGCCCTGGCTGGATGCCGTGTCGACGGCGGCGCCGATGTCGGCCGGCGTGATGCGTCCCGCCTTCAGCAGCGCCCCGGCCGCGACGAGCCGGGCCAGCGGATCGGCGACGCCGGCCAGCGAGCCGCTCGCGACGACGGCGCGGTGCTGTTCCGGCAGCAGATTCACGTCGAGCCCCTGCCAGCGGCCGTCCAGGTAGGCGGCATACGCGCGCTGGGCCGGCGTCGACTCGTTCGCGAGCGCCGTGAAGCCGGGGCATTCGTAGTCGAGCGCCGCCGCCTTCACGCCGCAGCGCACCAGTTCCGCCTGGGCGACGATGTCGAACCGTCCCGTGCTGGCGCTCGCGCGACGGGCGCGCGCGAACTCGGCGTCGGCGGCGCCAGAGTCCCCGCGCAGGAAATCGTCCGTGTAACCGTCCAGGGAACTCTTCGCATCGCCTTCCCAGGCGGGCGGCTGCGGCTTGCTGGCGCAGCCGGACAATACGATGAGCGCGGCGGCAATGAGGGATCGGGTCATCATGGCAGCTTCACCTCCGTATCCTGCCTGAACGGCCATTTGCGGTTGATCTCGTCGACGAGGCGGTTCACCTTGCGCAGGCTCGCATCGACCTCGCCGCGCAGGCGGCCCAGGTCGTCGGTGGCGGTGTGCGCGTTCTTCGCGACGGCCTGCGCCTCGGCCAGCACGCCGTCGGCCTTCTGCAAGGTGCCACGCGCGTCGGCCAGCAAGCCGTTCAATTCGCGGATCGCACTCTGCGCATCGTCCATCACGCCCTTCTTGCCGAACACGCGCTGGTCGGTCTTCGCGAGCAGCGCGTCGACGCGGTGCAGGGTCTGCAGCAGCTTCTCCGCCTCGGCGTCGCCGCCCAGCGCGGTGCCCAGCACGCCGTAGCGGCCGGACAGGCGGCCGGACAGCGCGTCGACGTTGGCCAGCGTGTTGCCGATGTGGGAATCGGCGCGCGTCATCGCCTCCAGGTTTTCCAGCAGCGTGCGCGCCGTCGCCATCAGGCGCGGGATCTCGGCTGCCGCATCGCCCCGCAGCACGGGCCGCTGGGCGTGGTCCGGCAGCGGCGGATCCGTCAGCACGCCGCTGTACGCGCGCAGCCGGGTCTCGCCGACGACGCTGCTCTCGAGCGTGAACACGCTGGTCGTGCGCAGCCACTTCGCATCGTTCTTCGCGATGTCGACCAGGATGTTGACCTTGCCGTCCTTGCCCAGCTCCACCTGGCGCACGCGCCCGATGGGGAAGCCGGCGAACGTCATGTCCATGCCCGGGATGACGCCGGAGGAATCGTCGGCGACAAGCACCAGTTCCTGCGTCTTCTCGAACACGCCGCGCGCATACATCACGTACAGGAAGAACGCGACGATCAGCGCGCCGATCAGGACGAGCAGGAACAGCGCCTTCGCTTCCACGTGTTTCGGTTCGTCGGGAGGGGTGTCTTTGTCGCTCATCGTTTGAATGTCGTTAGATGTATTTGACGGCCAGCGAACTGGCCTCGATCAGCAGCAGCACGAACAGCAGCCGCAGCGCGCCCGGCTGCACGTTCGTGCGCAGGCGGCGCGGGCGGCGCAGCAGTTCCAGGATGGCGGCGCTCGGGATCACGGCCACCGCGAGCCCGAACAGCACCGTCTTGAACACGAAGCCGAGGGTCACGGTCGGATCGAACACGCGGCCCACCGTCCGCGTGTAGTCCGGCAGGCCCCACGGGGACAGGCCGTACACGTTCAGGTACGCGAGCACGAGCACGATGACGCTGCTGACCATCGCGAGGCTCAGCACGGAAAATGCGTTGGCGATCACCTGCGGCACGAGGTCGCGGCGCAGGCGGCGCAAGGTCTCGGCGGTCGCTTCGCCGGCGGGCATGCCGCTGCGCGCGAGGCCCATGGCACCGGCATCGAACGCCATGCCGGCCCGCAGCGCGGCGAACATCGCGGCCGACAGCGGCAGCAGCTCCAATACGAGCACGCGCACGACCATCTCCAGCGCATAGCGCGACAGGCCATAGCTCTGCGCCGTGACGAGCACGATGCGGATGATGACGAGACTGACGAGGGCCGTCAGCACCGTGAACCAGGGCAGCACCTGCCACGTGCTCGCATAGATGTAGCGCGACGTGGCGAGGCGGTTGGCGCGGTGGTAAGTGGACGGCGTCAGCGCCATCACGAGCGCCACGGCGCCCAGGTGCAGCATCGACCACCAGCTGGCGACGTAGCGCGCGGCCAGGTGGCCCCAGAGGCGCGGTTTGACGTACAGGAGGGAGGTGATGGGCACCTATGTCCTCCGGGCTTGCTGGACACCCTTCACCTCGGCGATCGCCGCGAGCGCCTTCTGCAGCTGCCCGGTCGAGCTGATCTCCGCCGTGAACACCATCTTCGCGGTCCCCTTGCTGCTCTGCGTGTTCACGCCGATCACGTTGATCTTCGAGATCGCGAGCACTTCCGAGATGTCGCGCAGCAGGCCTTGCCGGTCGGCCGCGAGGATGAAGATATCGACCGGGAACACGGTCTCCAGGCCCGTCGTGCCCCATTCCGTCTCGAGCACGCGTTCCGGATTGCGGGCCGCCATCTCGGCGAAGTTCTTGCAGCTCGCGCGGTGGATCGACACGCCCTTGCCGCGCGTGACGAAGCCCATGATCGGATCCGGCGGCGCCGGCTTGCAGCAGCGCGCCAGCTGCGTCATGAGGCCTTCCGTGCCGACGACGAGCACGCCCGACTTGGCGCCCTGCTCCACGCTCGACGCGCGGCTCTTGTTGACGACCGCTTCGTCCGGCACCGGGGCCGCCGGCGCCGCGTCGTGCAGTGCGGCTTCCACGTGGCGCAGGCTGAATTTCTCCTTGCCCACGGCGATGAACAGGTCGTCGACCTTGGCAAACCCCAGCTTGTGCGCCAGCGTATCCAGGTTGACCGCGGTCTTGCCTTCGCGCTGCAGCGACTTTTCGACGAGCGCGCGGCCGTGCGCCAGCGTCTCGGCCAGTTCCAGCGCGTGGAACCAGGCGCGGATCTTCGACCGCGTGCGGCTGCTGACCGTATAGCCGGGGCTGAGCCAGTCGCGCGACGGCCCCTGGCTGCCGGCCGGGCCCTTTGCCGTGATGATCTCGCACGTCTGGCCATTCTTCAGCGGCGTGTTCAGCGGCACCATCACGTTGTCGATCTTGGCGCCGCGGCAGCGGTTGCCCACCTCGCTGTGCAGGTGGTAGGCGAAGTCGATCGGGGTCGCGCCGACCGGCAGCTCGAGTACGCGCGCCTGCGGCGTCAGCACGAAGATGCGGTCGTCGAGGGTCGTCGATTTCAGCTTCTCGACCCACTCGCGCTGCAGCTCTTCCTGGCCCGTGACGGCACTCGCCACTTCCGTCTTCCACGCCAGCAGCTGGCGCAGCCACGCGATCTTTTCGTCGTATTCCTGGCTCTTGAAATTCGAGCCGCCTTCTTCCTTGTAGCGCCAGTGCGCGGCGACGCCGTACTCGGCGAAGTTGTGCATCTCCTGGGTACGGATCTGCACTTCCAGCGGCCGTCCGTCCTCCGCCGTGACGACCGTGTGCAGCGACTGGTAGCCGTTCGCCTTCGGGCGCGAGATGTAGTCGTCGAATTCCTTCGGGATCGGCGTCCAGATGTTGTGGACGACGCCCAGCACCGTGTAGCACGTCTTGATGTCGTCGACGATCACGCGGAACGCGCGCACGTCGTACAGCTCGGAGAAATCGAGCTCCTTGCCGCGCATCTTTTTCCAGATGCTGTAAATGTGCTTCGGCCGGCCGAACACTTCGGCCTTGATGCCCGCCGCCGCGAGCTCCTTCTGCAGGCGCTCGATCGACGACGCCACGAAGCTCTCGCGCAGCATGCGCTTCTCTTCGAGCATCTTGGCGATGCGTTTATACGTGTCCGGCTCCATCATCCGGAACGACAGGTCTTCCAGTTCCCACTTCAGCTGGAAGATGCCGAGCCGGTTGGCGAGCGGTGCGTACAGGTCGAGCACTTCGCGGCCGTAGTTGCGCGTGACGTCGTCGAAGCGCTTGTGCTCCGCGAAGTAGCGCAGCGTGGTCACGCACGAGGCGAGGCGGATCAGCACGACGCGCATGTCGCTGGCCATCGCCAGCAGCATCTTGCGCAGGGTTTCGACCTGCGCCATGGCCTCCTGGGCCGCATTCTTGCCGCGCCCGACGGGGGCCTGGGCCGCCGTCAGGTCGCGCAGGCGGATCAGCTGGTGCACGCCGCGCACCATGTCCGCCACTTCCTTGCCGCAGCGCTCCTCGAGCGCCTCGGACACGCCCGGATCCACGATCGCCAGCTCGAACAGCAGGCCGGCGATGCGGGTCTCGGCATCGCTACGCAACAACGCGAGCGTGCCGGCCACGCCCAGCGAGAACTCGAACGCGCTCTGGCCGGTGCCGGCCGTGCGTTCGACATAGCGCTCGGCCGCGAAGTCGAGCGCGCCCTTTACGCGCGCGCAGTCGTCGGGGCCGAGGCCGTGGACCAGCTGGGTGGTGGCGTCGCCGAGCGCGACAATCGATACCATCGCGTGTGCTTACGCCTGGGCGGCCACGACGACGATTTCGACCAGGCCGGCCGGATCGGCCAGCTTGGCTTCGACGGTGGCGCGCGGCGGCGTCTGGCCCGGCACGACCCACGCTTCCCATACGGTGTTCATGGCCGGGAAGTTGGCCATGTCGGTGATGTAGATCTGGGTCGAGATGATGCGGCTCTTGTCGCTGCCGGCTTCCGCCAGCAGGCGGTCGATGTGACCGAGCACTTCGCGCGTCTGGCCGAGGATGTCCTGCGTCGTGTCGCTGGCGACCTGGCCGGCCAGGTACACCGTGCCATTGTGGATGGCGACTTCGGACAGTCGTTTGCCTACGTGCAGTCGTTTGATTTCCATGCTTTTCTCTAGTAATAAAACCAGGCCTTGCGGCCGTTTCGCCCGGCCGTGGAGCCGAACACCTCCGGCTTGCTCAGCCGGTCAAAAATTCCCGTGCGATCGCGATCTGCTCCGGCTGCAGGAACGTGGGCGCATGGCCCACGCCGGCGATCTCCCGCAAGGCCGGCTTCGGACCGCGCCGCGTCATCTCTTCCGCCGTCGCGCGCGACAGCAGGTCGGAGTGCTCGCCCCGCACGAGCAGCGTGGGGCAGCGGATCGCGTCGTACGCCGCCCACAGCCGCGCCTCGTCCTGCGCCACCTTCGCCGGCGTCATGGCCTTGAATGGCTGCGCGAGCCCGAGGTCGTAGTGCAGCGCCCATTGCCCGTCCGGCTGCTGCACGAGCACGTCGCGCGCCAGCTTGTCCCACTGGGCGTCGCTGTGCGGCCCGAACGGCGTCGAGACCATCCGCACGTACGCGGCCCCTTCTGCGAAGGTCGCGAAGCGGATGGCCTGGCCGATGTAGTCGCCGATGCGCGCCAGCGCCACCGGGTCCAGCACGGGCCCTATGTCGTTCAGCACCATGCGCCGGACGGGGCTGCCCGGCAGCGACGCGAGGGCAATGCCGATCAGGCCGCCCATCGACGTGCCGAACCACGCGACGCCTTCATCCCCGGCCGTGACGCGGGCGATCAGCGTCACCATGTCGGCCACGTATTGCGGAATGACGTACAGCGCCGGGTCGCGCAGCCGGCCGGAGCGGCCGCGGCCGACGACGTCCGGGCAGACGACGCGGTAACGGTCGCTCATGGCCCGCGCCAGCGCGTCGAAATCGTCCGCCACGCGCGTCACCCCGTGCACGCAGACGAGCACGTTCGTATTAGCGGGGTCGCCCCACTCCTTGTATGCCATGCGGTGCAGGCCGGCGGGCGAACTGCACAGCACGGATTTCAGCTTCGGTTCGCTCATTTTCAAAAGTTCCGACGATCACCATGCATCCGCCGGAACATCAAGGACCAGGCGGCCGCCAACATTTTACCCGGTGGAGCGATTAGAATTCTACCAAGTCTGGCCCGGGACCACCCGGCTCTCATAGAAACTGTCCACGAGAAAGAGGAACGAATGAAATCCACCATGTTAAGCGGCAAGACTGCACTCGTCACCGGCTCGACCTCGGGCATCGGCCTCGGCATCGCCCGCGCGCTGGCCGAGCAAGGCGCCAACATCGTCTTCAACGGCTTCGGCGACGCGCAGCAGATCGAAAAGCTGTACACCGACATCGGCCAGGAATTCGGCGTACAGACCGCTTACCACAACGCCGACATGTCGAAGCCCGACCAGATCCAGGCCATGATGACGTTCGCGCTTGAGAAATTCGGCGGCGTCGACATCCTCGTCAACAACGCCGGCATCCAGTACGTCGCGAACGTCGAGGATTTCCCCGTCGAGAAATGGGATGCGATCATCGCCATCAACCTCAGCTCGGCCTTCCACACGACCCGCCTCGCGCTGCCCTACATGAAGCAGAAGAACTGGGGCCGCATCATCAACCTCGCGTCGGCCCACGGCCTCGTCGCATCGGCGCAGAAGTCGGCGTATGTCGCCGCCAAGCACGGCCTCGTCGGTCTGACGAAATCGACGGCGCTGGAGACGGCCCCGACCGGCGTCACCGCCAACGCGATCTGCCCGGGCTGGGTGCTGACCCCGCTCGTGCAGAAGCAGGTCGACGACCGCGCCGCGCGCGAGGGCATCAGCAACGAGCAGGCGAAGAAAAACCTGCTGCTGGAAAAACAGCCGTCGGGCGAATTCGTCACGCCGGAAGAACTGGGCGCGCTGGCCGTGTTCTTCTGCAGCCCGGCCGCGAACCAGGTGCGCGGCGTCGCGTGGAACATGGACGGCGGCTGGGTCGCGCAATAAATGTCCATTGACGAACCCCTGGAGATTCCGGGCCTGCACGACGCCTGCCTGGAACTCGCGCACGTCGTGCTCGCGTCAGGCCAGCCGCAGGTGTCGCGCGACATCCTCGAAACGCTGGCCGACCGCTTCGAACGCGAAGCGGCCGACTTCGCGCTGCTCGTCGCCAGCGCCGGCCGCGACACCGCGCTGCTGGCCCGCGCCGTGCACTACCTCGTCGACGCCCACGCGCTGCCGCTGATGGGCACCGACATGGAATGGTTCCGGCAGGCGCTCGCCTGCCTCGTCGAACTGGCCGTGCCCGGCATCGCGCTGTCGGCCAAGGGCGCGGCGTTCCTGCATGATGTCGAGACCGGCATCGCGCAGGCGATGCAGGATCTCGAATGATACTGTCCGGTCAGGGCGCCGTCTGCGGCTCGGTCGCGTGCAGGTCGTCGATCGCCTTCCGGTATTCCCGCGACGCCTTCAGGCGGTCCAGGTAGCGGATCGGGCGGCGCTTGTCCAGGCCAATCGAATACTCCAGGCTGCCGCGCACGCCGCAATACGCCCGGCAGCTCGAGACGGCGTCGGGCGCGGCACGGTCGGTGAGCGTCAGCTGGCCGTGCTCCACGCTCACCCGCAATGCGCACGGCGGCGCTTCCGGCAGCGGCGACGGCGCCGGATCGTGGTAGACGAACGCACCCCGTTCATACCGGCCCATGCCGGCGATGTCGCACGTGTGGCCGTTGTAGAAATCGAGGTGGGCGCGCACGTACACGTGATCGGCATCGTAGGGAACGATCTCGATGACATCCTCGGCCTGGTACGGCACATCCGCCTCGCCGGACGCCTTGCCGGGCGTGATCGTGGCGCTCATGAAGCGGTGCTTGTACACGCCCGCGATCTTCTGCATCAGTTGCGCGGGTTCTTGCGCGGATGCGGTGCACGCGCACAGCGCAGCCAGCAGGGCGATGAGGATTTTCGGTGTCATCCGTCCATGATAAGCCATCCGCCTCGTGCTCGGCTATGATCGCCTTTTCGATTCACACGACGAGAAAGGACACATGATGCGAGCACTCCTGGCGACGCTGGCCCTGCTGGGCTGCACGCTGTCCGGCGCACACGCCGCCGACCAGCGTCCCGCGCTGCTCACGCCGGATCAAGTCTGGACCGGCGACGGCGCGCCGCACGCCGGCTGGAGCGTGCTCGTCGCGCAGGGCCGCATCCAGGGCGTGGGCCCGACCGCGACCCTGCCCGTCCCCGCCGACGTCGACCGCATCGCGCTGCCTGGCAAGACACTGATCCCGGGGCTCATCGACCTGCACTCGCACGTGCTGCTCCATCCCTACAACGAAACGACGTGGGACGACCAGGTGCTGAAGGAAGCGCCGGCCTACCGCGTCGCGCTGGCCGTGCGCCACGCGGCCGACACCCTGCAGGCCGGCTTCACGACATTGCGCGACCTCGGCACGGAAGGCGCGGGCTATGCGGACGTCGGCATCAAGCGCGCCATCGAGGAAGGACAGGTCCCCGGCCCGCGCCTGCTCGTCGCCACGCGCGCCATCGTCGCCACGGCGAGCTACGGGCCGGCCGAACGCAGCTATCGTCCGGACATGGACATCCCGTACGGCGCCCAGCAGGCGACGGGCGCGGACGAGGCGACGAAGGCCGTGCGCGAGCAGGCCGCCCGCGGTGCCGACTGGATCAAGTTCTATGCCGACTACCGCACGGGCCCGGACGGCGGCACGCGCGCCACGTTCACGCTGGAGGAAATGAAGGCGATCGTCGCGGCCGCGCACGCAAGCGGCCGCAAGGTCGCCGCGCATGCCAGCAGCGACGACGCGATCCGCCTGGCCGTGCTGGCCGGCGTCGACACGATCGAACACGGTTATGGCGCCAGCGAAGCGACGTTCAGGCTGATGCTGGAACGCAAGGTGGCGTACGTGCCCACGTTGACGGCGCCGGAAGCGACCGGCGAATACTTCCAGCGCCACGTCCGCGGCGGCGCGCCCACGCCCGCGATGCAGCAGGCCGAGCGCGCCTTCCGCCTCGCCCGCAAGCTGGGCGTGACCATCGGCAACGGCAGCGACGTCGGCGTGTTTGCGCACGGCACGAACGAGCGCGAACTGGAGTGGATGGTCCGCCTGGGCATGAGCCCGACGGAAGCGCTGCGCGCCGCGACGGTCGTCGCCGCCGGCATCCTCGACCGCAAGGACCTGGGCGCGATCCGCAACGGCATGCTGGCGGACGTCGTCGCGGTCGACGGCGATCCGACGGCGGATATTGCTGCGCTGCGCAAGGTGGACTTCGTGATGAAGGGCGGAATGGTGTACCGGAATCAGCCAGGAATTCGATGAGCGTTATTCACCGATCGGCATGCCTGATATCCGCTACGGCGTTGCGGTTTTCCACAATAGCCGATGCAGATATTTTGCGTGATGATGACGGTGTTACCAATAGCGCATGAAGCCTAGCCATGAAAAAACCATTCTATAAAGTCCTTTATGTCCAGGTATTGTTTGCGATTATCGTGGGCGTCCTGCTGGGCATCTACGATCCGGGCATCGCAACCGCGATGAAGCCTTTGGGAGACGGCTTCGTCAAACTGATCAAGATGATCATCGCCCCGGTGATTTTCTGTACCGTCGTCGCCGGTATCGCCGGCATGCAGGACATGAAAAAGGTCGGCCGCGTCGGCGGCAAGGCCCTGCTCTACTTCGAGATCGTGTCGACGTTCGCATTGGCCATCGGCCTGCTCGTCGCCAACGTGATCAAGCCGGGCGCCGGCTTCAACGTCAACCCGGCCACGCTGGACACGCACTCGATCGCCCAGTACACCGAGAAGACCAAGGCGCTGACCACCACCGACTTCCTCATGAACATCATCCCGAACACGTTCGTGGATGCGTTCGCCAAAGGGGAAATCCTGCAAGTCCTGCTGATCGCGATCCTGTTCGGCTTCGCGCTGTCGATGCTGGGTGAACGCGGCCGTCCGCTGACCCGCTTCATCGACGACATGTCGCACGCCATCTTCGGCGTCGTGAACATCATCATGAAAGTCGCCCCGATCGGTGCATTCGGCGCCATGGCCTTCACCATCGGCAAATACGGCGTCAAGTCGCTGATCCCGCTGGCCTCGCTCGTCGGTTCGTTCTACCTGACCTGCTTCCTGTTCGTCGCCATCGTCCTCGGCACCATCGCCCGCCTGACCGGCTTCTCGATCTTCCGCTTCCTCGCCTACATCAAGGAAGAGCTGCTGATCGTCCTCGGTACGAGCTCGTCGGAAAGCGCCCTGCCGGCCCTGATGCGCAAGCTGGAAAAAATGGGTTGCCCGAAATCGGTCGTGGGCCTCGTCGTGCCGACCGGCTACTCGTTCAACCTGGACGGCACCAACATCTACATGACGATGGCCGCCCTGTTCGTCGCCCAGGCCACGAACACGGAGCTGACCCTGACGCAGGAACTGACGATCCTGGGCGTGGCGATGCTGACCTCGAAAGGTGCCTCGGGCATCACCGGCGCCGGCTTCATCACGCTGGCCGCCACGCTGGCCGTCGTCCCGACCATTCCGGTGGCCGGCATGACCCTGATCCTCGGCATCGACAAGTTCATGAGCGAATGCCGCGCGCTGACCAACATCATCGGCAACGGTGTCGCCACGGTCGTCGTGTCGAAATGGGAAGGCGAGCTGGACAAAGAGCGCCTGACCGCCGAGCTGAAGAATCCGAGCCCGGACGACGCCACCGGCGACCTGCACCCGGTACGCGAAGCCGCGTAAGCCAGGACAGGGAACGATTCCTCGTTCAGACGCCGGGTTCGCCCGGCGTTTTTTTTGCAACAGCCACAACCGCGCATACACGCCGTTCCTCCGCAACAGTTCCTCGTGCGTGCGAACGTCTTGCCCGCATACGCCGAGACCGTGCTCAGCGTCACGCGCGCGAACAGCACGTCGCGCCATTCGTTGAACAGCGTGCTCGCGAAACGCAGCAGCGCATAGTCCGCCAGCAGATACCAGGGCAGCAGCGTCGGCAGCGTCGGCTGCGAAAACACGTCGATGATGCGCTTGAGCAGCAGCGGCACGGCCACCGTCGCCACTTTCGCGGCCAGCAGCAGGACGACGGACACCGCCACGCGCCCGCGGTTGGCGCGCATCACGCCCCACAGCTCGGCCGCGAAGCGGCGGCGGGCGGCACGGTCGGCGGCGGTGTCGGCGGTCGTGCCGGGTTTGACCGTCGCGGCGGCGCAAGGCTCCCGTCCGGCGCCTGCGCTGCCTCAAGCGTTCCTGTCGTCAGCGTGTGCGTTTCGGCAGGTTTTCCAGGCGGAAGATGACATCGACGGGTTGGCGCAGCTTCAGCGCCGGCACGGCCAGCAATTGCTCGCGCTCGACGTCCTGGGCGCGCGCCCGGTCCGTGCCGCGGTCGCGCCGGAAGTCGCTGCGTTCCAGGCCCATCGCCGTGCTGAGGTTCTTCAGCGCTTCCGGCGTGGCGCCCATGAGGCCGCCGACGCGCCGTCCGCCCGCGGCCGCCATCACCTCGGCCTGGCGGCGCGCGTCCTGGATGGCCTGGGTCACGAGTTCGTCGTGGATGGTGTCCGTGTCGGTGCGGTCGAAAGCGGACGCGAAGCCGTCGAGGTTCGGTTTGCCGAGCAACCCGCCGGCCAGCGCGGCCCAGTTGGCGACATTCCGCACATTGATGTGGACGTCGCAGCGCAGCTCGTACAACGGCCCGCCGTTCGCGCCCTTTTCCTCCTTGCGGATGCCTTGCCGCACCTCGCGCACGACGACATCGTCGGCCTCGATGCCGAGCTGCCGCGCCAGGTCGCGTACCTCGCCCACGCGCGCCTCGATGACGGCGCGCGCCGCGGCCGGGTCGGCGTCGGGCGCGACGATCTCGAAATCGAGGCTGGCGAGGTCGGGCACGACGGCCTGGAACGAATTCCCGGTGACGTGCACGAACGGATAATCGGGGACGGACGACGCACCGGCGCCACTCGACGCCAGCAGGAGGACGAGGGCGCTCGCGCGCAGACGGGTTTTCAGCATGGACACTTCCTTTTATTGTAGACAGTGATGTCTATGTTAGTGCCGGACCATCTACGTAGACAAGCCAGCGCGCCAAAAATAAACTTGTAGACAACTCGATCTAGACGAGTTAGTCTAGATTTATCGACCACGTTCCGAGAAACCGCCATGGCCAAATCCCCCACCCCGCCCAAGCCGACGCCCGCCGAACTCGACCTGCTGCAGGCACTGTGGCCGCTGGGCGCGGCCACGGCGCGCCGGGTCCACGAAGAGATCGTCAAGGAACGTCCGGAGGTGACGTACGCGACCGTGCTCCGCCTGATGCAGATCATGCACGGTAAAGGTCTGCTGATCCGCGACGAGAGCGAACGGTCTCACGTGTACGCACCGGCCCACGCGCAGGAATCGCTGCAGACGAATTTGCTGAAGGACCTGATGCAGCGCGCCTTCGCCGGGTCGGCCAAGGCGCTGGTGCTGGCCGCACTCAAGAGCGGCATCTCGAAAAAGGAGCGCGATGAGATCGAACAACTGCTGAAAGACGGAGACGAACAATGAGCGCCGGGCTCGTCACCGGGCTGTTGTCGGTATTGCTGCCGACGAGTCCGCTCGCGCCGCTACCGTCGCACCTGCCTGACGTGCTGACCGGGCTGCTGTCCGCGCTGTCCCAGTCGTTCGTGCCCAGCCTCGGATGGGCGTTGCTGGACTTCGTGTGGCAAGGCGCGCTGATCGGGTGCACGACGGCGGTGCTGCTCGTGGCGCTGCGCAATGCGCGGCCGGAACGCCGTTATGCCGTCGCATGCGGCGCACTGCTGCTGTGCTTCGCGTGGCCGGCCGCCGACTTCGTCATGATGCTGCAGGCCGGGCAAGACGCGCAGGCCGCGCACGCCCTGCCCCTGGCGCAGGCATCGGCGGCGGTGCTGCGCGACGCGGCTGGCCTGCTCGGCTGGCTGCAGCGGCATCTCGACTGGATCGTCGGCGGATGGGCGGCCTGCGCGGCCGCGTTCGGGCTGCGCATGGCGATGGGCCTGGTGTGGGTGCGACGCGCCACGGGTGGACGCGCCGCATCGGCACAGGCCGGCAGCGCCGCGGAACGCGCCTGGCAATCGAGGCTGGCCCAACTGGCCGCCCGCTGCGGCATCGACCGCACCGTGCGCCTGCGCATCGTCGACAGCCTGGCGAGTCCGGTCACGGCCGGCTTCTGGCGGCCCGTCGTGCTCGTGCCGGCCGCCCTCGTGACGGGCATGCCGCCGCACTTGCTGGAAGCACTGCTGGCGCACGAGCTGGGCCATGTCCGGCGCCACGACTACCTCGTCAACCTTGTGCAGAACGTGATCGAGACCCTGCTGTTCTACCACCCGGCCGTGTGGTGGATCTCGCGCCGCATCCGCCACGAGCGCGAGCAGATCGCCGACGATTTCGCCGCACGCCGGCTGGGCGAACCGCGCCGCCTGGCCCGGGCACTGTCGGAACTGGAGCGCCTGCAGTTTTCAGGCCACCATCTGGCCCAGGCCGCGGCCGGCGGCGACCTGACGGCGCGCATCCGTCGCCTGGTCCGTCCGGATCCACAGGCGCTGGACTGGCGCGCCGCGATTCCCGTGCTCGCCCTCGTCCTGGCGTGCGCGGCGAGCGCCCACGCGCTGTCGACCCGCGATAGTCCGATTGCCAGCGCGACGGCCGGCCTGACACGGCCCGCGGTCGCGGATTTCTCGAGCTGCAAGAAACCGCAATACCCGCAGGCCGACATCGCGGCGGGCCACGAGGGCACGGTCACGGTGAGCTTCCGCGTGGACGCCTCCGGCTTCGTCACGGACTCGACCATCCTGCGCTCCAGCGGCTACGCCAGCATGGACGAGGCGGCCCGCGATGCCCTGTACCGCTGCCGGTTTGCACCGGCACTGCGCGATGGCAAGCCTGTTTCGAGCTGGCAACCGGTCCAATATGTCTGGACCCTCGCTTGACGTGACGCCGCTGCGCTGAGCAGCCGGGCTGTCACGCCCCATCATCAACGAAGCATTCGCGCAAGACGGCGCGCGGCGCCGTCACGTCCTCATGAACTGAAGGTCATCAGTTCCCATCAAAAGGAGATCACCATGTCCCGCATCATCCGCTCGGCCCTGCACTACCTGTTCCTCGCCCTCGCCTGCGCGGCGTCCGCCCATGCGGCACCGCAAGGCAGCAGCAGAGCCAAGCTCGACTTCGACAGCTGCGCCAAGCCGAAGTACCCGGCCGCGGACGTGCAGGCCAGTCACGAGGGCAAGGTCACGCTCGGCTTTCTCGTCAACGAGAACGGCAAGGTGAAGGATTCGAAGGTGATAAAGTCGAGCGGGTTCACGACACTGGACGAAGCGGCGCGCTCGGCGCTGGCGCAGTGCAGCTTCCAGCCGGCGGTCGAACAAGGCAAGGCCGTACAGGGATGGACCAAGGTCCAGTACGTGTGGAAGCTGCGCTGAAGTAAGAATGACGGGCGGCACCACGGCGCCGCCCGGAAGGACATCACACGCTGGCGACGTCCAGCTCGGCCGACGTGGCGGCCACGACTTCATCCTTGGTGACGCCCGGCGCCAACTCGACGAGCTTGAGGCCGGTGTCGGTGACGTCGATGACGCCCAGGTCGGTGATGATGCGGTCGACGACGCCGACGCCCGTCAGCGGCAGGTCGCATTTTTTCAGGATCTTGTGGCTCGTCGAGCCATCCTTGCTTGTGGCCACGTGTTCCATCACGACGACGACGCGCTTGACGCCGGCCACGAGGTCCATCGCGCCGCCCATGCCCTTGACCATCTTGCCCGGGATCATCCAGTTGGCGAGGTCGCCCTTTTCCGACACCTGCATCGCGCCGAGGATCGCCAGGTTGATCTTGCCGCCGCGGATCATGCCGAACGAATCGGCCGAGCTGAAGTAGGCGGCGCCCGGCAGCGCGGTGACGGTCTGCTTGCCGGCGTTGATCAGGTCGGCGTCCACTTCCGCGTCGGTCGGGAACGGGCCGATGCCCAGCAAGCCGTTTTCCGACTGCAGGAACACTTCGATATCGTTCGGGACGTAATTGGCCACCAGCGTGGGCAGGCCGATGCCCAGGTTCACGTAAAAACCGTCCTGCAGTTCCTTGGCCGCGCGCGCGGCCATTTCATCACGAGTCCATGCCATGTCTGTCTCCCCTGGTCTTATGCTTGACGCACGGTGCGCTGTTCGATGCGCTTTTCCGGTGTCGGGTTGTGAACGATGCGATGCACGAAGATGCTCGGGGTATGCACCTGGTCGGGGTCGATCTCGCCGATCTCGACCAGCTGCTCGACTTCCACGATGCAGACCTTGCCTGCGGTGGCCACGTTCGGGTTGAAGTTGCGTGCCGTCTTGCGGAACACGAGGTTGCCGGCGCGGTCGGCCTTCCAGGCTTTCACGAGCGAGACGTCCGGAACGAGCGAACGTTCCATCACATACATCTCGCCGTCGAATTCGCGGGTTTCCTTGCCTTCCGCGACGATCGTGCCATAGCCCGTCTTGGTGAAGAAGGCGGGGATGCCGGCGCCGCCGGCGCGCAGCTTCTCGGCCAGCGTGCCCTGCGGCGTGAATTCGAGTTCCAGTTCGCCGGCCAGGTACTGGCGCGCGAATTCCTTGTTCTCGCCCACGTAGGACGAGATCATCTTCCTGATCTGGCGCGTGGCGAGCAACTGGCCCAGGCCGAAGTCGTCGACGCCGGCGTTGTTCGAGATGGCCGTCAGGTTCTTGACGCCGGAATCGCGCAGCGCGGCGATGAGCGCCTCGGGAATACCGCACAGGCCGAAACCGCCCACGGCAATGGTCTGGCCGTCCGCAACCACCCCTTCGAGCGCCGAGCGCGCATCAGGATACACTTTGTTCATACCCGTCCCTTTAATAATGAGGTTCTATACAGCAGAGTAGAATTGCAGAATAAAATAGCGCCCTCCGAAGCACAATACCGTAGAAATACCGGCAAGCCCTCCTGTGGGGACAGTCGACTACCAGCAAATGAACGCATCATACGCCATCGATTACGAGATGATTTTCCAGCACGCGCCCGTCGGCATGTGCATTTCGGTGAACCGCGTGATCCAGTCGTGCAACCACGCCCTGGCGGCGATGTTCGGCTACCAGCGGACACAGCTCGACGGCCAGTCGTTCTCGGTACTCTACCCGACCATGGACGAGTTCCTGCGCACGGGCGACCGCATCATTCCGATCATGAACGCGAAGGGCCGCTACTCGGACGAGCGCATCATGCGGCGAGGAAATGGGGAATTGTTCTGGTGCCACGTGACGGGCCGCGCGCTCGACCCGGCCGAGCCGCTGGGCGCCGGCGTCTGGACGTTCGAGGACGTGAGCGAGAAGCGCCCCGTGACGGCCGAGCTGACGCCGCGCGAGCGCGAGATCGCGGCGCTGCTCGTCGAAGGCAAGACGAGCAAGGTGATCGCGCGCGAGACGGATCTGTCGCCGCGCACGGTGGAGATGCACCGCGCCAAGCTCATGCGCAAGTTCTCGGCGTCGACGTCGTCGGAACTCGTGCACAAGCTGGTCGGGATGTCGCGGTAATCAGCCGACGGGCAGCATCTCCCGCACCCGCGCCGGCAACGGCACGGACTTCTCGGCCGCGAAGTCGATCCAGACGACCTTGCCGCCGCCCTCCGCGGCCACGACGTCGGCATTACCGTCCGCATCGACCATGCGGATCTCGTGCGTGACCTCGAAACTGGACCGGCCCGCCGGACCGGCGAACGTGCGGATCTCGATCTCGCCCGGATACTTCAGCTGCCTGATGAAGTTGCAGTAAGCCGTGACGATCACGGGGCCTTCGCCCTTGATCTCGAGGTCGCCCGCCGCCTGTTCGAGGAAGGCGATGCGCCCGCTCTCCATGTACCGGAAATACACCGTGTTGTTCACGTGGCCGAATGCATCCATGTCGCCCCAGCGGATGGCCTGGCGCATCGTGTGAACCTGTTTCTTGTTGCTCATCGTTGCTCTACGTCGTTGCCAAAAGCCGGCATGATACGGCCTCAGGTGCCGGAAAGGCAGCCCTCGTCGTAGAGGATGGACTCGACGATCCGGCAAAAATTCCCCGGATCTTCGAGCATCATCATGTGCCCCGTCTTCGGCTGCACGCACACGCGGCGCGCCTGCGACAGCACCCAGTCGGGCACGTCCCACCCCGCGCTGGACTGCTCGCCGCCGACAAGGTACAGGGGCGTCGCGCGCGCCAGCACGCGGCCGACGCAGCCCAGGTAGTCCGGCGCGCCGGTCGTGTCGAGCACGGACTGCGCCATCGCTTGCACGGTCGTGTACGGCTGGTTCGCGAGGATGTCGCGGGCCCATGCGACGCGCTCGTCGCTCGCCTCGATGCCGCTCTTTTCCAGCCACGCAGCCGGCGCCGCTTCCATCGCGCCGTATTCCGCGGCCCACTCGGCGTCGGGCAAGGCGGCGATGCGGCCCGTCCAGAACGCGTCCTTCAAGGTGAAATTACCCTCGACATTGATGACGCCACGCACGAGCTCCGGCACGAGGTCGGCCAGCAGCATCGCGGCGATCCCGCCCACGCTGTGGCCCAGCACCCAGGCGGGACCGCCGATCTCGTCGTGCAGGA
Source organism: Massilia orientalis (assembly GCF_030411975.2). Taxonomy (NCBI): domain Bacteria; kingdom Pseudomonadati; phylum Pseudomonadota; class Betaproteobacteria; order Burkholderiales; family Oxalobacteraceae; genus Massilia; species Massilia orientalis. The sequence goes on along the minus strand of NZ_JASNRB020000006.1, from coordinate 279,103 downwards.
AGCGGGCCAGCATGGCGGCCTGGTCGGCCAAGGTGATGTGGGCGTCTTCGCTGCGCCGCTGGCCGTAGCCGATCAGGTCGGGCGTGAAGAGGTCGACGCCCGGCAGGTAGCGCCGCGGCTCGAAGTAATCCAGCGAGCCCAGCAGGCCGTGGACCAGCAGGAGCCGCGGCCGGGACGCCCTCATTGCGCCGTCATGCCATCGTCGGCCGTGATGATGGCGCCGTTGATGAAATGGGCTTCCTCCGCGGCGAGCAGCAGCAGCAGGCCGTCGAGGTCTTCCGGCTTGCCCGTGCGGCGGCGCGGCAGCATCTCGATCAGCTTCTTGCCCTGCTCCGTGTCGAAATAATCCTCGTTCATCTCGGTGGCGATGTAGCCCGGGCAGATGGCGTTCACGTTGATGCCGTAACGGCCCCACTCGACGGCCATCGCCTTCGTCATCTGCACGACGCCGGCCTTGCTCATGCAGTACACGCCGATCTGCGGCAGCACGCGCAGCCCCGCGACGGACGCGATGTTGACGATGCGGTGCTGCTTCTTCGGATCGCCCTTCGCGCGCTGGATCATCCGCTTCGCGGTCTGCTGGGCCATGAAGAAGGCGCCGCGCAAATTCGTGTCCATGACGTAGCCGTAGTCTTCCTCGCTCACGTCGAGCAGGCGCTGTGTCGTCGACACGCCCGAGTTGTTGACGAGGATGTCGATCGGACCCGCTTCCGTCTCGGCGTGGGCGATCGCGGCCTTGATGCTCGCGAGGTCCGTCACGTCCAGCGCCACGACGTGGGCGGCGCCGCCGTCCGCTTCGATCTCGGCACGCAATTCCTTCAGGCGTTCGATGCGGCGCGATGCGAGCACGACCTGGGCCCCGGCACCGGCCAGCGCCTTGGCGAACCGCGCACCCAACCCGCTGGATGCACCCGTGACCATCGCGATCTTTCCTTCGAAATTGACTTCAATCCCCACGTTACGCCCCCTATGCCCAAACTAAATTCTGTTGCGAAGTCATAATGATTACACACTTCACCTATTTCGCACCGATTAGATTGCCGCGCCTAATAGTTGCCCTACAATGGCGCTCGACGTTGCCAACGAGCGCAAAAAAGTGCACACTCGTGCTTAAATTTTTATAACTCACATAAGACATGACTCAGACCAACACCCTCCTCGAAGAATATGGCCCGCGCGAAGCAATGGAATACGACGCGGTCATCGTCGGCGGCGGCCCCGCAGGCCTGTCGGCCGCGATCCGCCTGAAGCAATTGGCGGCCGAAAAGGGCCAGGACGTGTCGGTCTGCGTGCTGGAAAAAGGCGGCGAGCTGGGCGCGCACATCCTGTCGGGCGCCGTGATGGACCCGCGCGCGCTGGACGAACTGTTCCCGAACTGGAAGGAACTTGGCGCACCGCTGAACACGCCGGTGACGGAAGACCGCATGCTGTTCCTCTCCGAAACGAAGGCTTACCAGACGCCGTCGTTCATGATGCCGAAGATGCTGACGAATCACGGCAACTACGTGATCTCGCTGGCCAACGTCGTGCGCTGGCTGGGCCAGCAGGCGGAAGCGCTGGGCGTCGAGATCTTCCCCGGCTTCCCGGCCGCGGAAATCCTGTACAACGACGACGGCTCGGTAAAGGGCGTCGCGACGGGCAACATGGGCGTCAACCGCCACGGCCAGCCGACCGACGCATTCCAGCTGGGCATGGAACTGCACGCGAAATACACGCTGTTCGCCGAGGGGTCGCGCGGCCACCTCGGCAAGCAGCTGATGGCGAAATACGACCTGAACAAGGGCAAGGATCCGCAGACCTACGGCATCGGCATCAAGGAGCTGTGGGAAATCGATCCGGCCAAGCACCAGCCGGGCCTCGTGGTCCACACGGCCGGCTGGCCGCTGGACAACGACACCTATGGCGGCTCCTTCTTGTACCACCTGGAAAACAACCAGGTCGCCGTCGGCTTCATCGTCGGCTTGTCGTACCAGAACCCGTACCTGTCGCCGTACGAGGAATTCCAGCGTTATAAAACGCACCCGGCGATCCGCCACTTCTTCGAAGGCGGCAAGCGCATCTCGTATGGCGCGCGCGCGATCACGGCGGGCGGCCTGCAGTCGCTGCCGAAGACCGTGTTCCCGGGCGGCGCGCTGATCGGCTGCGACGCGGGCTTCCTCAACACGAGCCGCATCAAGGGCAGCCACGCCGCCATCAAGACGGGCATGCTCGCAGCCGACGCCGCCTACGCCGCACTGGGCGCGGGCCGCCAGCACGACGAGCTGCTGAGCTATCCGGTCGCGTTCGAACAGTCGTGGCTGCACGAGGAACTGCACGTCGCGCGCAACTTCAAGCCGTGGATGAGCAAGGGCCTCGTCGTCGGCACGATCATGACCGGCGTCGACCAGATCCTGTTCAAGGGCAAGGCGCCGTGGACGCTGCACCACAACCATGCGGACCACGAATGCCTGCGCCCGGCGTCCGACTTCAAGCCCATCGCCTATCCGAAGCCGGACGGCAAGCTGACGTTCGACCGCCTGTCGTCCGTGTTCATCTCGAACACGAACCACGCGGAAGACCAGCCCGTGCACCTCACGCTCAAGAACCCGAACGTGCCGGTCGAGATCAACCTGGCCAGGTTCGCGGGTCCGGAACAGCGCTACTGCCCGGCCGGCGTGTACGAATTCGTGAAGACGGACGAAGGCAAGGATCGCCTGCAGATCAACGCGCAGAACTGCGTGCACTGCAAGACCTGCGACATCAAGGACCCGACGCAGAACATCGTGTGGGTCACGCCGGAAGGCGGCGGCGGGCCGAACTACCCGAACATGTAACGAACAAACGGCGCTGCGGCGCCGTTGCTACTTGTGGGCGCGGTTGAAATGCCGCTCCGCGCGCCGCTGCACGGCTTCGAAAAACAGACTCAGCAGCCAATACACGACGGCCGCCGCCACGTACAGCGGCAACGGCCGGAACGTCACCGAGATCAGTTCCTTCGTCACGAGCATCAATTCGGTCACGGTAATGACCGAGACGAGGGCCGTGTCCTTGATCAGGCTGATCAATGTATTGCTCATCGCGGGCACGGCCATGCGCAGCGCCTGCGGCAGGATCACCAGGCCCAGCGTCTGCGGATACGTGAGGCCAAGGCTGAAGCCCGCATTCCACTGCCCCTTGGCGATGCCGAGGATGGCCCCGCGCAGGCTCTCGGACAGGTACGCGCCGGCGTTCAGCGACAGCGCCAGGATGCCCGCCGTGACGGGAGTGAATTCGATACCGATGCCGGGCAGGCCGTAATAGATCACGAATAACTGGACGAGCAGCGGCGTGCCGCGAAACACGCTCACGTACAGCGCGGCCGGCCAGCGCAGCGGCGCCCACGGCGCCAGGCGCAGGATCGCGGCGGGAAAGCCGAGCACGAGTCCGCCGATCATCGCCGCCACGGCGAACGCGAGCGTATAACCCGCCCCTTTCGCCATCACGGGTGCGGCCTCGCGCAGCAGGTCGAGCAGTTCGGTCACGGTGCGCGGGTCGCGTCGACGCCGAACCACTTGAGCGACGCCTGTCTCAGGCTGCCGTCGGCACGCGCGTCATCGAGGGCCTTGTCGACGGCCGCATGGAATGTCGGATTGCCCTTGCGGAATGCGATGCCCATGCGCTCGACGTCGCCCACGCGCGCGCCGGCGCGGATGGGCAATTGCGAACTCTTGAGCAGGTAGGCCACCATCAGGCTGTCGTTGAGGGCCGCGTCGATGCGGCCGAACGCGAGGTCCTGCAGGTTTTCCGGCGCGGCCGGGTAACTCTTGACCTCGATACCGGGCATCGCGCGCGCCTGCTGCTCGAACACGCTGCCCTGCCCCACGCCGACCTTGCGGCCCTTCAGGTCGGCAAGGCTGCGATACGCCGTGGTCTCGTTGCGGCGCACGATCAGTTGCGGCGCCGAATACGTGTAAGGCCGGGAAAAATCGAACGCCTGCTGGCGCCGCGGCGTGATGCCGACCTGGCTGACGATCACGTCGTACTTGCCCGCACCCAGGCCCGCGAGGATGGCGGCCCACTCCGTCGTCACGAATTCCGGTTTCACGCCCAGCCTGGCGCAGACGAGTTTCGCGACGTCGACGTCGTAACCGGCCAGTTGGCCCGTCTTCGGATCCTTGAAATTGAACGGAGGATAGGTGCCTTCCACTGCGATGCGCATGGTGCCGCGCGTCTTGACGGTGTCGAGCAAGTCAGCCGCGCGTGCCGGCAGCGCGGCGGCCGCGAGAACCATGGACAACAGCAGCGCGCGCCGCGTGGCAGTCGGGAATCGAGTAGGCATCGGCTCAGCTCATCGTACGAGAGAGCTGATTTAACACCGAATCTTGACTACGCGCAAAGGAAATATTGTCGTAAATATATGTTAAAACTGTCGCCGGCCATGCCTGCCGAAGTTGTGCCCCGTGACGATCAGCGAGCTCTCGACCAGCGTCGACAGGCCCAGCAGCAATTGCACCAGCTTGTCGTCCGGCAGCACCCAGATCGACCCGGCCGGCTGCTCCGCGCCCGTCGCGGCCATGATGAGGGGGGCGATCCAGCCGGCGTCCGGCTCGACGTCGAGGATGACGGCATCCGCCGCCGTGTGCATGTAGACGTCGCCGCCCGGCGCGAGGCGGAAGCGCACGCCGACGCCCGTCTCCTGCGGCTTGACCAGCTCCTGCATCGTGCGGTTGTGGTCCTCGATCCACAGTTCGACGTCCTGCGGGGTTTCCAGCGACGTCCACGGGACGGGGCGGAAACGGGGGCGTTCGCTATCGTTGTTCTCGTTATTCTGGTTGGTGTCAGGCGTCATGGCGGCAATCGATCAGGCTTGAGGACGGCGCGTATGCTACGGCATTTCGCGGAGCGTCACCAGCTTTACTGCGACGGCATCGCCCTCGATGATCAGCTCGGCGGCCGCGATCGGCAGGCTGAACCGGCGCCGCCCGGCGCTGCCCGGGTTTACGTACAGCACGCCGTCGCGCTCGGCGCATGCGGGCTTGTGCGAGTGGCCCGACACGACGACGCGCACGCCGGCCGCGCGCGGGTCGATGTCGAGTTCCTTCAGGTCGTGGATCGCGTACAGCGCCACCGTCCCGAAGTCGACGCGGGCCGTCGCCGGAATCGCGCGCGCCCACGGCGCCGTGTCGTTGTTGCCGCGGACTACCGTCAGTGGCGCAATGGCCGCCAGGCGCACAAGGATCTCCGGGTTGCCGATGTCGCCGCCGTGGACGATGTGGTCGGACCCCGCGAGAAAATCGAGCGCCTCGGGCCGCAGCAGGCCGTGCGTGTCGGAAATCAGGCCGACCCGCATCGGTTCAGTGGGGATGGTGGCGGCTCATCTTGATCGCCGTATAGATCGAATACAGGGCCGCGAGGCCGACGACGACATACACGACGCGGCTGGCCGGGCTGCCCGGACCGAACAGCGTGGCGACGACGTCGACGTCGAACAGGCCCACCATCGCCCAGTTCAGGCCGCCGATGATCAGGAGCGCCATCGCGGCGTAGTCGATCCCGGACATCGCGGTCGCGCCTTCGCGCACGGCAGCGCGTCGTTCGGGCAGATGCCGGCGTTCCATTGTCGGTGCATTCATGGTTGCCATCATGTCCTCCTTGGGGAAAGGTTGGTACAACCACGATAGCAAAAACGCGCGAACGCGTGCGCCGCCTATCCGTTCGGGAATCCGGCGGCTCAGCCTTTCCAGGTACGGTTGAGGCCCGTGTCCGTGTGGATCCAGCCGCCTTTCGGGCCGGAGCGGTAGTAGAAGCCGACGCCGCCCTTGCGGAAGCTCTTCACGAGCCCGCCCAGCACTTCCTCGGTGAGGCCGGCGATACGTACGTCCGCCGCCTTGCCCGACATGTGCAGCGACTGGCGCGCGGCCGGCACGCCCTGTTCGATCAGGCGGTTGTTGGACGCGGGGGTGCGGTAGCCGGACAGGATCTCCAGCGGCCGTTCGAGGCCGTAGCGCGCAACGAACGCCTGCGACGCCCACAGCGTTTCGATCAGCTTCGGGTCGATGGCGATCGACGCCTTGCCGTTCACGTCGCGCAGCAGATGGCACAGTTCCTGGTAGGCAGAGTCGATCACCTCGCCGTCCTTCCAGTACAGGACATTGGCGCGTTCGCCGCTTTGAGGACGAATCACGGACAACGTGCGCGGCTTGACCCAGAAGTCGATGTCGACGACCTGGGCATCGAACAGATCGGGAGGCGGCTCCAGGTCCGTGCCGGGGGCCTCGGTCTGTGAACGGGCTGCCTGCGCATCGACCAGCGGGACGGCGACGAGCCCCAGCGCGGTCAGGCGCAAGCCGTGGTGAAGAAAATCTCTACGGGAAGCCATAACGAACTCATCATTGAAACCCGACTACTATAGCGCAAGCGCCAGCAGGAAAAAAGATGAGTTCACGTTGCGTAATGTTACACAACGATCAAAGCGGGCCTACGCTCATTGGCTGCAATTGCAAAATCTCTTGCGTGCCGGCACAGTTTCGGCGTCCAGATGCTTCCACAGGAAGTCACATTCGAGGCCGAAACAGGCCTTGTCCTTGCCCGCGTTGACATAGCCCTCGCGCTCGAAAAAGCCGCTCGCCGACTCCGGGCTCTGCATGTGCACCTTGCTGATGTTCCACGCGCGCGCCTGCGTTTCCAGCGCCCGCAGCAGCGCGCGCCCTACGCCCTGGCGCAACAGGTCCGGGCGGACATAACACAGGGGCACCTTGCCGGCCTGGTTCAGGAGTGCGAAGCCAACCACGTCCCCATCACGCTCCGCCACGACGGCGAAGTTGCTGGGCGACGACAGCCAGCCCAGCACGTTCTGGGTCGTCTTGTTGCCGAGCCAGGCTTGCAGGACGTCGGGACGGCCGCCGTGGTCGGGCACGCAGCCCTCTTCGATCGAACGGCGCAGCAGGCGGCATGCGGCCGGCGCGTCATTCGGTGTTGCGTGGCGAATTTCGATACCCATTGTTTTCAGCATCAACCCGGAAAAAACGATGTTTCGGCGAAGGCCGGACTATACCCCAAACGGGACATGGCTGCTTTGTGGCGGCCCGTAGCGTATGCATGCCACATACGCCGTCTAAGCATATGATAAAAATGTTCTTTTGTTTTGCTATTTTTTAACGGATCATCGACCGTCCCTAGAGAGTCTTTATAAGGAAAAACAATATGGCGATCCCATCCGTTTCCTCGCTGCGCCGCGCGCTGCTGGCGCTGACGCTCGGCAGTGCCGTGGTGCCGTTCGCCGCACAGGCCGCCGACGTGGAACTGCTGAACGTGTCCTACGACGTGGCACGCGAGCTGTACAAGGACATCAACCCGGCCTTCGTCGCCGAATGGAAAAAGTCGACGGGCGACACCGTCACGATCAAGCAATCGCATGGCGGCTCCAGCAAGCAGGCCCGCGCCGTCGCCGACGGCCTCGAGGCGTCCGTGGTGACGATGAACCAGGCCAACGACATCGACATGCTGGCCGACCGCGGCCTCGTCGCGAAGGACTGGGCCAAGAAGTTTCCGGACAATGCGGCGCCCTATTACTCGACCATGGTGTTCCTGGTCCGCAAGGGCAACCCGAAAGGCATCAAGGACTGGACCGACCTCGCCAAGCCGGGCGTAAAAGTCGTCATTCCGAATCCGAAAACCGCCGGCAACGGCCGCTATACCTACCTGGCGGCCTGGGGCTCGGTGATCAAGAAAGGCGGCAATGAAGCGCAGGCGCGCGACCTCGTCGGCAAGATCTTCAAGAACGTGCCCGTGCTGGACGCCGGCGGCCGCGCCGCCACCACCACCTTCACGCAGCGCCAGATCGGCGACGCCCTCGTCACCTTCGAGAACGAAGTGAACCTCGTGCGCGCCGAGTTCGGCAACGACTTCGAAGTCGTGTACCCGTCCATCTCCGTGCTGGCCGAGTCGCCGGTGGCCGTCGTGGACAAGGTCGTCGACCGCAAGGGCATCCGCAAGCAGGCGACGGGCTACCTCAACTTCCTGTACTCGGAAACGGGCCAGACGATCGGCGCCAAGCACTATATGCGCGTGCGCAACGAGAAAGTCATGAAGCAGTTCGCCGCGAACTACAAGCCGATCAAGCTGTTCACGGTGGATGATGTATTCGGTGGATGGCGTGCCGCGCAGAAACGTCACTTCGACGATGGTGGAGAATTCGATAAGATTTACACGTCGAAATAAGACATTTCACAAAAATCTGTTCAAAAAGAAGGCCCTGCGGAAACGCGGGGTCTTTTTTCTTGTAGAATCTTGCCGTTGGACTCGATATTTCACTGAATGACATAGACATATGTCAATCTTTGGTGCTATCGTTCAATTTTGTTGCTGTATAGCATGTCGCTATCTGCCAACCCGACGTTTTGATGCTCCGCCGCCGTCCGGCGCCCGACCATTAACCGTACCCAGACAACCATCCATGATCAAAAAATTCCTCGCTGCCGTAGTGATGACGATCTCCAGTGCAGCGGCCTTCGCCGTGCCGTTCGGATCGCAATCGGTGCTGGTGGTCGAAGACGACACCGGCAAGGTGCTGTTCGAAAAGAACGCCAGCACCGTCGCGCCGATCGCTTCGCTGACCAAACTCATGACCGCCATGGTCGTGCTCGATGCCCACCAGGACATGAACGAGCCGATCGAGATCGAAAAGCAGGACGTCGACATGCTGAAGCACAGCACGTCGCGCGTGCCCGTCGGCGCCACCATTCCGCGCCGCGACGTGCTGCAGCTGGCCCTGATGTCGTCGGATAACCGCGCCGCCGCCGCGCTGGCCCGCACGTATCCGGGCGGCATCGACGCCTTCCGCGCCGCCGTCAAGCGCAAGATCGCCGCGCTGGGCATGACGCAAACCGTCATCGAGGAACCGACGGGTCTCTCGCCGAGCAACCGCTCGACCGCCGCCGACCTCGTCAAGATGGCGACCGCGGCATCGAACTACGCGGAGATCACCCGCATCACGACGTCGTCGAAGGACCTGATCAACATCAAGGGGCGCGACGTCGAATACCACAACACCAACCGCCTCGTCGGCGCCAAGGGCTGGGACATCGGCCTGTCGAAGACGGGCTACACGCAGGAAGCTGGCCGCTGCCTGATCATGCGCGTGAAGGCGGCCGGCAAGAACGCGACGATGGTGCTGCTGAACGCGGGCGCCTCGTCCGTCCGCATCCTGGACGCCCTGAACATCCGCCGCCACGTGCTGGGCGACGCCGGCCCCGTGGCCACGCGCGCCGTGGCCACGGCCGCCGGGTCCCCACGCGTGCGCGCTTCCGCACGCGGCCCGCGCATCCGCGCCAGCGCGGGCGGTCCGCGCATCCGCGCAAGCGCCGGCGGCACCACGCGCCGCAGCCACAAGCACGTGACCGTCACGCGTCACCGCCGCCATCGCTGAGCCGGCGACTCATATCGATACCGATGGCCGGGACGGGCGACCGTTCCGGCCTTGTCATTTGCGATGCCGATGAACCGCACCCGACTCCTCACCGCCGGCGCCGCCGGCACCCTCCTCGTCGTGGCCGCCACGAGTTTCGCCAGCCCCTGGTGGACACTGAACCGGCTGCGTGCGGCAGTGGAACGCCATGATGCCGAGGGCGTCTCCGCCGAGGTCGACTTCCCTGCGCTGCGCGACAGCGTGAAGAGCCAGCTGTTCGGGTCGATCGCCCGCGACGCAGGCACCAATGCCTTCGCCGCGATCGGTCAGGCCTTCGCACGGGCCGTCGCGGATCCGCTCGTGGACGCGATCGTGTCGCCGGCCGGTGTCGCGGCCATGGTCGAACACGGCAAGGTATCGATCGCCAAACCCACCCGGGACGCCGGGACGCCCGACGCCGAGCCGCCACGGGACAAGCCGCCGCAGCACAAGCCGCCGCAGCACAAGCCGCATTATGCGCTGCACTACCGCGGCTGGCGCCATTTCGCCGTGACGGCGGAGGACGGCGGCAGCTTCGTGTTCCGGCGCGCCGGCCTGTGGAGCTGGAAGCTGGCGGGGATCGAGCTGCCGCGCAACTGAGAACTCAGCGCGACTTCAACTGGCGCACATGGCCTTCCAGTTCGGCGAAGGTCGGGCGCTCCGTGGCCGAGATGACCTTGCGGCCGAATTCCACGGCGATCGTCGGCGCATAGCTGTTCATCGAGGCCAGCAGCGTCACCTTCACGCATTGCAGCGCCTTCACGACTTCCTGGTGGCGCCGGTGCAGCAGGCTGCCGAGCGGCGCGACGAGGCCGTATGACAGCAGGATGCCGAGGAACGTCCCGACGAGCGCGGCCGCGATCAGGCCACCCAGCTCCGCCGGCGGCCGGCCGATGGCCCCCATCGTGTGCACCACACCCATCACCGCCGCGACGATGCCGAACGCGGGCATGCCGTCGGCCAGCTTGTGGATCGCCTGCACGGGAATGTCGGCGTCTTCCTGGTACGTGGCGATCTCGTTGTCCATCAGGTTTTCCAGCTGGTAGCTGTTCATCGTGCCGGACACCATCAGGCGCAGGTAGTCCGTGATGAAATCCATCAGGTGATCGTCGAGCAGGATGATGCGGTACTTCGTGAAGATGGGGCTTTCGTACGGCGCGTCGATCTCGTTCTCGAGCGCCATCAGCCCTTCCCGGCGCACCTTCGTCAACAGGTCGAACATCAGCGCCATCAACGCCATGTACAGTTCGCGGGTGTAGCGCGTGCCATGGAACAGCATCGGCAGGCTCCGCCACGTGAGGCCGATCGCCTTGCGGTCGTTGGCGATGACGAAGGCGCCCAGCGCGCCGCCGAAGATCATCAGGAGTTCGTAGGGTTGGAACAGCGCGGCCAGGTGCCCGTCCTGCAGCACGAAGCCGCCGAACACTGCCAGCAGCACGATGACGAAACCCACGACGATCAGCATGATACTGCTCCGATAACTATTCCCAGAGCGCAACTTTAACATTGTTGCCACAGAGAAAGCAAAGGATGTGCGTGAAAGTTGGTCGATGTATTGCGATATAGCAGGTATCGAAGTACGCTCACGTTTTGGTGACGCCGACATGCCGATGAAATTTGCCGCGTTCTTTCGCAATCTCAACCTGGGTCGTCCGCCCGCGCCGACCCGGTCCGTGCTCGAAGCGGCCTTCGCGGCGGCCGGCGCCGTCAACCCCTGCTCGTTCCTGACGAACGGTACGGTGGTGTTCGAAGCAGGGTCGCCGGCCAGTGCCGCGCGCATCCTGACAACCGCGCAGGCCACGTTGCGGCGCGACGGCTTCGACGAACCCGCCGCGCTGCGCGACGTCGCTGGATTGGCTGCGCTGATCGCCAGCGATCCGCTGGCGGGCGTGGCGTTGGACGACGTCTACGCGCCCTGCGCCACGTTCGTGATCGGGACGCCGGCGGATGGCGCGTCCCTGCCAGCGGCCAACCCGAAAGGCGACGTGCGGGTGGTGAGCTGGCATGACGGGATGCTGCTGTCGCTCACCTACAAGCTCGGGACCAGTGCGGGCAGTCCGAACGCGTTCGTCGAACGCACCCTGGACGTGCCGGCGACGACCCGCGTATGGAACACGGTCGTCCGGCTCGTCCGCAAGCATGGGCCTGAGGCGGCTTCGTGACCGATGGTCGGGCGCCGAGCCAGGACGGCAGCCGCGCGGCCGGTCGACACCGATCGACCTGCGGCAGCCCGCGGCCACCGCGATCGACATCACGGCGTCTGAATTCGGCATCCTTGCGCCGTCACTCCCCCAGCAGGCTGGCCGCGGCCACGCCGAGCAGGGGCGCGACGTCGATCCGGTTGCTTGCATGCGCGATGGTATTCGTGCAGGCCACCCCGGCGACACCGGCCGCCTGCAGTTCGGCGTACGCGTCGGCAGCGAACAGCGCGTGGACGGCGATGCAGACGGGTGGGTCCATGCCCGCCTCGCGCACGCGCGCGACGGCGGCGATCATCGTCCGCGCCGTGGAAGCGATATCGTCCACGAGCACGGGCGTACGGCCGCGCCACTGCGCGAGCGCCGGAACGGACAGGGTCACGTCGCGGTCGCCGCGCCGTTCCTTGCGCAGCGTGGTGTACGGACAGCCGACCAACCGCGCCACGTCACCCACCCACTGGTCGCTCTCCTCGTCCGGCCCGATCAGCAGGGGATTGCACACATGGGCGCCGACCCAGGCCGCAATGGCGGGCGCGGCGGCGACCACGCGCGTCGGAATGGCGTAGATCTCGTCCAGGCTGTGGATCCGGTGCAGGTGGGGATCGACGGTCACGAGCCAGTCGCCCGCCATGCCGAGCAGGCGCGCGAAATGCTGCGCAGTGACGCCCTCGCCACCGTGGAAGCGGGCATCCTGGCGCATATAGGCAAGATAGGGGACGACGAGGCCGATGCGTGCCGCGCCCAGTTCGCGGGCCACGCACGCGGTCAGGTAGAGCGGGACGGTCTTGTCGTTCGGACGATCGAGGCTGCACACGAGAACCAGGTCCCTGCCCGCCACGTCGGACAGGAACCGCACATGGCTTTCCCCATCCGGGAACGCGCGCAGTTCCCAGCGCCCCTGTTCCCAGCCGCGCAGCCGGCACAGGTCGGCGCCCAGCGTCTCGTTGCCGGGCAAGGCAAACAGCAGGGGCGTCATTCGTCCTCCACGATGGCGATGATGTCGGGGTGCGTGGCGGCATAGGCCACGGCTTCGGACAGCGTCCCCGCCGAGGCGGCGTGGATGGTGTACAGCGGTCCGCCCGCCTTCACGGTGCGGCCGACGGGCGCGAGGAACAGTACGCCGGCCCCGGCATCCTTCGGCGCGCCGGCCAGCTTGGCCACGCGCGCCAGGCGCCGGTTGTCGATCGCCGCGACATAGCCCGCGCGCCGCGCGAGGACATCGTGCCGGAACGCGCCGACCTCCGGCACGCGCATGCCGCCCTGGGCCGCGCAGATGGCTTCGAACTTGCGCAGGGCGGCGCCGCTCTCGAGCGTGGCACGCGCCAGCGCAAACCCTTCGCCGGCCGCGGCTTTGCCGCCCAGCTCCAGCACATGGCCGGCCAGCGTAAGTGCCCGTGTGCGCAAGTCCGTGGGAGCATCGCGCTCGTTGCGCAGGACGGCGAGCGCATCAAGCGCCTCCAGCGCCGGCCCGATGCCGCGCCCGACCGGCTGGCTGCCGTCGCTGATCACGGTCCGGATCGTGAGGCCATAGGCCTGGCCGACCGCCTGGAACAGCCGGACGAGGGACTCGGCGGCCGCCTGCGAGCGCACCTTCGCGCTCGGCCCGACCGGGATGTCGATCAGCACGTGGGTGGAACCGGCCGCCAGCTTCTTCGACAGGACGGATGCCACCATCGCGGCTTCGCCGTCGAAGTCCAGCGGGCGCGAAACGCGGATCAGGACGTCGTCGGCGGGGCTCAGGTTGACGGCGCCGCCCCACACGATGCAACCGCCCTCCTGCTCGACCACGCGGCGCATGCGCTCAGTGTCCAGGTCCACCGGCGCCAGCGTTTCCATGGCGTCTGCCGTGCCGGCCGGCGACGTGATCGAACGGGACGACGTCTTGGGGATCGTCAGGCCGCACGCGGCCACGATCGGCACGATCAGGAGCGTCGTGCGATTCCCGGGCAGGCCGCCGACGCAATGCTTGTCCACGACCGGCGCCGCCGGCCACTCCAGCCGGGTGCCGGCCTGCACCATCGCACCGGTCAGCGCGAACGTCTCCTCCACTTTCAGCGGCCGGCCGGCGCAGGCGGTGACGAAGGCGGCGATCTCGATGTCGGAATACAGGCCGGCGGCGATGTCGCCGACGATCGCGTTCGCGGCCTCGACGGAGAGGTCGGCCCCGAAGATCCGCGAACGCACGAACGCGAACGAACGGGCGGGCGGCGCGAGGCGCACGCGCACCGGCTCGCCTTCGGACGCGCCGAGCCGCTGCCAGGTGAGGTCGGACAGCCCGACCTCGCCGTCGGGCACGATGTCGGCGCGGACGAGGTGCACCAGCGCCGTGACGGTGCGGCGCGCCGTGCTGACCCGCACGCGGGCGCCGGCGGGATATCTCCCCGTCCGGCATGCGCCGCCGCCTGCGGCGAGATACAAGACCGCCGCATTGCCGCTGTCGATGCCCAGCCGGCGCGCGCCCGCGACGAACGACGAAGCGAAGGCTTGCGCGTCGTCCTTCACAGCTGTTCCTCCTGCAGGTGCTCCGGCACGAGGCAGTTCCACCGGAGCTCGTGTTTGATCCGCACGCGCAACGCCTCGGAGGCGGCCGGCTCACCGTGCGTGATGAACGTGCAGCGCGGCGCCGTCTTCAACGCCGCCAGCCACGCCACGATCTGGTTGCTGTCGGCATGCGCCGACATGTTCTGCACGTTGACCACCTGCGCCCGCACGCTTACCTGCTGCCCGTGGATGCGTACCGAGTCCGCGCCTTCGACGAGCGCCGCCCCGCGCGTGCCGCCCGCCTGGAACCCGGCGAACAGGATGGTGTTGCGCGGATCCTCCGCGAACGCCTTGATGTGGTGCAGCACGCGTCCGCCGGTCGCCATGCCGCTGGCGGAAATGATGACCTTGGGCGTGTTCCTGACGTCGAGCGCCTTCGATTCGTCCACGGTGTTGATGATGGTGGCCGCGTGGCACATGGCCGCGCACTGGTCGCGCGTCAGCCTGTGGTCGTCGTGGTGCCGGTGGTAGATCGCAGTGGCATCCTTCGCCATCGGGCTGTCCAGGAAGACGGGCAGGAACCCGGGGATCGCCCCGGACGCCTTCAACTGGTGCACGTAGTACATGAGTTCCTGCGCCCGGCCCACGGCGAACGCCGGAATCACGACGACGCCGCCGCGCGCCGCCGTGTCACGAATCGCCTGGCCCAGCTCGACCAGCGGATCGGTCGGTTCATGCACGCGGTTGCCGTAGGTGGATTCGACGACCAGGTAATCGGTCGGCTCGAGCGGGGCGGGTGGCGGCATGACGGGATCGTCAGGGCGCCCCAGGTCGCCGGAAAACGTGATGCTGCGACTGCCGTCGTCGAGCGCGACGGACGCCGCGCCGAGGATGTGGCCAGCCCGGCGCCAGGTTGCGGCCAGTCCGGACGCCACGACGGTATGGACGCCGAACGGCACGGCGACGAACTGGCGCAACGCGACGCGCGCATCCTCTTCCGTGTACAGCGGCATGGCCGGACTGTGCTGCGTATAGCCATGACGGTTGGCCGCCGCCGCGTCTTCCTCCTGCAGGTGGCCGCTATCGGGCAACAGGATCTTGCACAGGTCGAACGTCGCTCCCGTGCAAAAAATCTTCCCTTTGAAGCCGCCCTTGACGAGGAGGGGCAGGTAGCCGCTGTGGTCGAGATGCGCATGAGTCAGCACGACGGCGTCGAGCTTCGCCGGCTCGACAGGCAGCCGGGCCCAGTTGCGCAACCGGAGTTGTTTGTAACCCTGGAACAGTCCGCAATCGACAAGGATCCTGGCACGACCGGACGTCAGCAGGTACTTGGAGCCCGTGACGGTTCCGGTGCCGCCGAGAAACTGGATTCGCATGATGCCACCTATTGTTGAGCGAGCACATCGTACAGCTCGCTTTCACAATAGTAAGTCGTGGCAAAGAACGCAATCCTTGATTTACATCAAGCCACTCTCTATCAGACCGGGTCCTTGACGACCCGGTCGACGTAGCACCAGCCCCACGTCTCCCCGTGCTCCTTCGAGCGGATCACGGGGTGTCCGGTCGCATGGAAGTGCTTCGTGGCGTGCTTGTTCTTCGACTGGTCGCAGCAGCCGACGTGGCCGCACGTCAGGCACACGCGCAGGTGCACCCACGTGTCGCCCGTTCGAAGGCACTCCTCGCAGCCGTCGGTATTGCCCTCGCGGGTCACGATGTGATGAAAGTGCGTGCAGTCGTTGCTCATGCCAACCTCCCGGTGTTATTTCTCGACCATCCCCCGCAACCCGCTGGCCCGGTGCGTACGGCGCAGGATCGCCTCGCCCAGCACGGCCGGCGCCGGCGTCGTCAGGGTGAACTGGCGGCTCGCGCGCGTGATGCCCGTATAGACTAGCTCGCGCGCCAGCACGGCGCCCCCCTCTTTCGGCAGGGCCAGCACCGTGTGCGCGAATTCCGAGCCCTGCGATTTGTGGACCGTCATCGCGTATGCCGTCTCCACGTGGCGCAGGCGCGTGGCCAGCACGCTGCGCACGTTGTCGCCTTCCAGGAACCACACGCGCAGCGAACCGGGACGCGCCGGGTCCGGCAACGCGAGGCCGATGTCGCCGTTGAACGTGCCCGTCGGGTAGTCGTTGCGGGTGACCATGACGGGGCGGCCCACGTACCAGTCGCCGCGCACGATCAGGCCCGCGTGCGCGAGGCGCAGTTCGATGGCCTCGTTCAGGCCTTCGACGCCCCACTCGCCTTCGCGCACGGCGCACAGCACGCGGAACGCTTCGAAGCGCTGCAGCACGGCGCGCACCCAGTCTTCGTGGCTGCCATGGCCTCCGCTGCCGGCGCGCAGCAGTTCGAGATACGGGCGATAACCCTCGTTCGCCAGCTGGATCACATGGTGCTGGTGCGCGTGCTCGATCCAGCGCAGCACGCCGGCCGCGTCGGGTGCGCGCAGCGCGGCGGCGGCGCCGTCGACGTCGCCCGCGTTGACGGCCAGCGCCAGCTTGCCGATCGGGCCGCCGAAGCGGCGGCTGTGGCGCAGCATCACCGTCTGCTGGGCGAGCGGGCCGCCCTGCCCTTCATATTCGGCGGGGATCGTCTCGCCGCTCGCGGCCCGCACGTACGCGCGCGTGTCGGCGTCGTAGCGCCCGGCCTGCGCATCGTGGCACAGGTCGCCCAGCACGGCGCCCGCTTCCACCGACGCCAACTGGTCCTTGTCGCCCAGCAGGACCAGCGTGGCGCCCGCGGGCAGCGCGTCCAGCAGCGACGCCATCATTTCCAGGTGCACCATCGACGCCTCGTCGACGATCAGCACGTCGACGTCGAGCGGATTGCCGCGATGATGCGCGAAGCTGCGCGTGTCCGGACGCGCGCCCAGGAGGCTGTGCAAGGTGCGCGCGGCGCCCATGCGCGTCGTCAGTTCGCGCAGCGGCAAGGCGCCGCCGACGCGGTCGGCCAGGTCGGTCAGCGCCTTGTCGATCGACTGCTTCAGGCGCGCCGCCGCCTTGCCCGTCGGGGCGGCCAGTGCGATGCGCTGGCGCGCGGCGTCCGGCGCCGTCGCGAACAACAGCGCCAGCAGGCGCGCCACCGTGTACGTTTTACCGGTGCCCGGACCGCCCGTGATGATGGCGAACGCGCCCCGCAGGGCGACGGCGCAGGCGATGCGCTGCCAGTCGGGCGCCTCGCCCGCGCGCTGGGCGCCGAACAGCGCTTCCAGCCACGTATGCGCCTGGTCGATGTCGACGTCGCGGCGCTCCTGCGCACGCGCGCGTACGCACGTGGCGACGAGGGTCTCGTCGCGCCAGTAGCGGCGCAGGTACAGGCGCGTGTCATCGAGCACAAGCGGCTGGTCGTAATCGAGGTCGCCCACGCGCCACACCTGGTCGCACGTGGCCAGTTGCGACATCCACCCCTTCACGCCGCGCGGCAGAGGTTTCGCCGCCTTCGCGAGCGCCTTCCAGTCCTCGTCGGCCCAGCCGAGCAGCGCGGCCGGATCGCCCGCCAGGTCGTCCAGCAGCAGGCAGCTGTGGCCTCGCCCTTCCAGTTCGGACAATACGAGGGCCGCGAGCAGCAGCGGCGTCGACTTCGCGCACGCGGCCTCGCCCAGGCTCGCGACGAAGCGGGCGAACACGCCGGACAGGCGGCGCAACCCGCCCGCCTCGGTCAGGCGTTCGACCTCGGCCCAGAAGGCGCCGGTATCGATGACGTCAGGCTTCATGCGCGTCCTTTCCCAGCAGGCGATCGAGGCCGTCCAGCAGTTCCACGTCCGGCTCGATCAGGTAGCAGCCGTGCGTGGCCGGGTTGCCGATCCCGCGCAGGAACAGGAACACGGCGCCGCCCAGGTGCTCGCGCGGCGAATAGTCTGCCCCGAGGCGCGCGCGCAGCAGCCGGTGCACGGCCAGCATGTAGATGGCGCCCTGGATGTCGTAGCGGTGCCCGGCCATGCCGGCCGCCATCGCGGCCTGCGTGTACGCGGTGTCGCCCGGTCCCAGCGCGTTCGATTTGTAGTCCAGCACCCAGTAGCGGCCGTGGCATTCGAACACGAGGTCCGTGAAGCCCTTCAGCATGCCGTGCAGCTGACGCTCCGGCAGGATCGGGCGGGGCGTGTTCCCCAGCATGCGCTGGCGGCACAGGCGGTCGAGCGCCGCCACGTCCAGGTGGCGGCTGGGGAACCAGAATTCCATCTCGGCCAGCGGCGCATCGATGTCCGCCAGCGCGCAGCCGACGGGCGGCAGCGGCGTGACGGCGACCATGCGCAGCCAGGCCAGCGCGTCGTCGAGGCGGTTGCCCCAGCCGGCGCGCTGGATGCGCTGCGCGAGGCGGACACGGAACGCTTCATCGTCGACCTGGCCGAAGCCTTCCCTGGCCATCCACTCGAGTTGCTCGTGCAGGAAGTTGCCGGGACCGGCGCCGCGCGGGAAGCGGTGCCACGGCGCGTCCTCGCTGTGCGTGACCGGCACGACGCCGGGGTCTTCTTCCTCCAGCAAATTCTCTTCCTGCGGCCGCGTCGGCGGCGCGACGGCCACCGTGTTTTTCGTCAGCGACGTGAACGAGCCGACCGCCCAGTTGCGCTCGAAGCGCGCGTCGAACCGCGGCGGCTCGACGAGCTCCGGCCGCACGTCCTGCCGTGCCAGCCGCGTGCAGCCGTCCGGGCTCGCCAGCGCATGCAGCTCGATGCCGTCGACGTCGCCGCGCAAGTGTTCCCAGCGCTCGCGCACGGCGGCCGCGGGCACGGGGGCGCCGCCCGTCAGCAGATAGCCCAGCGCCGATTCGTGCAGCTGGTTCTCGCCCTTCTTGCGCGCGGCGACGGCGGCGACACCGAGCCACAGGAAATGGCGCGCCCGCGTCAACGCGACGTACAGCAGGCGCAGGTCTTCTTCCAGGCGCGCGCGGTCGACGGCTTCCAGCGCCGCGTCGGACAGTCCGAGGTCGATGCGGCGCGCGCCATCGTCTTCCACGTATTCGAAGAACGCACGGTTGCGGCGGTCGGTCTTGCGCGCGGTGACGGCGAACGGCAGGTACACGAGCGGATATTCCAGGCCCTTCGATTTGTGCACCGTGACGACTTTCACCAGTTCCGCGTCCGACTCCAGTCGCAGCACCCGTTCGTCGCCGCCCTCGCCCACACCTTCGACCTGTTCCGCGAACCAGCGGATCAGCGCCTGTTCGCCATCCAGTTCGCGGCTCGCTTCCTGCAACAGTTCCGCGAGGTGCAGCAAATTCGTCAGACGGCGCTCGCCGCCCGGCGCCGCCAGCAGCTTGGCCGGCAGGCCCAGTTCGTGGATGAAGCGGCGCAGCATCGCCAGCACGCCCTGCCGCTGCCACGCCTGGTGCAGCGATTTCAGTTGTTCGACGCGGACTTCCCACGCCAGTTCGTCGCTGGCGAGCTGCGCCAGTTCCGCCAGCGGCAGCGCGCACGTCGCGGTCGCGAACGCGGCGCGCGCGAGCGTGACGTCCAGCGGGTTCGCCACCGCCTGCAGCCAGCGCAGCACGTCGCGCGCCTCGTCGGTCTCGACGACGGAATCCTGGTCGGACAGGTACACGCTCGCGACCTTGCGCTGCACGAGCGCGCGCCGCACGGCCGCCGCCTCGCGCCGGTCGCGCACGAGGATCGCGATATCCGCCGGCATCAGGCGTGTCAACGTCCCGGCTTCGTCTTCGAAGCCGACGCGCGCATCGTTCAGCAGCCGGACGATGTGCTCGGCGCAATGCTGGGCGAAGAATTCGCGGTAGTCGTCCGCGCGCAGGTCGTCGATGTCCGCCAGGCCGACGGCCAGCGCCTGGAACGGTCCGTCGACGCCGACCAGCTGCTGCTTGCGCCCCGCCGCGTCGACCGCGTCGAACGGCAGCGGATTCTCGTCGCCCTTGCGGAAGCGGAAGGCGCCCGCCGCGTAATTCCCTTCCGCGTGGCGGAACAGCTGGTTGACGGCGGCGACGAGCTGGCGCGTCGAGCGGTAGTTCGTGCCCAGCTGGTAGTGGCGGCCGTGCGTGGCCCGGCGCGCCGACAGGTAGCTGTGGATGTCGGCGCCGCGGAAGCCGTAGATCGACTGCTTCGGGTCGCCGATGAGGAACAGGCCGCGCGCCGGATCGTTGTCGGCCACGCGGTACAGCAGGTCGAAAATGCGGTACTGGTCGGGCGACGTGTCCTGGAATTCGTCGACCATCGCCACCGGATACTGGTCGAGGATGCGGCGGCGCAGCGCCTCGCCGTTCGGCCCCTCCAACGCATCCTTCAGGCGCGCCAGCATGTCGGCGAAACCGAACTGGCGGTTGCGGCGCTTCAGTTCCGCCATGCGGTGCGCGATGGCACAGGCGGCGTGGCGCAGCAGCGCGTGCGCTACCGGCGCGATCGCATCGAGTCCTTCCTTGAGCGCGGACGTGTGCTCGAAACATTCGGGAATCGGCGCGGCGTGATCCTTGCTGAACGCATCGAGGATGCCGTCGGGCGTCAGGCGGGTCCACAGCGCGTCGGTGAGTTGCGGATAGTGGGCTTGCGGATCGTCCGCCCAGCGGCGCAGCGCATCGAACGCTTTCGCCAGCGAATCCGGACGCATCTTGTTGCCGTTGAACGCTTTCGGATTCACGCTGCGCTGCGCCGCGATCCACGATTCCATCGCGTCGGCGCGCGCCTGCCAGCCATCCTTCTGCCGCTTCAACGCATCGCACTGCTCGCGTTCCGCCTCGGCGATGACGGCGCCCAGCGGCCGCTCGCCCAGGTTGCCGATGCGGTCGTCGATGCGGCCCGCGCGCTGCACCAGCTCGCGCACGGAGCGCTTCAGCGCGTCGACGTCGCTCCAGCAGGACCGGAGACTCGTGAGCGCCGCGCCGGACAGCGGGTACACGTGCTGGCGCCAGTAATCGTGCGCGGCATCCTCGAACAGCGCGCGCTCGTCGCTGACGAGTTCTTCGTCGAACAGGCTGCCGCTGTCGAACGCGTGCTCGCGCAGCATGCGCTGGCACCACGCATCGATGGTGAAGATCGCCGCCTCGTCCATCGTCTCGGCCGCGAGGACCAGCCGGTGCGCGGCGACGAGCCGCGACGCCTCGTCGTCATACGCGCCGGCCAGCGCTTCGAGATAGGGATCGTCCGGCTCGATCTCGCCGCGGAAGCATGCCGCCGCCTGCACGAGACGCTCGCGCACGCGGTTCGACAGCTCGCGCGTGGCCGCGCGGGTGAAGGTCATGACGAGGATCTCTGGCGGCATCAGCGGACGGGTAAAACCGTCGTCGCCGCCGTGGCCCAGCACGAGGCGCAGGTACAGCGCGGCGATGGTCCACGTCTTACCCGTGCCCGCGCTGGCCTCGATGAGGCGCGAGCCGTGCAGCGGGAAGCCCAGGGCGTCGAGCAGCTGGCTCATTGTTCTCCTCCCTCGAAGCGGGTCACCGTCACGCTGTCCTTCAGCCATGCGACCAGCGGACCGTACAACGCTTCCGCCACGAGCGGCCAGCCGCCGGCGGCGCGCAACAATGCGAATTCGGGCCACAGGCGCGCGAGGCACGGGTCGGTGACTTCGCCGTCGATTTCGAAGCCGCCGTCATACGTCTCGCGCGCGTCGCCGCCGGAGAAGTGCGCGAGCGCCGTCTTGCACGCGACGGGCAGCGGCCGGTCGAGGTTCGAACGCCACAGCGCCACCAGCGTCTCCAATTGCGCGAGCGCCGCGCCACGTTCCAGCGGCGCCATCGCGAGGCTCGCGTCGCGCGCGACGAGCACGCCGCCCACGCGCCCGCCCATCGCGGCGGCGGCCAGCTGGCGCAGCCACGGGCCGATCAATTTGTCGCCGCGCGGCTCGCCCTTGCGGTCCAGCACCTTGGACGACATCTGCAGCAGCCACACGGTGTCCTCGTCGTTGCTGCGCAGGCGGTCGATCCAGTCGTCGATACGCACGCCGCCCGCCTCCACGCTGACGACGAGTTTCGGCGCCGGTGTCGGATAACGCGCGCCCAGCGCGAGCCAGGCGCGGCGCACGGGCACGAGGTCGTCGACGAGCTGCTGCTGCCATTGCCTGCCCACGAGGCCGATCGGCAGCACGCCTTCGCGCGCGAGCCGCGCGGCGCGCGTCTCCAGCACCTGGCGCACGTCGTCCGGCGCTTCCGGCGTGCCGCTGTCGTCCAGCAGCGTGTCTTCCAGGAAGTAGCGCTCGAGCGCATCGAGCGAGAACGGTTCCTCGTCCTCGCCGACGACTTCCAGGTCCGTGAACGTCACGCCGAGGCGGCGGCGGAAGAAGAAGCGCGCGGGCTGGCGGAGGAAGCTCGCCAGCTCGCCCAGGGTGAGCCGGTAGTCGGCATCCAGTTCGAACGGCGGCAGCACGTCGTCGCCGACACCTGCAGCTTCGGCACCGTGCGCCGACCGCCACTCGCCCGCATACGTGAGCAGGCCGCCGCGCTCGAAATAGCGGCGCGAGAACGGCTGCAGCGCGTGCACGGTCGTGCGCTCGGCGAGGTCGAGGTCCCAGCCGGCGGCGAGATAATCGCGCAGTTGCGACACGAGCACGGACGCCGGCTGCTCCGTGTTGTCGCGCACGTTGCGGCCCACCCAGCTCACGTACAGCTTGTCGCGCGCGGCCAGCACCGCTTCGAGCATCAGGTAGCGGTCGTCGTCGCGGCGCGAGCGGTCGCCGGGGCGGCTCAAACCCGGCAGCGCCAGCAGGTCGAAGTCGGACTGGTGGCCGCGGCGCGGGAAATCGCCGTCGTTCATGCCGAGCAGGCAGACGACGCGGAACGGCACGGCGCGCATCGGCATCAGCGTGCAGAACGTGACGCCGCCGGATACGAACTGGTGCGACAGCGCCGGCTGGTCGAGCTGGCCGAGCCACGCCTCGCGCATCACGGCGAGCGGCACGGCTTCGTCGAACAGCGCGTTCTCGCAGATCTCCAGCCAGCATTGCAGCGCTTCTTCCAGCTGGTGCAGCATCAGGCGGTCTTCCTCGTTCGTCGCGCGGAAGAACCTCGCCAGCAGCGCGCGGGCGCAATCGCCCCAGGCCATCGGGGTTTGCACCCTGTCGAGGTCTTCGCGCCATGCGAGCAGCGCCTCGACCAGTTCCGCCAGCGAGCCCGCGAGCGCGGCATCGAGGCCGCCCACTTCCGGATACGGTTCGATATCGCGGAAGCTGGCGCCGTGGCCGGTCGCATAGCCGAGCAGCATGCGGCGCACGCCGAACAGCCAGGAATTCTGTTCGCCGGCCGAGCCGAGGCCGAGTCCCGCGCGGTGGCGCTGGTCCAGGCCCCAGCGCACGCTGGCACCCTCGATCCAGTGGCCGAGGATCGGCAGATCGGCTTCTTCCAGGCCGAAGCGGGCGGCCAGCGCGGGCACGTCGAGCAGGTCGCGCACCTCGCTCTGGCGGCAGCGCTGCTGCGGCAGGCGCAGCAGCCATTCGAGTGCGACCAATAAAGGATTGACGCTGCGGTCCTTGACGTCGCCGATCTCGAACGGGATGTAGCGCGGGTCGCTGCGCTTGTGCTGGTCGAACACCGCGTGGACGGCGGCCGAGAAGGTCTCGATGTCCGGCACCATCACGACGACGTCGCGCGGACGCAAGGCGCCTCTCTCGTTACCTTCCCGCTCTTGCGCGAACCACGACAGCAGCTGGTCGTGCAGTACCTCGACTTCCCGCTGAGCGCTGTGGGCGATGTGGAACTCGATCGACCGGTCGCCGAGCGGAGGCGGCGTGTGCGGATGCTCGGACAGCGGCAGCAGGTCGCGTACGGCGGCCTGCACCTGGCCCAGCAAGGTCTCGGGCTCGTCGTCGGAGAACAGGTCGATGCGCAGGTTGCCGAATTGCGCGCCCTCGCCGTTGTCGAATTCGTCGAGCATGCGCACGAAGTCGCGGCCCTGCCGTCCCCAGCTCGCGAGCAGCGGGTGGCTGTGCGCGTGCAGCTGCTCGACGGGGATTTCGGACAGGTCGCTGCCGTTGCGGTGCTGTTGCCGTTTATAGGCCGCGCGCAGCAGTTCGCGGCCTTCGATGATGTCGCCCCAGTAGAACCGGCACGGATTCGGCACGGCCAGCAGCACCTGCGTGTGGCGCGACAGGCCCGCCATCGCCTGGATCGTCTGGTACGGCAGGGTCGACATGCCGAACAGGATCACGCGGCGCGGCAGGCGCAGCACGGGTTCGCGGTCTTCCATCACCGCCGCCATGAATTGCTGGTGGATCGTCGCGCGGCCGGACCAGCGGCGCTCCGGCGGCAGGCTCGCGTGGATCTCGCGCCAGAGTTGCGCCTGCCAGCACTGGTCCGGCGCCAGCGGGATCGGCTCGCCTCCGGGGCGGCGCAGCTGGTCACGGTCTTCCGCCCAGTCGGTGAGCCAGTCGGCGCGGTAGACCTGGTACTGGTCGTACAAATCCGCGAGACGTTCGGCCAGCTGCAGGCGGCGCTCGGCGTCGCCGTCGGAGAGAAAATGGCGCAGCGGTTCGAATTTATCCTTTTCCAGCAGCTCGGGCAGCAGGCGCATGAGGCGCCACGTGAGCGCGTCCTTGTCGAACGGCGAGCGGCGCGGCACCCGCTCCGGACCCAGCATGCCGCGGTACGCCTCCCACTGGAAGCGGGCCGGCAGCGCCACGCGCGTGGCCGCGCACACGCCCAGCTCTTCCGCCAGCGCGATCTTGAGCCACTCGGCGACGCCGTTGGACTGGACGAGCATGATCTCTTCTTCCAGCGGACCGAGCGGATTGTCGCGCAGCCAGTCGAAGACGGCGGCGCGCAACAGCTCCATCTGGTTGCCGTGCAGGATGAGGAGGCCGGGGCGGATCGGGGATGGCATGACGGGACGTGGAGAAGCGACTCGCGCAGCATACTACTTCCGGGGCTCCGGCGGTAGAGCTGACCGGCGCTCAGGCCTGGTGATCCTGCTGGCGCGTGCCCATGCGGCCGAGCGCGCGCGCGATCGTCGCGATCAAGCCCTCGGGCGCCGCCGGCTTCGTCAGGAATTCATCCATGCCGGCCGCGAGGCAGCGGGCCTGGTCCTCGATCCCGGCATTCGCCGTCATCGCGATCACTTTCAGGCCGGCCAGCCGCGCATCCGCACGAATGCGACGCGTGGCCTCGTAGCCATCCATCACGGGCATCTGCACGTCCATCAGGACGCAGTCGACAGGCCCTTCCGCCAGCCGGTCCAGCGCCTGGGCGCCATCGTCCGCGACGACGACGCGCGCGCCGGCATCCTCCAGCAGTTCGCGCGCCACCAGCTGGTTGAACGCATTGTCCTCGACGAGCAGGATCGTGCAGCCCGCGAGCGCCGCCGCTTCTGCACCCGCCTTCGACTGCGGCGCCGGCGCTGCAGGGCGCAAGGCCGTCAACGGCCGCAGGCGCGCCGTGAACCAGAACGTGCTCCCCTGCCCCGGCACGCTCGTCGCACCGGCCTCGCCGCCCATCAACTCCGCCAGCTGCTTGCTGATGACGAGGCCCAGGCCCGTGCCGCCGTGCACGCGCGTCGACGACGGGTCGGCCTGGTGGAACGGCGTGAACAGCTGCGCCAGGTCGTCCGCGGCGATGCCGATGCCGCGGTCCTCGACCTCGAAGCGCACGAGCACGTCGGCCCCCACCGTCCGTTCGACGCGGGCCCGCACGTGGATGGCGCCCTGGTCGGAGAACTTGATGGCGTTGCCGACGAAGTTCAGCAGCACCTGTTCCAGCCGCAGCGGATCGCCGCGGACGGGCCACTTCAGCTCGGACGCCACGTCGAACGCGAGTTCCAGGCCCCGCGCCGACGCCTGCGCGCCCAACTGGCTCTCGACGTTGCGCTTCAGCGCGTCGAACGTGAAGTCGCGCAGTTCCAGCTCGACCTTGCCGGCCTCGATCTTGGAAAAGTCGAGGATGTGGTTGATGATGCCCAGCAGGTGCTGCGCCGAATGCTGGATCTTGCCCAGGTAGTCGCGCTGCTTCGGGTCTTCCGCGCGCTTGCCCGCCAGGTAGGCCATGCCGATGATGCTGTTCATCGGCGTGCGGATCTCGTGGCTCATGTTGGACAGGAAGTCGCTCTTGGCGCGGC
This sequence comes from Massilia orientalis, assembly GCF_030411975.2. Lineage (NCBI taxonomy): Bacteria > Pseudomonadati > Pseudomonadota > Betaproteobacteria > Burkholderiales > Oxalobacteraceae > Massilia > Massilia orientalis. The sequence goes on along the minus strand of NZ_JASNRB020000006.1, from coordinate 253,047 downwards.
TCGCCGCGTCGGCTTGCGCCTTCAGCGCGTGCAGTTCGGTCACGTCCGTCGACACGCACAGCACCGCCCCGGCGTCGCCATCGCCGGCGAAGCGCACGGGCACCTTCACGCTCCACACCTGGCGCGCGACGCCGTCGCTGCCGGCAAAGGCGTTCTGCACCGCGCGTTTTTCGCCCAGTTCCAGCACGGGCTGGTCCAGCGCCCACAGCGCGTCGGCCTGCGCGGGCGGCATCACCTCGCGGTCGCGCCGCCCCACGATCTCGTGCGCCGGCAGGCCGCAGGCGGCGGCCATCTTCGCGTTGACGTAGCGGTAGCGGCGGTCGCGGTCCGTCAGGTAGACGTAGGCGTCGACGTTGTCCAGCACGAGGTCGAGCAGCCGGCGTTGGTCCACGGCCGTCTTGCGCGAGCGGGCCAGGTTGAGGAACAGCGCAAACGCAAGGAATGTCGCGCCGAAGCCGCCGGCGCCGGCCAGCCAGGGGAAAACGCGGCCGAAACCGTCGACGAGGTCGGCGCGGCGGGCGACGAAGCGGGCTTTCCACAGGTTGTCGTCGAAACGTACGGGCAGCACGGTTTCCATCAGATCGCCGGCATTGTTCAGCGCCGCGCCGGCGCCGTCGTACAGCAGGTTGTCCGCCTCGTTGACGTGCAGCGGGCCGGCCGCCCGGCTGTCGGCGGCCGCATACAGCTGCAGCGCGACCGGTTGGTCGCCGCCCGGCAGCGCGCCGCGCACGAGGGCCGGCACGGAAAAGCCGATGCCGACCGAGCCCGCGTACGCGGCGCGCCGGCCTTCGACATCGGGCGGAACGGCGCCGTCCGTGCGGTACACGGGCATGCGCAGGCCCAGGCCGAGATGGCGCACGGGGTGCTCCACGACGATGGGCTTGCCGGATGCCGTCATGCGGCCGCTGTCGCGCGCCCGCTCGAGCGCCTGCGCGACCGCGGGCGCGCCGCCCGCAAGGTCCGCACCGGCCTTCTCGGCCAGCCACGGCTCCAGGTAAGTCAGCACGGTGTGCGCGGGACGCCGCACGGCGGGCCGGATCGTGAAGTCGGGATAACCGGCCGGGTCGAGGCTGCGGTCCGCGCGCACGCCCGCGACGAACGCGTCGCGCGCGCCGGCCTCCACGTACGCTGCGTAGTTGACCGATTCGAGCGCCGGATAGTGCTCGGCCACGCCCAGCGTCTGGACGTAGCGGTGGAATTCCAGCCGCGTGACGGTGCCGCTTGCCTGGAACAGGCCGGCCAGGCCCCGCACGACGTCCGCATAGGAGTGCACGGCGCCGGCCAGTTGCTGGCGGCCGGTGCGCGCCAGGTGGTCGAAGCGGGCCTGGGTCTCGATGTCGACCGCGTGCGCCGCGCCCAGATACAGCCCGGCGCCGGCCAGCAGGGCCAATGCGGCCCCGCCGGCCCAAAGCGCGGCCGTCTTTCCCGTGTTGCGCGTCGTGATGTCAGCCATAAGGAAATTACTGCGAAATTTCCGTGCGGAAATTTTTCGATGTTTGTTAGTATGTCCGAATCGGACGGAAATTGCGAGCTTAACAATAAGGAATGCATATGCGTGAAGCGGATAATGGGCACTTTGACCCCTGGTTGTGGCTGGAAGACGTCGATTCCGGCCGCGCGCTCGGCTGGGTGGCCGAACGCAACGCGGAGACGGAGCGCGAACTCACCGCCCTGCCCGGCTACGCGGCCTTGCGCACGCGGCTGAAGACGATCCTCGATGCGCGCGACCGCATCCCCTACGCCGGCCACCACGACGGCCGCTTCTACAATTTCTGGCGCGATGCCGACCACGAACGCGGGATCTGGCGCCGCACGACGCTGGCCGAATACCGCAAGCCGGCGCCCGCCTGGGAAACGGTGCTGGACCTCGATGCCCTCGCCCGCCTCGAAAACGAGAACTGGGTGTGGGCGGGCGTGACCTTCCTGGAACCGCACGGCACGCGCTGCCTCGTCTCGTTGTCGCGCGGCGGCGGCGATGCCCACGTCGTGCGCGAGTTCGACGTGGCGACACTGTCCTTCGTCGACGGCGGCTTCACCTTGCCGGAAGCGAAGTCGAGCGTCGGCTGGGTCGACGCGGACACCCTGTTCGTCGCGACGGACTTCGGGCCGGACTCGACGACGGAATCGGGCTATCCGCGCATCGTCAAGGCGTGGAAGCGCGGCACGCGCCTGGAAGACGCCGCGCTCGTCTACGAAGCGCAGGAAGACGACTTGTCCGTCTCCGCCTGGCACGACCCGACCCCGGACCACGAGCGCCAGTTCGTGCTGCGCCAGATCGATTTCTACAGCAGCGAGCTGTTCCTGCGCGATCCCGCGAGCGGGCAGCTCGAGCCCATCGACAAACCGCTGGACGCGAACGCGTTCGCGCTGCGCGACCAGTTCATCGTCGAACTGCGCTCGGACTGGACGCTTGGGGACCGCACGTGGCCGCAGGGCGCCCTGCTCGCCATTGCCTTCGACCGCTTCCTGGAAGGCAGCCGCGATTTCGACGTGTTGTTCGAACCCTCGCCGACGACGTCGCTGGACGGCATCGCGGCGACGCGGGGCGCGCTGTTCCTCACGATCCTCGACAACGTCAAGAACCGGATCATCGAATGGCAGCGCGCGGATGGCCGCTGGCAACGCCGCGACGTGGACGCACCCGGCATGGGCGCGCTGCACGTCGCCGCGGTCGACGAGTACGACGCGGACCAGGCGTTTCTCACCGTGACCGACTTCCTCACGCCGAGCAGCCTGTATCTGATGGAGGCCGGCCGCGACGGGCGCGAACTGTTGAAGTCGATGCCGGCGTTCTTCGACGCGTCGCCGTATGCCGTCAGCCAGTTCACGGCGCAATCGCCCGACGGCACGCACGTCCCCTATTTCGTCGTGATGCGCAAGGATGCGCCGCTGGACGGCACGCATCCGACCCTGCTGTACGGCTACGGCGGCTTCGAAGTGTCGCTGACGCCGTTCTACAGCGGCACGACGGGCGAGGCGTGGCTGGCGCAGGGCGGCGTGTATGTGCTCGCGAACATCCGCGGCGGTGGCGAGTTCGGGCCGCGCTGGCACCAGGCGGCGCTGAAGGAAAACCGGCAAAAGGCGTTCGACGATTTCCTCGCGGTCGCCGGGGACGTCATCCGCCGCGGCATCACGACCCCGCCCCACCTGGGCATCATGGGCGGCAGCAATGGCGGCCTGCTCGTGGGCGCGGCACTGACGCAGCGGCCGGACCTGTTCGGCGCCGTCGCCTGCCAGGTGCCGCTGCTGGACATGCGCCGCTATCACGAGCTGCTGGCCGGCGCGTCATGGATCGGCGAGTACGGCGACCCGGACGATCCCGACGAATGGGACTACATCGCCCGCTACTCGCCGTACCACAACGTTTCGCCGGACAGGCAGTATCCGCGCGTGCTGTTCACGACGTCGACCCGCGACGACCGCGTCCACCCCGGCCACGCACGCAAGATGGCGGCGCGGATGCGCGACCAGGGGCACGACGTGCTGTACTGGGAAAACACGGAGGGCGGCCATGCCGGCGCGGCGAACAACGAGCAGACGGCGACGATGTGGGCGCTGACCTATGCATTTTTTTTGAGGGAACTCAAGTAATTGCACTTGGAAAACTCTGGACATGACCCGTTTCCCCGGTAACCATCAGTTAGCAAGCTAACGCAACCGGCACATTCGATATGAAACTAGCAGGGTTGCTAGGACGCTAAATGAATGTTGCATGGAATACTTGTTTCTCACACATCTTTCCATGGAGGAGCGGCGATGGCTAATGATTTCGTTACCGAAGCAAGCCTGCGGGAACCGTCGGCAGGCACCCTGATGATGAAAACGCCCGCATCCCTGGCGCCCTCCGTCAGCGACCTGAAAAAATACCGGATCAGCAAGCGCGAAAGCCAGGAAAAATTCTGGGGCAGATTTGGCGTCACGCAATCCAGCGGCAGCCGCTTCGAAACGGGCCTGGCCATTCCGGCCCCGGTCGCGCTGCTATTGAAGCTCTATGTCAACGGCAAGCTCAACGATGGTGATCTTCTGGGGTAATCAACCCCAGCGAGATGGCCCGCACGACCGCCTGTTGCCGGGTGTTGACGTTGAACTTCTGGCGAATATTGCCCATATGGAAGTTCACCGTCGCCTCGGAACAGCCGGTGATTTTTGAAATTTCCCACGACGATTTGCCCACCATGACCCAGTTGAGCACCTCCAGCTCGCGCGGGGTCAGGCGCGGCGCCGCCTCCTGCGCGGGCGGCGGACAGAAACGCACGCCCGACGCGTACGCATAATCCCGCACCAGTGCCAGATCGGCCAGCATGCTCGACACGTCGCGCAGGAAGGCGCCATCCGCCGCCGTGTCGACGGCAAAACTCAGCAGGCCGAACTCCCCGTTCGGACCATGGATCGGAAACGTCACGCCGGCGCGGATGCCGTACGTGCAGGCCTCTTCATACAGCGCGCGCTGGGCCGGGCTGCGGAAGATTTCCGGCTGCCAGATCAGCGGCAAGGTGGTGGCGAGGCAATGGCTGACGACCGGATCGACATAGGCGAACCGCTCGGCGTCATAACGTTCACGCCATTTTGTCGGGTAATTACTCTGTATAAATGCGTTCTCGAGCCGCGCGTGGCGCGAGCCCGACATGCCGAACAAGACCTTCTCGAACCCATAGTGGCGGCCGAGGGCGAACAGCGCTTCGCCCCAACTGGACGCGGTGTCGGTATGTAACAACTCGTCCAAATCGACGGTCTTCATGGATGCCTCGCGCTGTATGAATGGGGTGTAATGACACCCCCGCTATGCTAGTTGAGTTGTAACCAAAAAGCACGAAAAATTGGTCTTTTATTCATTATGGCAGAGCCCTGACATTGGATCAGTTGTCGTTCCGATACATGTTGAACATCGTCCGCCATCGAAGCGTGCGCCAGTCTTTACGATTTTCGAATATCCTCGCGCGAATTGTCCATTTAAAATTTCAAAAATGCAAGTTTATGGTGGATTCGAAACAATCCTGTCGGTCTGGCCATATGCATGCTTGACTCGGCCGAACACGGGTGTATCGTTGCGTTTCCTTAGCATTTAACAATGCGCGATGTCTGAACCATGCGCCAGCCCCCCTTCCGCTTTCTCTTCGAGGATCTTTAGTCAATGAATAACATGACCGACATGGCTGAACAGCTCGATGTCAAGCTGCTGCTGTCCACGCTGATGGCGCTGAAAAAAGGCGACTTCTCGGTACGCATGCCGTCCGACTGGACCGGCGTGTCCGGCAAGATCGCCGACACCTTGAACGACATCATCGAGACCAAGGAAAAAATGGTCGAGGCGGTCACCGAAGTGTCGCGCGTGGTGGGCCGTGAAGGCCATCTGACGCAGCGCGCCTCCGTGCCCGGCGTCGTCGGCGGCTGGTCCACCATCATCAGCTCGGTCAATACGCTGATCGACGACCTCGTGCGCCCGACGACGGAAATGGCGCGCGTCATCGGCGCCGTCGCGAAGGGCGATTTGTCGCAGACGATGGCGCTGGAAGTCGACGGCCACCCGCTGAAGGGCCAGTACCTGCGCGCGGCGACCACCGCGAACACGATGGTGGAACAGCTGTCGTCGTTCTCGTCCGAGGTGACGCGCGTGGCGCGGGAGGTCGGCACCGAGGGCAAGCTGGGCGGCCAGGCCTACGTCCCCGGCGTCGCAGGCACGTGGAAGGACTTGACGGACTCCGTGAACTCGATGGCGGGTAACCTCACGTCGCAGGTGCGTAACATCGCGGAGGTGACCACCGCGGTGGCGAACGGCGACTTGTCGAAGAAGATCACGGTGGACGTGCGCGGCGAGATCCTGCAGCTGAAGGACACCATCAACGTGATGGTGGACCAGCTGCGCTCCTTCGCTTCCGAGGTGACCCGCGTGGCGCGGGAGGTCGGTACCGAAGGCAAGCTCGGTGGCCAGGCATACGTGCCCGGCGTCGCGGGCACGTGGAAGGACTTGACCGACAACGTGAACTTCATGGCGTCCAACCTCACGGGCCAGGTGCGTAACATCGCGGCCGTGACGACCGCGGTGGCGAACGGCGACCTCGGTAAAAAGATTACCGTGGACGTGAAAGGCGAGATCCTCGAGCTGAAGAACACCATCAACGTGATGGTGGACCAGCTGTCCTCGTTCGCATCGGAGGTGACCCGCGTCGCCAGGGAAGTCGGTACGGAAGGTAAGCTCGGCGGCCAGGCAATGGTGAAAGGCGTCGCGGGCACGTGGAAGGACTTGACGGACTCCGTGAACTCGATGGCAGGTAACCTCACGGGCCAGGTGCGCAACATCGCGGACGTGACCACCGCCGTGGCGAACGGCGACTTGTCGAAGAAGATCACGGTGGACGTGAAGGGCGAGATTCTCGAACTGAAGAACACTATCAACGTCATGGTGGACCAGCTGAACTCCTTCGCGTCCGAGGTGACGCGCGTGGCCCGCGAAGTGGGTACGGAGGGCAAGCTGGGCGGCCAGGCGAACGTGCCGGGTGTGGCGGGTACGTGGAAGGACCTGACGGACGGCGTGAACTCGATGGCGGGCAACCTGACGGCGCAGGTGCGTAACATCGCCGACGTGACCACCGCCGTGGCGAACGGCGACCTGTCGAAGAAGATCACGGTGGACGTGAAGGGCGAGATCCTGGAACTGAAGAACACCATCAACGTGATGGTGGACCAGCTGTCCTCGTTCGCCTCCGAGGTGACCCGCGTGGCGCGCGAGGTGGGTACCGAGGGCAAGCTGGGCGGCCAGGCGTACGTGCCGGGTGTCGGCGGTACCTGGAAAGACTTGACGGACAACGTGAACTTCATGGCGTCGAACCTGACGGGCCAGGTGCGCAACATCGCGGCGGTGACCACCGCCGTGGCGCGCGGCGACCTGTCGAAGAAGATCACCGTGGACGTGAAGGGCGAGATTCTCGAACTGAAGGACACCATCAACGTGATGGTGGACCAGCTGTCCTCGTTCGCCTCCGAGGTGACCCGCGTGGCGCGCGAGGTGGGTACCGAGGGCAAGCTCGGTGGCCAGGCCAATGTGTCCGGTGTCGCGGGTACGTGGAAGGACTTGACGGAGAACGTCAACCAGCTCGCGGCCAACCTGACGAACCAGATGCGCGCGATCGGTGAAGTGGCGACGGCGGTGACGCGCGGCGACCTCTCGCGTTCCATCCAGGTGGAAGCGCGCGGCGAGGTGTCCTACCTGAAGGACAACATCAACGAGATGATCCGCAACCTGAAGGAGACGACGCAGAAGAACGCGCAGCAGGACTGGCTGAAGACCAACCTGGCGCGCTTCACCCGACTGCTGCAGGGCCAGCGCGACCTGCAGGCCGTGACGAAGCTGATCCTGTCCGAACTGGCGCCGCTGGTCTCCGCGCACCACGGCGTGTTCTACATGATGGATTCGCAGGAAGCCGATGCGCGCCTGCGCATGATCGCGTCGTACGGCTACCGTTCGAGCAGGAAACTGCCGACGTCGTTCCTGCCGGGCGAAGGCCTCGTGGGCCAGTGCGCGCTGGAGAAGACCCGCATCTGGCTGACGGACGTCCCGCGCGACTACATCGTCGTGTCGTCCGGCCTCGGCTCGGCGCCGCCGACCAACATCGTCGTGCTGCCGATCCTGTTCGAACAGCAGGTCAAGGCCGTCATCGAGATCGCGTCGCTGGACCGCTTCACGGAGACCCACCTCTCCTTCCTCGACCAGCTGATGGAATCGATCGGCGTCGTGCTGAACACGATCGAGGCGAACAGCCGGACGGAATCGCTGCTGACCCAGTCGCAGTCGCTGGCGCAGGAACTGCAGCAGACGAACCAGGAGCTGGCGGAAAAGGCGCGCCTGCTGTCCGAGCAGAACATCGAGGTGGAACGCAAGAACCGCGAAGTGGAACAGGCGAAGCTGGCGCTGGAAGAAAAGGCCACGCAGCTGGCGCTGTCGTCGAAATATAAATCCGAGTTCCTGGCCAATATGTCGCACGAGCTGCGCACGCCCTTGAACTCGCTGTTGATCCTCGCGCAGCAGCTGTCCGACAACCCGGAGGGCAACCTGTCGTCCAAGCAGGTGGAATTCGCGAAGACGATCCATGGATCCGGCTCCGACCTGCTGACCCTCATTAACGACATTCTCGACCTGTCGAAGATCGAGTCGGGCACCGTCACGCTGGACGTGTCGGAATACCGCTTCTCGAACCTGCGCAACTACGTGGACCGCACGTTCCGCCACATGGCCGAGGCGAAGCACCTCGGCTTCTCGGTGGAGCTGGCGGAGAACCTGCCGACTGCCGTCATGACCGACACGACGCGCCTGCAGCAGGTCCTGAAAAACCTGCTGTCGAACGCGTTCAAGTTCACCAGCCACGGCAACGTGTCGCTGACGATCAGCCTCGTGACGAGCGGCTGGACGGCCGACCACCCGCACCTGCTGCATGCCGACGCCGTGCTGGCGTTCTCCGTGCGCGATACGGGCGTCGGCATCCCGGCCGACAAGCTGCAGCTGATCTTCGAAGCATTCCAGCAGGCCGACGGCTCCACCGCCCGCAAGTACGGCGGCACGGGCCTGGGCCTGTCGATCTCGCGTGAACTGGCGCGCTTGCTCGGCGGCGAAATCAGAGTCGAATCCACAGTCAACATCGGTTCCACGTTCACGCTGTACCTGCCGTACAACCGCGCGGGCTTCATCAACTACGAACAGACCCGCCAGCCGCAACCGGCGCGCCTCGCGCCGCCGCAGCCGCAACCGTCGGCCCCGCCGGCGCCGACGATGCTGCTCGAAGCGGAACCCGAAGCGGTGACCAGCGTCGCCCTGCCCGACCCGTCGGCCAGCCTGGTCGAATACGCGGCCATGCTCGACGACCGCGGCCTGATCGTGCCGGGCGACCCGTCCGTGCTGATCGTCGAGGACGACGAGCGCTTCGCCAAGACGCTGCTCGAATTCGCGCGCGAAAAGAACTTCAAGGGCATCGTCACGCACCGCGGCGATTCCGCGCTGTCGCTGGCGCGCGACTACCTGCCGTCCGCGATCCTGCTCGACATCGACCTGCCGGACATCGACGGCTTCACGGTGCTCGACCGCCTGAAACGCGACCCGAGCACGCGCCACATCCCGGTGCACGTGATGTCGTCGCTGCGCGAGCGCGAGCGCGCGCTGCGCCAGGGCGCGATCTCGTACATCAACAAGCCCGTGAGCCGCGAGATGCTGCAGGAAGAATTCAAGCGCATCCAGAAATTCCTGATGGGCGGCAAGCGTTCGCTGCTCGTCGTCGAGGACGACATGGCGCAGCGCGAATCGATCGTCGGCCTGATCGGCGATTCCGACGTGCGCATCGTGACGGCGGAAGACGGCAAGGCCGCGCTGGAAGCGCTGGCGCAGCAGCACTTCGATTGCATGGTGCTGGACCTCACGCTGCCCGACATCTCCGGCTTCGACCTGCTCGACCAGATCGGCAAGCAGCAGGCGTTGCGCGACCTGCCGATCGTGATCTACACGGCGCAGGAACTGTCGCGCAAGGAGGTCACGAAACTGAAGCGCTACGCCAAGACCATCGTCGTCAAGGATGCGCGCTCGCCCGAACGCCTGCTCGACGAGACCGCGCTGTTCCTGCACCGCTCGCAGGCCAGCCTGCCGGAGACGCAGCGCCGCATGCTGGAAGAGATCCACGCGGCGGACGGCGGCCTTGCGGGCCGCAAGGTGCTGATCGTCGACGACGACCTGCGCAACATCTTCGCGCTGTCGTCGCTGCTGGAGCGCCAGCAGATGCAGGTGCTGTTCGCCGAGAACGGCCGCGACGGCATCGAGGTGCTGGAAAAGGACCCGACCATCGAGATCGTCCTCATGGACATCATGATGCCGGAGATGGACGGCTACGACACGATGCGCGCCATCCGCCGCATCCCGAAGTTCAAGTCGCTGCCGATCATCACGCTGACCGCAAAGGCGATGAAGGGTGACCGCGACAAGTGCATCGCCGCGGGCGCGTCCGACTACATCACCAAGCCGGTCGACGTCGCCCAGCTTTTGTCGATGATGCGGGTGTGGCTGCACTGATGGCGCCCGCGACACAAGTGAACTCCAACGCCTGGACCGGCCTCGCGGCCGGGCTGGCGGTCGAGGAGCTGGAGACGGAGCTGCTGCTGGAGGCACTGTTCCAGCGCTACGGCCACGAGTTCCGCGGCTACGACCGGGCGTACCTGCGCCGGCGGCTGGGCGACGCCATGCGCGGTCATGGCGCCGCCACCTTGTCCGGCCTGCAGGAAAAGGTATTGCACGCCCCGGCCGCGGCGTCCGCGCTGCTGCGCATGCTGGCGCCGCAGCCCGTCGACCTGTTCGAGAACACGGGCCACACGCAGCGCCTGCGCACGGTGCTGGCGCCGTCGCTGCGCGCGTGGCCACTGCCCCGCGTCTGGCTGGCGGAATGCGCGGGCGTCGGCGAAGCGTGGGGTCTCGCCATCGTGCTGGCGGAAGAAGGCGTGCTGGGCAAGCTGGACATCCACGCGACGCTCGCCAACGAGGAACTCGTGGCCGAGATGCAGGACGCGTGGCTGCCCGTGGCCGCGCTGGACGCCGCGCAGACCCGCTACGCCGCGAGTGGCGGCCATGCCGCGCTGTCGACGTACTTCGAAGTGCGCGACGGCCAGGCGCGCCTGCAGCCGCAGCTGCGCCGGCGCATCACGTGGTCGCAGTACAGCCTCGTGACGGATGCGTCGTTCAACGAATTCCAGGCGATCCTGTGCTGCGGCGCGCTGTCGGACTTTGGCCCCGTGCTGCGCCAGCGCGTGCTGCGGCTGTTCCACGACAGCCTGGCGCGCTTCGGCGTGCTGTGCCTGGACCGGCCGCTGGCCGTGTCGGATGCGTATGCGGGGAGGTACCAGGCGATCGAGGGGGATCGGCCCTGGTACAAGCGGGTCGGATAGCAGACTGCCGTCATCCCCGCGAAAGCGGGGATCCATGCTGAGGTTCCGAAGTCGCAAAGATATCGAACCCTGAAGCTCAGCATGGGTTCCCGCTTCCGCGGGAACGACGACTCATACGATCCGGGCGCTCGGACGCTCGGCAATCCTGTCCCGCCACGCCTGCAAGTTCGTCAGCCCCTCGTCCGACGGCCTGAACTTCATCAACCCGCGCGCAAACTCCAGCGCGCAGAACCCCGTGATGTCGGCGATCGTGAAGCGCTCGCCCGCCAGGAAATCGCGGTCCGCCAGCACGCCGTCGAGCCAGCGCGCCGTCTCGCGCACCCTGGCGCCCTGCGCCGCGCCGAAGTCGGGAAACTGCGGCTGTTCCAGCGGCGCGAGGCCCGGATGGGTGTGGCGCACGCAGTTGGCGATGCGCAGGAACAGCTGCAGCTCGCAGCGGCGGTCCATCATCTCGATGAACGCGCGCTCCTCGAAGTCCTCGCCCATCAGGTTCGGGTTCGGATACATCCCCTCCAGGTACGTACAGATGGCGCGCGTCTCGGCCAAGGTGCGCCCGTCGGGCAGTTCCAGCACGGGCACCTGCGCCATCGGATTGAGCTGGGCGAACGCCTCGCTGCGGTGCTCGGCCTTGCCCAGGTCGATCTGCACGGTGGTGATGTCCGCGATGCCCTTCTCGGCCATGAACATCAGGACGCGGCGCGGGTTAGGCGCGCGCGTGCTCGTGTACAGTTTCATCCAGCGTCTCCTCGGTCGTTGGTCGACGCCGATCATAGCGCATCCTCTCCTTTTGCTCATTTGACAGCGCGCGCGGGTTGGCCGTAGATTGCCGGATTGGCCGCGCGCGTCCATCCGACATCACGCGCGGGTCCGACATACATACACGATAGGATTTCCATGCACCGCAAGCTGCTTTCCGCCGCCGTCGCCCCAGCTTTTACCCTTGCTCTGGCGACTGCGCCCTTTCACGTCAGCGCCGCGCCTACCCGCGCAAGCGCGACGGCGAACGCCGACACCACCACGCAACTGCCGCGCGGCGTCGTCCCGACGCATTACCAGATCGCGCTGACGCCCGACGCCGCGACCGCCTCGTTCGGCGCCCACGCCGTCGTCACGATCAACGTGGCCAAGGCCACCAGCACGATCACGCTGAACGCGGCCGAGCTGAAATTCTCGAAAGTGACGCTGGCCCCGGCGGCCGGCGGCGCCGAACGCGAAGCCTCGGTCGCCGTCGACAACGATGCGCAGACCGCCACGTTCACGTTCGCCCAGCCCATCGCACCGGGCATGTACCGCCTGGCGATGGACTACACGGGCGTGATCGGCACGCAGGCGGTCGGCCTGTTCTCGCTGGACTATCCCGGCGCGGACGGCAAGCAGCAGCGCGCGCTGTACACGCAGTTCGAGAACTCGGACGCGCGCCGCATGATTCCGTCCTGGGACGAGCCCGCGTACAAGGCGAGCTTCGCGCTGGACGTCGTCGTGCCGGCCGCGCAGATGGCGGTCAGTAACATGCCGGCGACGAAAACGGAAACCCTGCCGGACGGCCGCAAGCGCGTGAGTTTCGCGACCACGCCGAAGATGTCGACCTACCTGCTGTTCTTCGCGCTCGGCGACTTCGAACGCGCCGCCGCGAAGGTGCACGGCACGGAAGTCGGCGTCGTCACGCGCCGCGGCGCGCTGCCGCAGGCGAAGTTCGCGCTCGATGCGTCGCAGGCCATCCTGCGCGAATACAACGATTACTTCGGCGTGCGCTACCCGCTGCCGAAGCTGGACAACGTGGCCGGCGCGGGCCGCAGCCAGTTCTTCAGCGCGATGGAAAACTGGGGCGCGATCTTCACGTTCGAATACGCGCTGCTGCTCGACCCCGCGATCGCCACGCAGCACGACCGCGAAGAGATCTTCGCCACCGCCGCGCACGAGATGGCGCACCAGTGGTTCGGCGACCTCGTGACGATGCGCTGGTGGGACGACCTGTGGCTCAACGAAGGCTTCGCGTCGTGGATGGAGAGCCGCACGACCGCGCGCCTGCATCCGGAATGGAACACGCACCTGGGCGCCGTCGGCGTGCGCGAAAGCGCGATGCGGCGCGACGCCATCGCCGGCACGCACCCCGTCGTGCAGCACGTGGAGACGGTCGAACAGGCCAACCAGGCCTTCGACGAGATCACGTATTCGAAAGGCGAATCCGTCATCCGCATGCTGGAAGCCTATGTGGGCGCGAACGCGTGGCGCAACGGCGTGCGCGCGTACATGCAGGCGCACGCGTACGGCAACACGGTGTCGGAGGATTTGTGGAAGCAGATCGAGAAGGCGGCCGGCAAGCCCGTCACCGCGATCGCCCACGATTTCACCTTGCAGCCGGGCGTCCCGCTGATCAAGGTGGGCGAGCCGACGTGCCGGAACAATGCGACCACGGTAGCGCTGACCCAGGCCGAATTCACGCGCGACCGCGCCGGCAAGGCGCCGCTGGCCTGGCGCGTGCCCGTGATCGCGCAGATCGCCGGCAGCAAGAACCAGGCGAGCACGCTCGTCACGGGCGGCAAGGGCGCGATCACGATCCCCGGCTGCGGCGCCGTCATCGTCAACGCGGGCCAGAGCGGCTACTACCGCACGCTGTACGCCTCGGCCGATTTCGCCCAACTGGCCACGCGCTTCGCCAGCCTGGCGCCCATCGACCAGATCGGCCTGCTGGCCGACAGCAGCGCCCTGGGCCTGGCCGGCCTGCAGCCCGCGTCCGACGTGCTGGACCTCGTGAAGGCGACGCCGGCCGGCGCCGATCCGGCCGTGTGGACGCGCATCGCCGTGCTGCTCGACGGCGTCCACAACCGCTATCGCGAACAGGCCCGCGGCGGCGACGCGACCCGCCAGAAGCGTTTCGACACGTTCGCGATCGCGCGCCTGGCGCCGCTGATGGCGCAGGTCGGCTGGGCTGCGCGGCCGGGCGAGGCGTCGTCCGTCGCCAACCTGCGCGAAGAACTGGTCAATGTGCTGAGCAATCTCGGCGACGCCAACGTCATCGCCGAAGCGCGCCGCCGCTACGCCGCGCTGGCGACGGACGCCAGCGCCGTGCCGGGACCGCTGCGCAAGACCGTGATGGGCGTCGTCGCCCAGCACGCGGACGCCGCCACGTGGGACCAGTTGCACCTGGCCGCGCGCAACGAGACGACGCCGCTCGTGCGCGACCAGCGCTACACCCTGCTGGCCGCGACCGAAGACCGCGCCCTCGCCATGCGCGCGCTGCAGCTCGCGCTGACGGACGAACCGGGCCTCACGATCAGCGCCGGGATGATCTCGGAAGTGGCGCTGCGTTATCCGGACATGGCGTTCGACTTCGCGATCGCCCACCTCGCGCAGATCAACGAACGCGTGGACGCGAGCTCGCGCAGCCGCTACCTGGCGCGCCTCGCTACGGGATCGTCGGATGCGGCGATGGTCGACAAGCTGGGCGCGTATGCACAGGCGAACCTGGCACCGAGCTCGCGCGGCGACGTCGAGGCGGCCAGCGCGGCCATCAAGGACCGCATCCAGGTGAACGCGGCGCGCCTGCCCGAGATCGACGCCTGGCTGGCGCAGAACGCGCAGTAAAAAAGCGCTCTATTGCGCGGCGACCGTGCTGCGGCGCCGCGCCGTCAGCCACGCATCGAGGCGCTGGGCCGCGCCCGGCGCCACGTGCAGGCCCAGCTTCGTGCGGCGCCACAGGATGTCGTCGGCCGCCGTCGCCCATTCCTGGCGCATGAGGTAGTCCGCCTCGACCTCGTACAGGCCGGCCACGATTTCCTCGCCCAGGTCGGCACGCGCGCGGCAATGCGCCAGCAGCGTGGCCAGGCGCGTACCGTAGCTGCGGGCATAGCGTGCCAGCAGGCCGTCGGGCAGCCAGGCGAACTGCTGGCGGCGCGTGCGCACCCACGCGTCGTACTCGAGCACCGCGCGCGCGACCGGCTCCTTGCCATACAGGTCGCCGCCCGGCAGGCAGGCATGCGCCGTCCACGCCGGCACCTGGCGGCCCAGCACGGGCCCGATCCAGTCGACGGCCTGTTCCGCCAGTTTGCGGAACGTCGTCACCTTCCCGCCGAACACGGACAGCAGCGGCGCGCCGCCGGCCGTGTCGTGCTCGAAGCGGTAGTCGCGGCTGGCGGACGACGCGCTGCCGCCAGCGTCCGCGATCAGCGGCCGCACGCCCGCATAACTCCACACCACGTCGTCCGGCCCGATGCGCCGCTCGAAGCAGCGGTTCACGGCGTCGCACAGGTACGCCGTCTCGGCGGGGCTGATGGCGACGCGGTCGACGTCCTGCGCGTCGCAGTCGACGTCCGTCGTGCCCACCAGGGTGAACGCGCCCTCGTACGGCAGCGCGAACACGATGCGGCCGTCCGGCTGCTGCAGCAGGAACGCCTGGTCGCCGTCGAACAGGCGCGGCACGACGATGTGGCTGCCCTTCACGAGCCGCAGCGGACGCGCCGGGCCGGCACCCGTCGCCTGCAGGAAGCTGCCCGCCCACGGCCCGGCCGCGTTGACGAGGCAGCGCGCGTGCACGTGGACGGTGCCGTCCGCACCCTCCAGGTCGGCCTCCCACCGCTTCGCATCGCGCCGCACCCGTGCACAGCGCGTGCGCGTGAGGATCGTCGCGCCCCGTTCGCGCGCATCGAGCGCCGCCAGCACGACGAGGCGCGCGTCGTCGACCCACGCATCGGAATACGCGAACGCCTGCGTGAAGCGGCGCTGCAGCGCGGCGCCGGCCGGATGGTTACGCAACGCGACCGTGCTTGACGCCGGCAGGAAGTCGCGCCGGGCCAGGTGGTCGTACAGGAACAGGCCGGCGCGGATCATCCAGGCGGGACGCTGCCCCGGCGCATGGGGCATCAGGAAACGCAGCGGGCGGATGATGTGCGGCGCGCTCTTGAGCAACACTTCGCGCTCCGCCAGCGCCTTGCGCACGAGCCCGAAATGGTATTGCTCCAGATAGCGCAGGCCGCCGTGGATCAGCTTGCTCGACGCGGACGACGTGTGCTGCGCGAGGTCGTCCTTTTCACACAGCACGACGCGCAGGCCGCGCCCGGCCGCGTCGCGCGCGATGCCGGCGCCGTTGATGCCGCCGCCCACGACGAGGACGTCGCACTCGATTCGTTTGCCGTGTTCACCCATGAAGCCGCACTCCGGATTGCCGGGCCCCCGCCCGGCCGCAGCCTACTCTACACCGCGAACGGGGCCCTGTGTTCGGCCATGTCAATCCGGCCGGGGTCGGCCGGCGCGGCCGTGTAGAATCGGTCCATGCCCACCGTTTCATACCACTGCTGACATGGCGCCCGACATGCGCGCCTGGGTCCGCATGCCGTCCGGCAAGCGTCTCGACCTCCTGAATCCGACACCGTTCGACTGGGACGACAGCGACCTCGCCCTCGGCCTCGCGCGCACCTACCGCTGGGGCGGGCACTCCGCGTGGCCGCTGCCGCTGTCCGTGGCCCAGCATTCGATCGCCGTGATGCTGCTGCGGCGCGCGGCGTCGCCGGCGCCGCTCGCCCCCGTCGTCGAACTGCGCGAACTGTTGCACGACGCGGAGGAAGGCCTGCTCGGCTTCGACGCCGTCGCGCCGATCAAGCCATTCCTCGGCGAGGGCTTTCGCGCCCTCACGCGGCGCCTGGAACAAGCCGTGTTCCTGCGCTACCGCCTGCCCGCGTGGACGCCGGCCGAGCACCAGCTCCACAAGCGCGCCGACCGCCTGGCCGCCGCCAGCGAAGCCGTGCACGTGGCGGGCTGGTCGGCGCAGGAAGTGCGCACGACGTTGAAGATCCGGTCCGCCGTGCTGGCGCACGATCCGCTGGTCGACGTGTATGACTGCGCGCCATGGGAACCGTGGCCGCCTGGCCTCGCCGCCGAACGCTTCCTGGATGCACTGGAGCATTTGCAGCGCCGCATAGACGAAGGAGACCGCGCATGAGCGCCGCCGAACTTTCCCGGGCCGCCGCGCTGCTGCGCGCTGCCGACGGTCTCCTGATCGGCGCCGGCGCCGGCATCGGTGTCGATTCCGGCCTGCCCGACTTTCGCGGCAACCACGGCTTCTGGCGCGCCTATCCACCGCTGGCCGCGCTGGGCATCCGCTTCGTCGAGATCGCCAATCCGCACAGCTTCGACGCGAACCCGGAACTGGCCTGGGGCTTCTACGGCCACCGCCTCGCGCTGTACCGCGCCACGGTCCCGCATGCGGGCTTCGCGATCCTGCGCGACATAGGTAGCCGCCTGGAGCACGGCGCCTTCGTTTTCACCAGCAACGTCGACGGGCAGTTCCAGCGCGCCGGTTTTGGCGACGACCGCCTCGTCGAATGCCACGGTTCCATTCATCACCTGCAATGCACGCGCCCGTGCAGCGATGCGATCTGGCCTGCCGCTGCCGTCGATCCCCGCATCGATCCCGCGACCTGCCTGATGACGCCGCCGCTGCCGCGCTGTCCGCGCTGCGGTGCGCTGGCGCGGCCCAACATCCTGATGTTCGGCGACGGCCGCTGGCTGGACGCCCGCACGGAAGCGCAGTACGCCCGACTCGAGCGCTGGCGCGCGCAGGTGTCGAACCTCGTCGTCATCGAACTGGGAGCCGGCACGGACGTGCCCTCCGTGCGGCACATGTGCGAAGCGCAGGGTGCGCCGCTCGTCCGAATCAATCCGCGCGAGCCCGACGTACGTACCGGCCGGGGTGTCGGGGTGCCGCTGGGTGCACTGGACGCCTTGGCGGCGCTCCGCGCATCGCTCGGTTGACTTGATCCTTATCGACACGAAAATGCTCGATGCGGCATCAAGTCCGCGACCTAAGGCATTGATTCGACGGGATTAATTTTAATATCCACAAGAAATGTGGATAACTGTGTGGACAAGCGCCTCTTGACAAGCCGGAAGCCCAGTATCGATGCGGGTTTCAACAAACTGCCCATTGAACGGGCAAAATCAAAAACCAATGAAATCAATGACTTACCATTGCTCGTGTTTTAAGCAGGCACTGGAAATGCGGCAAATTCCTACAAAATCGACCCAGCGTGGATAACTTTGTCACAGTGTTCCGATTCTGCCCACTTTTGCCGTCATCTTGCCGTTATTTTCATTTCCAGGCATTGCGGGCCCGTTCGCGCACCATCATCCGCACGCTGTCCGGCATCGGCTTGCGCACCTGCAACGTTTCGGCATTCGTCCAGACGCATTCCTCGAAGTGCTTGAGCATGACGGGCGTGACGAAGCGCGTGCGCTGCGCATAGACGTGGCGGTCGCCCATCTGCGCCTGTTGCTTGATGAAGAAACGGTTCGGGACGATGAGGTGCAGGTGTTCCTTGGCGCGCGTCATGGCCACGTAGAGCAGGCGCCGCTCTTCCTCGATGTCCTCGGCACTGCCGGTCGCCATGTCGGACGGGATGCACCCGTCGACGACGTTCAGCACGTGCACGGCCTTCCACTCCTGCCCTTTGGACGAGTGGATCGTCGACAGGATCAGATAATCCTCGTCCAGCAGCGGCGGGCCCGCGCGGTCGCTCGTCGCTTCCGGCGGGTCGAGCGTCAGTTCGGTGAGGAAGTTTTCGCGCGAGCCATAGCCGCCGGCCAGCGCCACCAGCTGGTCGAGGTCGGCCGCGCGGACCGGTGCGTCGTCGTGCAGGCGCTCGAGGTGCGGCAGATACCAGTCGCGGACGAGCTCGATTTCCAGCGGCCAGCGCAGGCCCTTCGTGCGCAGGGTGCGGAACAGCGCGGTAAATTGCTCCCACTCCCCTTGCGCGCGTGGAGGCGCGGGAAACGCGTCGACGGCCGCAACGGGGTCGAGCGCCTCGGCCACCGCATCGAGCAGGCGGGCCGCCGTCGCCGGGCCGATTCCGGGAATCAGTTGCACGACGCGGAAGCCGGCCACGCGGCCCGCCGGATTCTGGGCGAAGCGCAGCATGGCGAGGACGTCCTTGATATGCGCCGCTTCCAGGAATTTGAGGCCGCCGAATTTCACGAACGGGATGTTGCGCCGCACGAGTTCCAGCTCCAGCGCCGCGCTGTGGCTGGCGGCGCGGAACAGCACGGCCTGCTGTGTCAGCTTGATGCCCGCCTCGCGCTGTTCCAGCACACGGTTGCACACCCAGCGCGCCTGCTCGGCCTCGTCCGGGATCAGCACGAGCTGCGGCTTGCCGGTGGCGACCTTATCGGTCCACAAGGTCTTCGCATGGCGCTCCAGCGCGGCGGCGATGACGGCGTTCGACGCGTCGAGGATGGGCTGCGTCGAGCGGTAGTTGCGGTCCAGCGTGATCAGGCGCGTGTGCTCGCCGAACTGCTTCGGGAAGTCGAGGATGTTGCGCACCGTCGCGCCGCGGAACGAATAAATGGATTGCGCATCGTCGCCGACGACCATCACGCCCCGCCCGTCCGGCTTCATGCCTTGCAGGATCGCGGCCTGCAGGCGGTTCGTGTCCTGGTATTCGTCGACGAGCACATGGTCGAACAGCGCGCCCAGTTCCGGACCGAGTTCCGGATCGGACGCCATCTCGGCCCAGAACAGCAGCAGGTCGTCGTAGTCGAGGACGTTCTGTTCCTGCTTGGCGTCGACGTAGGCGCCGAACAGGCGCTTGAGCTGTTCTTCCCATTCGCTGCACCACGGGAACGTCGACTGCAGCGCGTCGGCCAGCGGCTCGCGGGCATTGACGACGCGCGAGTAGATCGCGAGGCACGTGCCCTTCAGCGGAAAGCGTTTCTGGCCAGTGGAGGCGCCCAGGCCCACGTCTTGGCGCACGAGGCCCATCAAGTCTTCGGAATCGGCGCGGTCGTGGATCGTGAACGAGGCTTCCAGCCCGATCCGGCCCGCGTACTCGCGCAGCAGGCGGGCGCCGATGCTGTGAAACGTGCCGGCCCAGGGCAGGCTGCCCACCGCGGTCGACGTGCCCAGCACGCGCTGCAGCACGCCGGCGGCGCGCTGGCCCATCTCGTTGGCCGCGCGGCGCGAAAACGTCAGCAGCAGGATACGTTGCGGATCGCTCCCGGCCAGGATCAGCTTCGCGACCCGGTGCGCCAGCGTATTCGTCTTGCCCGAGCCGGCGCCCGCGACCACCAGCAGCGGCCGGACCATCCCCGCGCCCACGTCGTGCTCGACGGCGGCGCGCTGCTCGGGATTCAGGCCGGCGAACGGATCGGCGGGTGCGGCGGGCCGGGAAACGGGGGTGGCGGTGGCGACGGACATGGCGGTTGAGGATAGATGCTCAACTGTACATTTGTCCAGTATCTTTATGCAAGCGCAGATAGCAATGTCGCAAACCAGCGTCAACGGGCGCGGACGCTCACGGCCCCTGCCCGCCTCGCTTGCCTCTTCAACACGGCTTGATCAGATATCCACAAAAACTGTGTATAAGGTTGTGGAAAAACACCCTCTTGACATGCCAAAACCAAGCAGGAATGCGGGTTTCAACAATTTGCCCGTTGTGCGGGCAAAACTCAACCTTCACAAAATCAATGAGTTACCAGGACAAGTGACGCACGAATCGAAAAAATAAGCAACATGCAGTCGAGCAAGATTGTGCACAACTGTCGAGCTTGTCGCTCCTCGCACCCTTACCTGCACCAGGAGCGCCTGCGCCCCGGCTCCGTCAGCACGCGTTCGATGACGTCGTTGCCGACGTTCTGCGAACGCAGGTATTCCACGGCCGACATCGTATTGCTGCGCTGCTGGAGCGCAATACCCAGGTCGACGATATCCTTCTGGTCGGTATCGCGCCGCTGGTAAGGGACGGACAACTGACCGTCTTCGAGCTCGAGGGTGTCTTGGTTCATCGCAGTTCCTGACTTTGATGGATTGAAGGGATTGCTGCCTAACGAGTATTTCCCACCTTTGGCCAAAGTCAAGATTAATTTTTATCCAATGTGGCATCCGTTTGTGAATTCCTCATGACAAACCCGCGCCGCATGCGCGCGCCGCGCCGTTTTCGCTGCGCCTAGAATGGCCTCGTCGATCCAACCACCACGAGGACTCCATGAACGCAATGCCCGATCCCGACCTGAAACCCGGCGACGAAGCCGTACCCGGCACGCCAGGCGCCGGCGAAGACCTGTGCGAAACCTGCGGCGGCAGCGGCAAGCTGGCCGACGGCAAGACCTGTCCCGAATGCGAAGGCACGGGACGCGTGATGCGGGGCATCGGCGGCGGCTGACAGCCCCCCACATGGACAGGATGCCGGGCGCGGCGCGATAATCGGTGCATGAATGCCCCGCCCAGCTCCCCGCCGTCCGGCACGTCCGCACCGTCCGCAAGCGCCAACCGCCCCCGCTCCCTCGCCGACCTGTTCATTTCCTTCACCTTGCTGGCCCTGCAGGGGTTCGGCGGCGTGCTGGCCATCGTCCAGCGTGAAATCGTCGACCGCAAGCGCTGGCTGACCCAGGAAGAATTCATCGAAGACTGGGCCGTCGCCCAGATCATGCCCGGACCGAACGTCGTCAACCTGTCGCTGATGATCGGCGGCCGCCATTTCGGCGTCGCCGGCGCGCTCGCCGCACTGGCCGGCTTGCTGACCGTGCCCCTGATCCTCGTCATCGGGCTGGCCGTGCTGCACGACCGCTTCGCCGACAACCCTGTCGTCGCCGGCGCACTGCACGGCATGGCCGCCGTCTGTGCCGGCCTGATCGGCGCGGCCGGCCTGCGCCTGGCCAGCGCGCTGAAGAAAAGCCCGATGCCCCTGTCCTGGTGCCTGGCCATCGCGGCGGCCGGCTTCATCCTCGTCGCGTTCCTCAAATGTCCGCTCCCCTGGGTGCTGTTCGGCCTCGGCGGCCTGGGCTGCGTCCTCACGTACCGCCGGCTCGCAACATGACGGCGCCCCTGCACCTCACGCTGGACTGGGCCGACTGGCTCGACTTGCTCGGCCACTTCCTCCAGATGTCGCTGATGTCGGTCGGCGGGGCCATCTCGACGTCGTCCGAGATGCACCGCTTCCTCGTCGAGCAGCACCACTGGCTGACCCAGGAACAGTTCAACCAGTCCATCGCGCTGGCGCAAGCCGCCCCGGGGCCGAACGTCCTGTTCGTCGCCCTGATGGGGTGGTACGTCGGCATGAACGCCGGCAGCACGGCGGCCGCGCTGTTCGGCGTGCTCGTGACGATGGTCGGCATCATGACGCCGTCCACCATCATCACCTACACGGCCGCCCGCTGGGGCCACCGCAACCGCGACCTGCGCGCCGTCCGGGCCTTCAAGCAGGGCATGGCGCCCATCGTGATCGCGCTGCTGCTGTCCACCGCCTGGATCATGGCCAGTTCCGCCGGCGCCGGTGTCAGTGCCGGCGCCAGTGTCAGTGCCGGTGCCGGCGCAGCTGCCCCGATCGCGTCCGCCGTCCTGGCGAACTGGCCCCTGTGGCTCGCCGCGATCGTCAGCGGCCTGATCATCTGGCGCACGCGCATCCATCTGCTGTGGCTGCTCGCGGCCGGCGCCGTGCTGGGGGCGCTCGGGCTGATCTGAAGCGCAGTAGCGGCCCGCCTGCGGACCGGGCATACTTGCGCTTTCGATCAGCCAACCATCCGATGGACCGAGCCATGCCCGAACTCCTCAGCGAACACGTTTGTTTCGACGGCGTCCAGCGCTTCTATAAATACGATTCCGCCGCCATCGGCCTGCCGATGCGTTTTTCCGTGTACCTCCCTCCCGGCGCGCACGGCAAGCGCCTGCCCGTCCTGTTCTACCTCGCCGGCCTGACGTGCACCGAAGAGACCTTCATGATCAAGGCCGGCGCCCAGCGCGTGGCGGCGCAGGAAGGCCTGATCCTGGTCGCGCCCGACACGAGCCCGCGCGGCGCCGGCGTGCCGGGCGAGACCGACAGCTGGGACTTCGGCGCCGGCGCCGGTTTCTATGTGGATGCCACCCGCGAACCGTGGTCGACCCACTACCGCATGTACAGCCACATCCTCGAACTGCGCGCGCTGGTGCTCGCCACCTTGCCGGCCGATCCGGCGCGCGTGGGTATCTTCGGCCACTCCATGGGCGGCCACGGCGCGCTGATGCTGGCGCTGCGCAACCCCGACCTGTTCCGCTCCGTGTCGGCCTTCGCCCCCATCGCCGCGCCGTCCCGCTGCCCGTGGGGCGAGAAGGCGTTCGGCGGCTATCTCGGCACCGATCGCGACGCGTGGCGCGTCTACGATGCGACCGAGCTGATGGCCTGCGCCGACGCCCCGCCCTTCCCCAAGGGGATCCTGATCGACCAGGGCCTGGGCGACAAGTTCCTTGCCGAACAGCTGTACCCGGAGGCGTTCGAGGAAGCCTGCCGCGCCGTCGGCCAGCCGCTCGAACTGCGCCGCCACCCCGGTTACGACCACGGCTATTACTTCATCTCCACCTTCGTCGAAGACCACTTGCGCTTCCACCGGCGCAACCTCGGCTGACGCCCGCATCCGCCCCGGTCCACACACTGTCGTTGACCGGGGCGGTTGCGCAAGAATTCCCCGCTTTCGTTCGCCTGCTGTCCTGCCTCAAAGGTCCGACCCGGCCCCCGCGCACGGTACGAGACGACGCTTGCAAACCCGATTCGACCGCCCTATAAATGGTGTTGCGGCGCCCTGCGCGCCGCGGGACATCATTCTTGAAAGGGAGGTCTATCATGAACCTGATCAGAAGAGGCACGACGCCGCTTTCCACATTCCGTCCCGGCGCCATGGAAGACCAGTTCGGACGCATGGTCGAGAACATGTTCCAGGACTTCTTCGCGCCGCTCGCCCAGGGGCGCTGGGCCGGCGAGGACGTCGGCATGCCGCGCCTGGACGTCAGCGAGACGGACAAGACCTTCGAGGTGAAGGCCGAGCTGCCGGGCGTCAAGAAGGAGGACGTGCACGTCTCGATCGACGGCCAGCGCATCACCATCGAGGGCGAGTGCCAGCAGGCAAACGAACAGCGCCAGGGTGAACAGGTGGTGTATTCTGAGCGCTCGACGCGCAAGTACCAGCGCAGCTTCACGCTGCCCTCCGAAGTCGACGATGCCAGCGCGCAGGCGCGGCTCGAGGACGGCGTCCTGATGCTCTCGCTGCCCAAGAAACAGGGCGGCACGGCGCGCCAGCTGACGATCCAGTAGGGTCGATGAGCCGCACGGCGCGGCTCGCGAGCTGACGGCCTGCGGGCCGCCCGCGACCGCGCTCACGCCGTGCCCGGTTCGAGATCAGGAAAGGACTCTGAAAGCGTGCGCATCATGGCCGACATCCGTCATTTCAAGAATCGCACCGAAGCGGGCCGGCTGCTGGCGCAGCGGCTCGCCGCCTATACCCGGCATCCGGACGCCATCGTGCTGGCACTCCCGCGCGGCGGCGTCCCGGTCGGGTTCGCCGTCGCACAGCGGCTCGGCATCGCGCTCGACGTCCTGCTCGTGCGCAAGCTCGGCATGCCGCGCCACGAGGAATTCGCGATGGGCGCCGTGGGCAGCGGCGGCGTCCGCGTGCTCCAGCCCGGCGTGCCCGGCCTGATGGGCGTCACAGCGCAGGACGTGGAAGCGGTGACGGCGCGCGAGCTGGCCGAACTGCAGCGGCGCGAGCGCGCCTACCGCGGCGGCCGGCCGCCGCTCGACCTCGCGGGACGCAGCGCGATCCTCGTCGACGACGGCGTCGCCACGGGTTCCACGATGCTGGCCGCCATCGAAGTGGCGCGCCGGCTGGGTCCGCGCGAGCTGGTGCTGGCGATCCCCGTCGCGCCGCCCGACACGGCGGCCGCGCTCGAGGCACGCGTCGACGAACTCGTCTGCCTGTCGACCCCGCCCCACTTCCGCGCCGTCGGCCAGTGGTACGGCGCCTTCGAACAGACCAGCGACGAGGAAGTGCAGGATTTGCTGGCCACCGCCTGGCATGACGAGGCGGCGGCCAGGGCCAGACCAACCGGAGGAGCCAATCATGAAAAACACGACGGACACAGGCTATGAAATCGCGAAGTGGATCGGCGGTGCCGCTGCCGGCGCGCTGCTGATGTACATGCTCGACCCGGACCGCGGCGGGGCGCGGCGCGCGCAATCGGCCGCGGCCGTGCGCAACGCGGGCGCGCGCACGTCCAGCGCGCTGGGCAACGTCTGGCGCGGCGCGGGCGAACGCATCGGCGCCGCCGGCGACGAGCTGCGCGACCGCGCGGCCGGCATGGCAGACGGTGCCGGAGCCAGGTCGGGCTCGGCGCTGGAGCGCATGGGGCACGCGGCGAGCGAAGCGCTCGACGCCGGCATCGACAGGGCGAAGGACGCACTGGCCAAGGCAGGCGACGCCGTCGGCGGCGGCATGGACAAGGCGCGGCATGCGCTGGGCAGTGCGGCCGACGGGGACGGACATGCAGTCGGCAACGGCATGGACAAGGCCCGCGCCATGGCGCATGACGTCCGCACCCGTGTCCGCGATACCCTGCAGGCGGGCCCGGGCGGCGAATGGACACCCACCGCGCGCAATTCCGCCCTGGCCGGCGGCGGCCTGCTGGCCCTGTATGCGCTGAGCCGGCGTTCGCCGCTGGCATGGATGCTGGGCCTGGCCGGCGCCGCGCTGCTGGCCAGGGGCGCCACCAACCAGCCGCTGCTGGGCATGCTGCGCGGCCGCGGCATCGGCATGGACCAGACCATCGACTTCAGCAAGGCGATCCATATCGACGCCGCGCCTGAAGACGTCTACGACCTGTGGGCCCATTATGAGAACTTCCCGCACTTCATGTCCCACGTCGTCGAGGTGCGCGACCTCGGCCGCGGCCGCTCGCACTGGGTCGTGCGCGGCCCCGGCGGCAGCGAGTTCGAATGGAATGCCGTGCTCACCGAGCAGACCCGGCCGCACCGCCTGGCGTGGCGCAGCGAAGCGGGCGCCGACATCCCGCAGAGCGGCTCCATCGAGTTCGAGCCGCATCGCGGCGGCACCCGCGTCACCGTGCACATGTCGTACACGCCGCCGGCGGGCGTCGTCGGCCACGGTCTCGCGACCCTGCTCGGGTCCGATCCGAAGTCGCAGATGGACGACGACCTCGCGCGCATGAAGGCGTTCATCGAACGGGGCGCCGTGCCGCGCGATGCCGCGCGTCCGCGCACCAGCAGCCGCTGGCTGCACTGAGGTGGTCATGGCGACGCCGCAGACCCCGCAGCACACCATCTCGGCGCTGCGCAACGCCGCGCGTCCTTTGACGGGCGGCGACCGCGACTACGACGCCCTGCTCGACCTCGTGGGCGATGCCCGTTTCGTGCTGCTGGGCGAAGCGACGCACGGCACCCACGAGTTCTACGAGGAACGGGCGCGCATCACCCAGCGCCTGATCGAGGACAAGGGTTTCCACGCCGTGGCCGTCGAGGCGGACTGGCCGGACGCCTACCGCGTCAACCGCTATGTGCGCGGCCGCGGCGATGACCGCAATGCCGACGAAGCCCTGTCCGGCTTCCAGCGCTTTCCGAACTGGATGTGGCGGAACACGGACGTCGCCGCGTTCGTCCAATGGCTGCGGCACCATAACGAGAAAACGGCCGGACCACGGGTCGGCTTCTACGGCCTCGACCTGTACAGCCTGTTCACGTCGATGGAGGAAGTGCTGCGCTACCTCGACCAGGTCGACCCGAACGCGGCACGCCAGGCGCGCGAGCGTTACGCCTGCTTCGACCATTACCACGAGGACACCCAGCACTACGGCTATACGGCGAGCCTGGACCTGTCCGCGTCGTGCGAACAAGGCGTCCTCGAGCAGTTGCGCCAGCTACAGCAACGGGCCGCCGACTACATGTACCGAGACGGCGACGAGGAAGCGTTTTTCTACGCCGAGCAGAACGCGCGCCTCGTCAAGAATGCCGAGGAATATTATCGGACCATGTTTCGGGGCCGCGTGTCGTCATGGAATTTACGCGACAGCCACATGGCGGAGACGCTGGCTGCGCTCGCCCACCATCTGTCGAAGGATGGCGAGCCATCCAGGATCGTCGTCTGGGAACACAATTCCCACATCGGCGACGCGCGCGCGACGGAAATGGGAGAAATGGGCGAGTGGAACGTCGGCGAACTGGCGCGCAAGGAATACGATGGGCAGGCCCGGCTGATCGGGTTTTCCACGTACGACGGCTTTGTCACGGCCGCCTCGGAATGGGATGCGCCGGCCGAGCACAAGCGCGTCCGGCCGGGTATGCCGGGCAGCTATGAGGCGTTGCTGCACGAGACCGGCATCCCCCGCTTCCTGCTGCCCCTGCGCGATGGAATCGACCAGGACGTACGCGCCACGATGGAGGAACGGCGGCTGGAACGGGCCATCGGCGTCATCTACCTGCCGCGCACGGAGCGCCACAGCCATTATTTCGCTGCCCGCATGGCGCCCCAGTTCGATGCCGTGATCCACATCGACCACACGACGGCCGTGCATCCGCTCGATCAGGGCGGCGGCTGGCATGCGGAGGAACCGCCGGAAACCTATCCCACCGGTATTTGAAACGCGACCGAGGTGTCTGAAAAGTCGGGAAATGTGAAAATTGGCGAGATTGCAACCCTGTACAGACTTGTAAAATGAACGAAGGTGCAAGGCACGCTCCGCGTGCTTTCCTTCTCACTGTTCATTTACAAGGATCATGAAGCCAATCCGGATTTCGATCATCGCCGCCCTGCTCGCGGGCGCCACCTCCCTGCACGCCCAGGAAACCACGTCCAAGGTCGAGCGCTGCGACCGCCCGCTCGGCACCATCGCCGTCACGGAAGCGCAGAGTGAGAGCGCCCACGCGCTGCAGAGTTACGGGCTCGGCTCGCCAGTCGCGCTGCTGCGCATCATGATCCAGCAATCGAACTGCTTCCAGGTGGTCGAGCGCGGGGCGGCGATGGCCAATCTGCAGCAGGAACGCGCACTCGCCGCGAATGGCGAGACGCTGTCCGGCAGCAACGTCGGCAAGGGCCAGCTGCAGGCGGCCGACTTCGTGATGACGCCGAACGTGCAGTTCGCGGCCGCGAACACGGGCGGCATCGGCGGCGCGATCTCGGATTACGGCGGACGCCTGCTGGGCGGCCTGGGCCGGATCGCAGGCGGCATCGCAGGCAACCTCAAGTTCAAGGAAGCGCAGACGAGCCTGTTGATCGCGGACGTCCGGTCCGGCATCCAGGTGGCGGCGGAAGAAGGCGTCGCGACCAAGACGGACTTCGGTATTTCCGGCTGGAGCTGGGGCGGCGGCGATTATTCGCGCCTGGGCGGCTACACGAACACGCCGGAAGGCAAGATGGTCGCGGCCAGCCTGCTCGATAACTACAACCGCATCGTGGCGCGCATCCGCAACGAGCCGAGCCTCGTGCGCACCAGCAGCGCGGCCAGCAAGGTGAATGCGCAGGCGTCTACCCGCGAGGGCGTGCCCGTGACGGCCGGCGCCAGCGTGTATGCGCGCCTCGCGAC
The DNA here is from genome assembly GCF_030411975.2 of Massilia orientalis. Taxonomy (NCBI): domain Bacteria; kingdom Pseudomonadati; phylum Pseudomonadota; class Betaproteobacteria; order Burkholderiales; family Oxalobacteraceae; genus Massilia; species Massilia orientalis. The sequence goes on along the minus strand of NZ_JASNRB020000006.1, from coordinate 224,813 downwards.
CGTCAAGGTGTACACGGAACCGCGTTCCGGCAGCAAGGTGATGGGGACGTTGAAGCGGTCGGAAGAAGCGATCGCCACCGGCGAAGAGCGCGACGGTTTCGTCAAGATCGACGGCGAGAACGTCTCCGGCGGCTGGGTGCAGCGCACGCTGGTGGCCACGCAGCCCGCGCCGCAGTAATTACTTCATCGACACGCCGGCCGCCTCCTCCGCCACGCGCACGACGCAGCGGTTGCGGCCGCCGTGCTTGGCGGCATACAGCGCCGTGTCGGCCCAGCCCAGCACCTGGTCCTGCGTGGGCAGCGGGCCGTCCATGCCGTGCACGAGTGCGATGCCCACGCTGGCCGTGACGTCAAGCGGACCGGCGCCGGTCGCGATGGGCTTGCGGATGGCATCCACGATCTTGGCGCCGATCCGCTCCGCCTCGTCGACGCCCTTGACGTCTTCCAGCAGGACGACGAATTCGTCGCCGGCCAGGCGCGCGGGCGTGTCCGTGACGCGCACGCAGGCGGCCAGGCGCTGCGCGAATTCCTTCAGCACCTCGTCGCCGACACCGTGGCCCCACGTGTCGTTGATGGCCTTGAAATGGTCGATGTCCAGGTAGGCCAGGCCCATCACCTGCCGCTGGCGGCGCACGCGTTCCAGTGCCTGGCCCAGCAGTTCGCCGAACAGCCGGCGGTTGGCGATGCCGGTCAGGCTGTCGAAACGCGCCATCTGCACGAGGCGGCTTTCCGCCTCCTTCACCCGCGTCATGTCGTGCGCAAGCGCATACACCCCCGCGACGGCGACGTTCACCCGACCCTGCGCCTGCACGTCCGGCACGAACGTCCATTCCAGGATGCGGTGCCGGCCCTGCGCCTGCAGCGGCATCTCGAACGTGGCGCCGACGCCTTCGAACGCCTGCTTCAGGCGCGGTCGCGCCGCGTCGTAGGCCGGCTTGCCCAGTACGTCCTGCAAATGCATGCCGGGCAGGCAGACCGGTTCCAGGCCCAGCCACGCCTGGAACGTCGCGTTGCCGAAGCCCAGGCGGTGGTTGCGGTCGATGTAGCAGATCAGCACGGGCAGGTTGTCGGCGATCAGGCGCAGGCGCTGCTCGCTCGCGGCCTGCGCCAGTTCCGCTTCCTTGCGCTCGCTGATGTCCATCGCCATCACGAAGAAGCCGACGACGCGGCCGTCGGCATCGATGTCGGGAATCGTGTCGATCATCTGGTGGCGCCTGGCATCGTCGCTGCGCACGTCTTCCACGTGGCCATGCTCGCCGCGCAGCGCGGCACGAATCAGCGGTTCCAGGCGCGCGTAGCCGGCTTCTCCCAGCGCTTCGCGCACCGTGCGCCCGATGAACACGTCCGGCGCGGACCCGATCATGCGGTCGAAGCCGGCATTGGTGAATTCGAAGCGTTCGTCGCGGTCGACGTAGGCGATCACTGCCGGGACATTGTCGGCGATCGCGCGCATGCGGGCGGCCGCGCGCCCGCGCGCCTGCACGAGGTCGTGGAAGGCGCGGCCCAGTTCGCCGACCTCGTCGTTGCGGGCGAGCGCCAGCACCGCGCTGTCGACGCCCTCGTGGCGCACCGCGGCCACGTTGCGGCGCAATTCGGCCAGCGGGCGCAGGCCGCGGCGCACGAGCCACCACGCAAGCAGGCCCGCGACCAGCGCGAGGATGCCCGCCACGACCAGCACCGTGCGCCGCACCCGGGCGAGCGGCGCGAACGCCTCTTCCTCGGGATAGCGGGCGCCGAGGATCCAGCCGGTCGTGGCCAGGCGTTTATACGTGACGATGGCGGGACCCGCGCGGTCGCCGCCGATCAGCCAGCCCTCGAAGCCGTGCAGGGCGCGCGCGAGGCCCGGCTGGTCGGCGGGCGGCGCCGTCTGGCGTTCCCTCGCGGGCGAATCGATCAGCGTGCCGTCGGCCGACATCAGGAACAGGTAGCCGGTGCTGCCCGGCCGCAGGGCATCGACCTGGCGCAGGAAGCGGGCATGCTGCAGGTCGATGCGGCCCGTGAGCACGTAGACGATCTCGCCGTGGTCGTCGAACACGGGGGCCGTCACCAGCACCATGTTCGCGCCGGACAGGCGGCTCTGGAACGGATCGGACACGATGCCGCGGCCGCGCAACAGCGTTTCTTCGAAGTACGGACGGCCCGTGGCCGTCAGCGGCTGGGCGGTCGGCATGGAAGTGCCCGACGCCACCAGTTCGCCGTTACGGGCAAAGGCGGCGATGTTGACGAACTCGTCGCCCACATCGGCCGTGCGGATCGCGAGCCAGGCCTGCAGGCGGCGCGGATCGTGGCGGGCCTCGAGCGGCATGGCCGCGGCCAGCGCGGCCATCTGGCGCAGGCGCGCTTCCAGCAGGTCGTCGAGGAAGGCGGCGGCCCCGGACAGCGACGCATACTGCTGCGCGCCCAGCACGGCGCGCAGGTCGTGCTCGGCCACGTCCACGGCCAGCGGGCCCGCCAGCATGGTGGCGCCCAGCACGAGCACGCCGACGGCACCGGCGAGGCGGCTGCGCAGGTTGGTCGGAAAAGTGATCGGTCGTCGCATGTAAGTGGGGCGTGCGATGCTGCGCATCGGGCCGCTCCAGTATGTCATAGCCCCCGGGTTTCTACTATTGCCACGTAAAAGATCAAATCCCTTGGTCTTGACGGGGCAGTTTGGTTTAGCATTGCACAGTTCAGCTTTGGCAATCCCAACCCATCCCACGAGGACATGAGTAAATACACACTGAACGTCAACGGCAAGGCCCGGGCCGTCGACGTCGAAGCGGATACCCCGCTGCTGTGGGCGCTGCGCGATACCCTCGGCCTCGTCGGCACGAAATACGGTTGCGGCATCGGCGCCTGCGGCGCCTGCACCGTGCACGTGGACGGCCAGCCGGCCCGCGCCTGCCAATTGCCGGTTAGCAGCATCGGCAAGCGCCGCATCACCACGATCGAGGGCCTCGATGCCCGCGCGATGCATCCGCTGCAGCAGGCCTGGACCGAGCTCGACGTGCCGCAGTGCGGCTACTGCCAGGCCGGCCAGATCATGACGGCGTGCGCCCTCCTCAAACAGCATCCGAAGCCGACCGACGCCCAGATCGACGACGCGATGGCCGGCAACCTGTGCCGCTGCGCGACCTACGTCCGCATCCGCGCGGGCATCCACCGGGCCGCGGACATTGCCGCGACCGGCGACAAGGGGAAAGCATGAGCCGCCCCGCCTCCTCCTCGCGCCGCCGCTTCCTCGGCCAGTCGGCGGGTGTTGCCCTGCTGCTGGGCGTGCAGGCGAGCGGCGCCATCGCGGCGCTGGCCGACAACGGCGCGCAAGAGCCCGCGGCGGGCGACTTCGTCCCGAACGCGTTCATCCGCATCGGCACGGACGGCCGCGTGACGCTCGTCTCCAAGCAGCCGGAAATCGGCCAGGGCATCAAGACGTCGCTGCCGATGGTGCTGGCCGAAGAACTCGAGGTCGACTGGAAATCGGTCCGCGTCGTGCAGGGCGACCTGAACCCGATCTATGGATCGCAGGGCGCCGGCGGCTCGACGTCGACGCCGACCAACTACGACAACTTCCACCGCCTCGGCGCCACCGCGCGCATGATGCTCGTACGCGCCGCCGCGCGGACGTGGAACGTGCCGGCAGCGGAATGCCGGGCCGCGGACGGCGCCGTCGTGCACGGCGCCAGCGGCCGCAAGCTGGGCTACGGCGCGCTCGTGCGCACGGCGTCCGCGCTGCCCGTGCCGGATGCGAAAGAGGTCGTGCCGAAGGACCCGGCGACCTATCGCCTGCTCGGCACGCGCGTGGGCGGCGTGGACAACGCGCTCGTCGTCAGCGGCCAGCCGCTGTTCGGCATCGACACGCACCTGCCCGGCATGCTGTACGCGACGTACGTGAAATGCCCCGTGCCGGGCGGCCGTCCCGTCGAGGCGAACCTGGACGCCATCAAGCGCATGCCCGGCGTGAAGGCCGCGTTCCTCGTCGAGGGCACGGAAAACCTGAACGGCCTGCGGCCCGGCGTCGCGATCGTCGCCGACTCGACGTGGAACGCGTTCCGCGCCCGCAAGAACCTGAAAGTGACGTGGGACGAAGGCGAAGGCGCGCGCCACAGCTGGGCCGGCTTCCTCGCCGCCGCCCAGGCCGCGAGCGGGCAGCCCGGTGCCGCCGTGATGCGCAAGGACGGCGACGTCGATGCGGCCCTCGCGGGCGCCGCGCGCACGGTGGAGGCGAACTACGTCTACCCGTTCATCTCGCACGCGAGCATGGAACCGCAGAACTGCACGGCATGGTTCAAGCCGGCCGAGGGTACCCTCGAACTGTGGGCGCCGACGCAGAATCCGGGCGCGGGCCAGGCCCTCGTCTCCACGACCTTCAACATCCCGAAAGACAAGATCCTGCTCCACATCACGCGCAGCGGCGGCGGCTTCGGGCGCCGCCTGTCGTCCGACTTCATCGTCGAGGCGGCCGCGATCGCGCAGAAGGTGAAAGCGCCCGTCAAGCTGACGTGGATGCGCGAGGACGACCTGCAGCACGACCATTTCCGCGCCGGCGGCTTCCACTTCCTGCGCGGCGGCGTGGACGAGCAAGGCAAGGTCGTCGCCTGGCACGACCACTTCGTCACGTTCGCCAACCGCATCGAGAAGAAGGAAAGCGACGGCGGCAGCGCGAGCGTGCTGCAGCCGGGCAGCGGCGGCAACCTGTCTGGCGACGAATTCCCCGGCCGCTGGCTCGCAAACTGCCTGATCGAGCAGACGCCGCTCGAATGCCGCATCCCGATGGGGCCGTGGCGCGCGCCGGGCAGCAACGTGTTCGCGTGGGTGTTCCACAGCTTCATCGACGAACTGGCCCATGCGGCCGGGCGCGATCCCCTCGCCTTCCGCCTGGACCTCCTCGGCGACAAGGACCTGGTGGCCGGCACGGGAGAACGCGGCGTCCCGTACAACGTGGGCCGCATGCGCAACGTGCTGAAGGCCGTCGCGGAAAAATCCGGCTGGGGCCAGCGCAAGTTCGCGCGCGGCCAGGGCGCCGGCATCGCCTTCCACTTCAGCCACCGCGGCTATGTCGCTGAGGTGGCGGAGGTGACGGTGTCGAAGGAAGGCCGGCTGCGCGTGGACCGCGTCGTCGTCGTCGCCGACATCGGCGCGCAGATCGTCAACCTGTCCGGCGCCGAGAACCAGGTGCAGGGCTCCGTCATCGACGGCCTGTCCACGCTGATGTATCCGGCGCTCGACATCGACAAGGGCCGCATCGTGCAGAGCAACTTCCACGACTACGCCCTGCTGCGCATGCCGGACACGCCTTCGAAGATCGAGACGCACTTCCTCAAGACGGACTACCCCGTCACGGGCCTGGGCGAACCCGTGTTCCCGCCGCTGGCGCCGGCCGTCTGCAACGCGATCTTCGCCGCCACCGGCAAGCGCGTGCGCGAGCTGCCGCTGTCGAAGGCGGACCTGTCCTGGAGCTGACCGGGTGACGGTGGAAGACGCGTCCAACCTGCTGGGCCAGGCCGTCCGCCTGCACCAGCAGGGCCGGCTCGAGCAGGCGCAGGCCCTGTACCGGCGCGTGCTGGAGCTCGACCCGCGCCAGTTCGACGCGCTGCACCTGCTGGGCGTGATCGAGCGCCAGCGCGGGCATCCCGGCCGTGCCGTGGAACTGATCGAGGAAGCGCTGCGGATCGACCCGCAGCAGGCGCGCGCCCATTGCAACCTGGGCGCCGCGCTGCAGGACCTCGGCCGCACCGATGCCGCGCTCGCCAACTACGAAGCGGCGCTGCGCCTCGATCCGGGCTATGCGCTCGCCTGGGACAACCGCGGCAACACGCTGCGCCGGCTCGGCCGCCTGGCCGACGCGCTGGACAGCTACGAACGCGCCCTCGGCATCGCCCCGGCGCTGGCCGACGCATGGTGCCACCGCGCCATCGCACTGCACGACCTGGGACGCCATGCGGATGCCGTCGCGAGCGCCGAACAAGCGCTCGCCATGCGGCCCGCGTATGCGGACGCCTTCGTCGCGCTGGGCCACGCACTGCAGGCGCTGGACCGCCACGCGGACAGCGTCGATGCGTACGACAGCGCGCTCGCGCTGGCCCCGCAGGCCGACACCTGGTGCGCGCGCGGCGCGGCGCTGAAGAAATCGGGCGACCTTGCGGCCGCCCTGCACAGCTACGAACGGGCGCTGGCCGTGCGGCCCGACTACGCGCTGGCCGAGCACTATCGGGCGAACACGCTGCGCGGACTGGGGCAGCGCGACGCGGCCGTGGCGTCGTACCGGCGCGCGCTCGACCTGGGCGCGGATGCGGACGAGATCCGGTTTTCACTGGCGGCGCTGGGCGAGGCGGAGCAGCCGGATGCGGCGCCGGCCGACTACGTGAAACACCTGTTCGACCAGTACGCGGGCCGGTTCGACCGCCACCTCGTCGACGTCCTCGGCTACCGCACGCCGGCGCTGCTGGACGCCCTGCTCCGTCCGCACCTGGCGGCGCCGCCGCTGGATGCCGCGCTGGACCTCGGCTGCGGCACGGGACTGTGCGCGACTTTCCTGCGTCCGCTGGCGCGCCACGTCACCGGCGTCGACCTGTCGCAGCGCATGCTGGACAAGGCGGCGGAACTGGACCTGTACGATGACCTGGCCTGTGCCGACATCGCCGACTGGCTGGCGGAGCGTCCCGCCTCGTGCGACCTCGCCGTCGCGGCCGACGTGCTGGTGTACCTCGGCGACCTCGCGCCGCTGTTCGCGCGGGTGCGGCGCGCGCTGCGTCCGGGCGGCCTGTTCGCGTTGTCGTGCGAAGCGCTCGGCGAGGACGATCGCGGTTTCGCGCTCCAGCCGTCGAACCGGTTCGCGCATGCGCTCGATTACGTGCGGCGGACCGCGCAGGCGGCCGGCTTCGAGGTCCTCGCGGCGGCGCACGCGGTATTGCGCGAGGATCACGGCCGCGGCATCGCCGGCCACCTCGTGCTGCTGCGCGCGGCGTAATCAGGCGGCCGCCACGCCCGGGCCGCTGTCGCTCGCGCCCAGCCGCACCACGCCGTCCACGCGCACCGGCGTCCGAATCAGGCGACGGAGAGTGCGACCATCCCGATCTCGCCCAGCCGCACCGGCACCGCTCCGCGCGCGACCATGCGGTCGAGCGCGCGGCGGCCGTCGCCCGGGTTCACGTCGACGGCGCGCATCGCTTCCGGCACGAGAAGCGTATCGAAGCCTTCTTCCAGCGCATCCGTGACGGTGTTCAGCACGCAGTAATCGGTGGCGAGACCCACCACCGTCACGCGCTCCACACCGCGCGCGCGCAGCTGCGCCGCGAGGTCGGTGCCGCCGAACGCGGAATAGGCGTCCACGGCCGCCGTGTCGGCTTTCGAAATCACGATGGCATCGTCGGGCAGCGCCAGCTCGGCCGCGAATGCGGCGCCCGGCGTGCCGGCCACGCAATGCGGCGGCCACGGTCCGCCCTGCGCCGCGAACGAGCAATGGTCCTGCGGGTGCCAGTCGCGCGACGCGAAGATCGGCAGGCCTTGTGCCTGGTACAGCTCGATCAGGTGGTTGATCGGCGCGACCACTTCATGGCCGCCCGCCACGCCGAGCGCCCCGCCGGGCAGGAAGTCGACCTGCATGTCGATGATCAGCAGGGCATCCTGCTTGTCGAGGTGGATGGCACTCATTCGTCTCTCCTGGAAGCGGTCGCGGACCGCGATGCCTTATTGTCGCGCAAACTCAATGGCGCGTCTCGCGGGCAGCAATGGCGGCGGCATGGGCCGGATCGGGATCGTGCCCGCCGTGCCGGTCGAGGATCGCGGCGGCCCGCTCGGCCAGCGCGGCGTCGGCGGCGTTCACGGTGACCTGGCAGTCGCGCACGTCGTCCTGCGCCAGCGGCGCGTACGTGTGCGAATAGGCCGCCTTGCCCGTCACCGCGGGCGAATCGCCGACGGTGAAATTGCCCTGCACGGGGCCGGTCTCGTCGATGCGGACGTCGATCGCGACGTCGTCGGCCGCGATGCCCGCGGCCAGCAGTTCGGCGCGCGCCTGTTCGGCGGCCGTCACGTGCTTGAAGGTGCGTACGATGGGTTGCTGCATGGCGTCCTCCCGCAATGGTTCACTTTGCAATCACCGTACCAGAATCCCGCGCCGCGCGGCGCCCGCCGCTCCTCCATTTCCCGCGCGCTATTTTCCACCAGTGCGGCATCGTTCTGCCGATTTAGTACAATCAGGCAACACCCAGCCGTTGCACCGTGCGTCATGACTTTTCAACAACACCATCCCAAGAGAACAACAAAATGAAAATTTCTGCCCGGATCGCTTCCTCCCGCCCCCTCGCCACCACCGCCATGCACGGCCGCGTGGAAACGTTGCGCAGCCAGGGCGAGTCCGTGATCGACTTCTCGATCGCCATTTCGCACTTTCCCGCGCCGCGGCCGGTACTGGACGCGGTGGCGGCGGCGATCGAGCGCGAGCGGATCATGCCGTACACGAGCGTGGTCGGCGCACTGGACGTGCGGACGCGGCTGGCGGCCAAGCTGAAAAAGGAAAACAACATCGACGCGGGCGCGGACGAGATCATCGTCACCAACGGCGCCAAGCAGGGGTTGTACGAAGCGCTGTATGCGTTGAGCGATCCGTACGACACCGTCCTGATCTTCAAGCCCCACTGGCCGGCATACGTTGCTACGTCACAACTGTTGGGCCTGCGGACTATCCTGGCCGATCTCCCTGAGGAAATCACGCCGGCACTGCTGGATGGCCTCGGCAAGCCGGACATCGTCATCATCAATAACCCGCACAATCCCACCGGCAAGGTGTACACTCGCCGGGAACTGGAACACCTTCGAGCATGGGTGGAGCGCATCGGGGCCCGGGTGATCGTCGACGAAAGCTACGAACACCTGATCTTCGAAGGCGGACACACCAGCCTGGCGGCCTTGTGCGACTGGCGGGACATCGGCGTGGTAACGCTGTTTTCGGCCTCGCAGAGCTACGCCATGATGGGCTGGCGGGTCGGCTTCGCGCTGGCGCCCGCCGAAGTGGTCAACGCGATGCAGACGCTGCAAGGCCCGATCACGGCGGCCGCCGGGCATTTGTCGCAAGTGGCGCTGGAGGTCGCATTCGCGACCGGCGCGCCGCGCGCGATGATGGCGGACTACCGTGACCGGCGCGACCTGGCGGTGCGGCTGTTTGCCGAGGTCCCCTGGATCGTCATGCACGCGCCGACCTCCGGTCCGTACCTGTGGGGAGACGTGCGCAGCCTGACGCTGGACACGGTCGGCTTTGCCGAAGCGCTGCTCGAGGAACAGAGAGTGGCGGTCATGCCGGGCGAGGCGCTGGGCGTGCCCGGCTACATCCGGCTCGGCTATATTTCGGACGACGTGGCGACCTTGCGCGAAGGCATCCGCAGGATCATCGAATTTGGGAATGCGTTTGTTGCCCACAAGGCGGCAGATAGAAGATAGACAAATGACATCTGGCTTGAGCCGCTTCCGGCTGAACAGCCTGCGCAGCCGGCTCATGTTGCTGGTCGCGCTGGCGATCACGCCGCTCGCGGTGATGACGATCCTGTCCGGGATCCGCGAACGCGAACATGCCATCAAGGCATCGGAAGAAAACCTGCGCCGCCTGACGGGCATGGCGGCCGCCAACGAGGCCCAGTCGATCGAGGGTGCGCGCCAGATCCTCGTCGACCTGGCCAGCGTCCCGGACCTGATGGGCGACACGGCGAAATGCACGTCGCTGCTGTCCGACGTCCTCGACCGCAACGAGGGCTTCGTCAACTTCGGCCTCATCCAGCTCAACGGCGATGTCACCTGCAGCGCCGTCCCCCTGCTCCACCCCGTCAACCTGGGCGACCGCAGCCACTTCCGCCGCGCCATCTCCGAACGCCGGTTCATTGCCGGCGACTACGTGTTCGGCCGCGTCATCAAGAAGCACACGATCAACCTCACCTATCCCGTCATCGACCGCGGCGGGAAAGTCCTGGCCGTCGTGTTCGCGGCGATGGACCTGGAAGGCCTCGACACCTTCATCAACGACATCAACCTGCCGCCCGGCTCCGTGCTGGCGACGGCCGATGCGCGCGGCACCATCATCTCGCGCCGCCCCGATCCGGAACGCTTCTTCGGCACCAGGCTGTCGCCGGCGATGCAGGAAGCGTTGAACACGGCCGGCCAGCGCGCCGTGACGGTCCGCGGCGACGACGGCATCGAGCGCCTGCACACGTTCGCGCGCGTGGGCGCGCCCGCGCTGACCGACTACACGGTCACGATCGGCATCCCCACCGAGACGATCCTGTCGGCCGCGCGCCACGACCAGATCATGTCCCTGCTGGGCCTCGCGGCGACCACGCTGCTCGCCATGCTGGCCGCGTGGCTCGTGGGCGACGTGCTGATCGTCCAGCGCGTGCGCAAGCTGATGGGCACCGCCGAGCGCATCGCCGCCGGCGACCTCGAAGCCCGCTCCGGCATCGCCTACGGCCACGAAGAGATCGGCAACCTGGCCCAGGCGCTGGACCGCATGGCGGCCGCGCTGCAGAAGAAAGAGACGGCCCGCTCGCTGGCCGAGCGCGAACTGCGCGCCGCCGACCAGCGCAAGGACGAATTCCTCGCGATGCTCGCGCACGAGCTGCGCAACCCGCTGGCGCCGATCAGCACGGGCGCGCACCTGCTCAAGCTGCTGCATTCCGATAATGCCCAGATCACCCAGACCTGTTCCATCATCGTGCGCCAGGTCGACCACATGACGAGCCTCGTCGACGACCTGCTCGACGTGTCGCGCGTGACGCGCGGCCTCGTGTCGCTGGCGACGCAGGTGCTGGACTTCAAGCGCGTCGTCGACGACGCGGCCGAACAGATCCGCCCGCTGATCGCGGCGCGGCGCCACCGCGTCGTGATCGAGCTGCCGCCCGCGCCCGCGTACGTCAAGGGCGACCACAAGCGGCTCGTGCAGGTATGCGCGAACCTGCTCAACAACGCGACCAAGTACACGCCGGAAGGCGGTACCATCCACCTGCGCGTGGACGCGGACGGCAACGACTACGTGCTGACCGTGGCCGACGACGGCATCGGCATGGAGCCCGCCCTCGTCGAACGCGTGTTCGACCTGTTCACCCAGGCCGAGCGCACGCCGGACCGCTCGCAGGGCGGCCTCGGTCTCGGCCTCGCCCTCGTGAAAAGCCTCGTGGAACTGCACGGCGGCGAAGTGAAGGCCTACAGCGCGGGCCTCGGCAAGGGCTCGACGTTCACGGTACGCCTGCCCCGCTACACGCAGGACGTCGTGCTGGCGCCGGCGCCCGTCGTCGGCGAAGAACACCACGACGGCGGCGTGCCGCTGCGCATCCTCCTCGTGGACGACAACGTCGACGCCGTCCACACCTTGCAGCTGTTCCTGCGCTCCGGCGGGCACCGCGTGGAAGTCGCGTACTCCGCCACGGACGCGCTGGAACTGGCGAAATCCTTCGTGCCGGAAGTCTGCCTGCTCGACATCGGCCTGCCCGACTTCGACGGCAACGAACTGTCGCGGCGCCTGCGCATGCTGCCGCAGGCGGCCGGTGCCACGCTGATCGCGATGACGGGCTACGGCCGCCAGCAGGACCGCGACACGTCGATGGCGGCCGGGTTCGACCACTACCTCGTCAAGCCGGTGAATACGATGCAGCTGGCGGATATCCTGGCTGCGGCCGCCGAGGCGAACATCCGGCGTTAACGCGTCTGCGTATCGCGTTGATGGACTGGAGAGCCCATCTTACGATGCTGCAAAACTATCGCCACGCGGTTTCTCTCAACATCTGCGGATACTGATCTCGCATAAATGTACTCGTGCCTTCCGGTCGAGAATCACGGATGGGCAACCGAGGAGAGAAACATGGCAGCTGATGTCTATTTGCAAATTGATGGCGTCAACGGGGAATCGAACGACGACAGCATCGGGATCGAGATCGTTGGTGCCGTGGTAGCCGGCAAAAGCCGGAACCCGGCCGAGCAGGGAGTCTACGAAACGGTGAATGAACGGCAAAACGCGTCGCTTCAGTGGCTGATCGCCGAGCTCACCTCGACTTTCGGCGTGCCGATGAGTGAAATCTTCCGGCACCCGGTCGTCTCCCGCAAGAACCCGACGGAAGCCGAAAGCGCATCATGGTAGTCGCTGCACTCCTCTTGGCCGTGACGGCAAGCGCGTCCGTAGCAATGGACGATGGTTCTGGTACCGAACCAATAATGCGCAAGACACATCTTCCGCCGATCAGCACAGTCACCAGTCGGAACAGCGGCGCGATCTCTCCAGCGGCAGGTGAACCTGCGGCGCAATGCTCTGGTTTCAAGCTCAGCGATCAGGAAATCCGCGAGTACATCGGCAAAGCGGCCGAAGTCTCAGAACACGATTACTTTCATATGCTCGACTGGTCGCCCTGCCATGCGAGCGGAGAAGTCACCTTCAAGAACGGCGTCAGGGGTATCTGGGCAATCCAGCAGTATCGTGCCGGCTCGCTTAAACTGGGCAACGGTCAAACCTTATACCTGTATTGTCCGCGCTGCCGGGCCGACGCTTTCCCGCCTGCCGATGAATAATCAGGCCACGGCGGGTTGGTTGAACGTGTAGGCACGCGCAACCGTACCGTGTTTCATCCGCACCATCCCTTATCATCGACCGTGAAAGGAGATGATATGGAGACCGTCGAAGTCATCCTGGCGATGCTGCTCGCCGTGATCGCGAGCGGCTACGTGGCGCGCGTGCTGCCCATCGCCCTGCCCCTGCCACTGATCCAGATCGCCGCGGGCGCCGTCATCTCGGGCGTTTTCCGCCATGGCATCGCGCTGGAGCCGGACATCTTTTTCCTGCTCTTCCTGCCCCCGCTGCTGTTCGTGGACGGCTGGCGCATACCCAAGATCGGCCTGTTCCGCGACAAGGCGACGATCCTGGAACTCGCGCTGGGCCTCGTGCTGTTCACCGTCGTCGGCGCCGGCTACCTGCTGCACTGGATGATCCCCGCGATGCCGCTGGCGGTGGCCTTCGCGCTGGCGGCCATCGTGGCGCCGACGGACCCGGTCGCCGTCTCGTCGATCACGGCGCGCGTGCCGATGCCGCCGCGCCTCATGCACATCGTCGAGGGCGAGAGCCTGCTCAACGATGCGAGTGGCCTCGTGTGCTTCCGCTTCGCCGTCGCCGCGGCCGTGACCGGACACTTCTCGCTCGCGCGGGCGAGCCTGACATTTCTGTGGGTGGCGCTGGCGGGCATCGCGGCCGGCATCGCGATCACGTTCGCCATCACGCGGGCGCACGGCATCCTGCAGCGCCGCTTCGGCGAAGAGGATGGCGTCCCGGTGCTGATCAACCTCCTGACGCCATTCGGCGCCTACCTCGTGGCCGAACGCCTTGAGGCATCGGGCATCCTCGCGGCCGTGGCGGCCGGCATCACGATGAGCTACCTGGAATTGTCGGGCGGGGCAACGCCGGGCACGCGCATCCGCCGCAACGTCATCTGGGATGCGCTGCAATTCACGTTGAACGGCACCATGTTCGTGCTGCTGGGCGAACAACTGCCGGACATCGTGCGCGGCGCGCTGCACCCGGCCGGCGGCACGCCGTACGATCTGTGGTGGCTCGTCGGCCGCGCGCTCGCGTTCAGCCTGGGGCTGGTGCTGCTGCGCTTCGCGTGGGTGTGGATTTCGCTGCAGCTGACGATCCTGAACCGCAAGCGCCTGGGCCGCCAGGTCTTCAAGCCGAAACTGCGCGTGATGCTGGCCACGTCGGTGGCGGGCGTGCGCGGCGCCCTGACGATGGCCGGCGTGCTGACCCTGCCGCTCGCGCTGCCGAACGGCGATCCGTTCCCCGCGCGTCACCTGGCGATCTTCCTGGCCAGCAGCGTGATCGTGGTGTCGCTGCTGCTCGCCAGCGCCGCGCTGCCCGCCCTGCTGCGCGGCCTGGAGATGCCGGCCGAGCCGGACGCGAAGTGCAGCGAGGACGACGCGCGCCACGCGGCCACGCTGGCGGCCATCGCCGCGCTGGAACGGGCGGAGAAGGAGGACGGCGAGGACGGCAGCCGGGCCGTGGCCCACGTGCTGCGGCTGTACCGGCACCGCCTGAACGCGACCGACGCCGTGGGCGGCAATGGCGACGCGCAGGCGCTCAGGCGCACGGAGCGCAGCTACCGGCTGCTCGCGCTGAACGCGGAGCGCGACACGGTGCTGCGCCTCGCGCGCCGCACGGACATCTCGGACGAGACGGCGCGCCGGTTGCTGCGCCAGATCGACTTGCTCGAAGCGCGTTATCAGAAAAACTGAGCATCAAAACTGAGCAGCAGGACTGAGCAGCGAGGCTAGCCGCGGCTGCTCTTCAGCCAGTCGCGCCCCCGCTCGTCGAGCGCTTTCGCGATGACGTCGGGCGGCAGGCTGTACACGGTGGCCCACGTGGCGCGGCCGTCCGGCGCGTTGGAAGGAAAACTCGTCGTCTCGATCGGCCAGTGGTACTTGCGCTTGAGCGCGCGGACGATGGCGGCCAGCGTTACGCGGCCGCGCAGCGGCTCGGCGCCCGCCTGGTCGGCGTTGGACAGGAGGACGGCGAGGACGAGGCCGCGCGCGGTGCGCGGCCCGGGGAAGATGGGCGTTTTGCTCGGCATGGCGCCATTCTAACGGGCCTGCGCTACGTTAGTTCCCGAACGGTGCGCGCCCGGCGCCGGCGTAGACTGGGGCCAGCCCACCTTGCGAGTCCCCGATGAAGAGCGCAGACCAGATACCTTCCGACCCGGTGCCGAACACCGATCCGCCTGCCGCCGCCAGGGCCGCGGGCCTGCGCTACGTCCACGACGACCGCCCGGGTATCTTGCGCGAGCCGGTCAAGGACGGCTTTCGCTACCTCGACGCGAAGGGCGAACCGGTCGAGGACGAGCCCACCCTCAAGCGCATCAAGTCGCTGGCGATCCCGCCCGCGTGGACGGACGTGTGGATCTGCCCGCAGGCCAACGGCCACCTGCAGGCGACGGGCCGCGACGCGCGCGGGCGCAAGCAGTACCGCTACCACCCGAAATGGCGCGAGGTGCGCGACGAGGTCAAGTACGAACGGATGATCAAGTTCGGCAAGGCGCTGCCGCAGATCCGCAAGGAAGTCGACCGCGCGCTGGCCCTCCCCGGCCTGCCGCGCGAAAAAGTCCTCGCGACGATCGTCTACCTGCTGGAAGCGACGATGATGCGCATCGGTAACGACGAATACGCCCGCGAGAACAAGTCGTACGGCCTGACCACGCTGCGCAACCGCCACGTCAGGATCGACGGCAGCGAAGTCGAGTTCCGCTTCCGCGGCAAGAGCGGTGTGTATCACGACGTCAAGGTGCACGACCGGCGCCTCGCCCGCATCATCCAGCGCACGCGCGACCTGCCGGGCCAGGACCTGTTCCAGTACCTCGACGAAGACGGCGAAACGCACACGGTGGGATCGAGCGACGTGAACGACTACCTGCGTACGATCACCGGCGAGGATTACACGGCGAAGGATTTCCGCACGTGGTCCGGGACCGTCCTCGCCGCGATGGCGCTGCAGGAATTCGAAGCCGTCGATTCCGACACGCAGGCGAAGAAGAACGTCGTGCGCGCCATCGAATCCGTCGCGGAACGGCTGGGCAATACGCCGTCCGTCTGCCGCAAGTGCTACGTGCACCCGGCCGTGCTGGACGCCTACCTGGACGGCACCATGCTCGAAGGCCTGCGCGCCCGCGCCGAGGAAAGCCTCGTCGAAGACCTGAAGGACCTGCAGCCCGAAGAAGCGGCCGTGCTCGCGATGCTGGAACGGCGCCTCGCGCAGGAGACGGCCGCCAACGACCTGGCCGTGAAGCGGCGCGCCGCGTGAATCCAACCAACGAAAGGAACCCCATGAGCAACATCGAACTCGTCGCCGATTTCGGCCACCAGGTGACGGGTGTGACCGTCGCCGAGGACGGCCGCATCTTCGTCAACTTCCCCCGCTGGACCGAGGACACCGAGGTGTCCGTCGCCGAATTGAAGGATGGCGGGGTGCGGCCGTATCCGGACGAAGCGTGGAACGGCTGGCGCAACGCGAAGAAGGACGAGGTGACGCCGCACGACCACTGGGTGTGCGTGCAGAGCGTCGTCGCCGACCGGCGCGGCAGCCTGTGGGTGCTCGACCCGGCCGCGCCGGCGCAGGCGCACCTGGTGGCCGGCGGCGCGAAGCTCGTGCGCATCGACCTCGCGACCGACAAGGTGACGCAGACGATCGCGTTCGACGAGGACGCCGCGCCGCAAGGCTCCTACCTGAACGACGTGCGCTTCTCGAACGACGGCAAGGTCGCGTACATCACCGATTCCGGCGTGCGGGGCGCGCTGCTCGTCGTCGACATCGCGTCCGGCAAGACGGTGCGCGTGCTGGACGGCCACCCGTCCACGCAGATGAAAAAAGGCTTGAACGTGACGGCTGACGGCAAGGTCCTGCGCCGCCCGGATGGCCGCGGCGTGGAATTCTCGGCGGACGGCATCGAGCTGTCCGGCGACGGCAAGTACCTGTACTGGCAGGCGATCAAGGGCGACGAGTTGTATCGCATCCCGACCGCCGCCCTCACCGGCGCCGGCTTGCTGGGCGAGGACATCGGCGGACAGGTCGAATCGTACGGGAAGAACGGGGTCAACGACGGCCTCCTCATCGCGCGCGGCACGGAGCTCATGTACCTGACGTCCGTGCAGGACGATGCGATCAAGGTGCGCGACCTGTCCGAAGGCCCGTCGGCGCAGGCGCGCATCGTCGTGCAGGACGAGCGGCTGCGCTGGCCGGATACGTTCAGCCAGGGGCCGGACGGGACGATCTACGTGACCACGTCGCACATCCAGGATTCCGCGTTCTTCAAGCCGGAGGCGCCGGCGGCGTTGCCGACCCAGTTGTGGAAATTGACCGGGTCCGCTACGTAACCACGTCGTCCCCGCGAAGGCGGGGACCCAATGTTGCAAGCGTTACCCCAGTGCGTACAAATTAGGTTCCCGCCTGCGCGGGAACGACGGTCTATGGTGTGTCGGCCAGACCAAACGCCCGCTCCCGCAACCACCCCCGCACAATCCGGAACCGCCACGTCCGCTCCACCGGCGGCATGCGCTCCGGCGCCGCCGCTTCCCAGTCCACCTCGACGACGCCCTGCAGCTGCAGCACGTCGCCGGTCGCGAAATCGGCCACCACGATCGCCGCGCGCGGCTCCACCAGAAAATTGCCGAGCGTGTTGAAGTACCGGTTGCCCGCGTAATCCGGCACGACCAGCACGTCGCCATCCAGCCGCGCGAAGCCGGCCGGGCCGCCGCGGTGCGACATGTCCAGGCCCGCGGCACCGTCCTGCGCATCGGCGCCGCTGGCGCTGGCCACGAACAGCGTGGGCGTCTGCGCCAGCATCGCGCGCGCCCGTGCCGGCAGGTCGGCATCGAATGCCGTCACCGGGCCGGCCGTGCGCTCGACCGGCTGTAGCGCGCGGACGTGGATGTAGCGCGGGCAGTTCCCGAACGACTGCGCGACGTCGACCGCGAATCCGGCGGCGCCCAGTGCCGCGACGACGCCGTTCAGCCGGTTGCGCCGGCGCGTGCCCAGGTCGATGCCGAGCATGCCGACCCGTGCACCGGCCGCCAGCCGCGCCCGCACGGGATCGTCGGGCGACGGCAGCGCGGCCACGTCGAGGCGCGCCGGGTCGGGCGAGCTGGCGAATCCGGGCGGCCCCTGCACGAGGGTAGCGAGCGGCCAGCCTTCGTCGTCCGCGACGGCCAGGGCCACGAACGGCAGCAGCGGGAAGAAGGTCCGGTGCTGGTCCGGCATGCGGTTGCGGATCGGCGCGTTGAACGGGTCGACGCCGGCCAGCGCCTGCGCGCTCAACTCGCCTTTGTGGAACGGCAGCGGGATACGGTCGCCATCCATGATCGCCTCACTCCCCCGGCATCGCGACGAAGCCCGGCAGCGCTTCCACGCGGGCGATCCAGGCGCGCACCCGCGCATACGGATCGAGCGCGATGCCGCCTTCCGGCGCGTGCGCGACATAGCTGTAGCACGCGACGTCCGCGATCGTGGGCGCGGCGCCGGCGAGCCAGTCGCGCGCGGCCAGCTCGCCTTCCATCAGGCCCAGCACGCGGGCGGCCAGCGCCTGCGACAGCGGGGCCGGCACGCCGGTGTCGTAGAACCGGGCGGACACGCGCGCGGCGGCCGGGCCGAACATGATCTCGCCCGCCGCCTGCGACAACCAGCGCTGTACGCGGGCCGCGCCGACGGGGTCTTCCGGCAGCCAGGCGCTGCCCGGCGCGTAACGCTTCGCGAGGTAGACGAGGATGGCGTTGCTGTCGGCCAGCACCACGTCGCCATCCTGCAGCACCGGGATCTGGCCCAGCGGATTCATGGCGCGGAACGCGGCGGAGTTGCGCACGTCGGCCGGGCTGTCGGCGAATTCGTAGGTCAGGTCGAGCAGGTGCAGGAACAGCCGGGCGCGGTGCGCGTGGCCGGACAGGCGAGTGCCGTGGAGGATGCGGGTCATGGTCGTCTCTCTGGTGATTGTCGGTCCATGCATCGTAGTGCCGGATCATTCATACCGGAATCCGGCATAATGGCAATTCAGTATTCCACCTCTCGCAATAATCATGGACCGACTCGACGAGCTGCACGTGTTCATCGCCATCCTCGACGCGGGCAGCATGGCGTCCGCCGCGCGCAAGCTGGGCCGCTCGCCCGCGGCCGTCACGCGCATCCTGGGGACGCTGGAAAACCGCGCCGGCGCCCGGCTGTTCGAACGCAGCACGCGCCGCCTCACGCCGACGGAAACGGGCCTGCGCCTCGCGGAACAGGCGCGCCGCCTGCTGGCGGACTACGACGCCGCGCTGCAGCCGCCCGGCGCCGGCACCCCGCGCGGCCTGCTGCGGCTCACGGCGCCCACCGTGTTCGGCCGGCGCCACGTGGCGCCGGTCGTCACGCGCTTCCTCGCGCTGCATCCGGACATCCAGGTCGACCTGACGCTGTCCGACCGCAATGTCGACCTGATCGAGGAAGGGATCGACGCCGCGCTGCGCATCGGCGCGCTGGCCAACCTGAGCCTCGTCGCGCGCCGGCTGGGCGAGGTGCGGCGCGTGACGGTAGCGAGCCCCGCCTACCTCGACCGGCGCGGCATTCCCCTCGTCCCGGCCGACCTCGCGGGCCACGAATTGATCATGTCGACGGCCGTGCGCAGCGTGGCCGAATGGCGCTTCCGCGCGGACGGCCGCGAGCACGTGGTGCGCTACAGCCCGCGCCTGCGCATGAACGACACGGAAGCCATGCTGGCGGCCGCGCGCGACGGCTTCGGCATCGCGCGGGCGCTGTCGTACCAGGTCGAACCGGACCTGCGGACCGGCCTGCTGCGCCGCCTGCTCGTGGCGTACGAGCCGGAACCGGCCCCGGTGCACCTCGTCATGCCCAGCAGCCGCCACATGGCGCCGCGCCTGCGCGCGTTCGTCGACTTCGCGGTGCGGGAATTCGCGGCGCTGGACGTGATCCGCTGATTGGCCTGAGCGAAGGCCGCTGCCTGTCACGCTGCACGACTTACTTGCCGGCTTCCCAAGTCGCCGCGACCTCGACACGGCGGTTGGGCTCAAGACAGTGGATCCGTTTTTTCTCGGCACCTCGACCTGGACAATTCAGGTCGGCCACCTTCGGCTGCAATGGGCCGACGCCTTTGATATCGATGTCCAGTTGCTTGATGACGTGCGGTGGTTTTTGCAGATACGACTGCAGGTAATTTGCCACGGTGAAGGCGCGCATTTGCGACAGCTGCAAGTTGTAATACGGCGTACCGATCGAATCGGTATGGCCGATCACCTTGAGCGTCATCGTCGATGCGTCCGTCGCGGCCAAATCCTTGGCGAATTTCTGCAATAACGCGTTCCCATCCGGCTTCAAGACATACTTATCGAATTCGAACAACTCGGTCTTGAGCGACTGCTGCGCGGTCCGCTCTTTTGGTTCGGGTGGCGGCGCAGGACGCACCGGCGGCGCTGCAGGCGGTGCCGCAGGCGGGGCTGCGCAGACGGACACCCCGGTGCCGAGCCCATTCACGATGCCGCTCTTGCGGAAACGTCGCACGGTCGTGTCCACCCGCATCCCGAGGATTTCCTTGGACGGTAAATAGACGTCAAGCACCCACTTGCTGGCGTCGACTTCTTTTTTGTCCTCTTCCTTTTGAGAAGCACCACCGGCGTTTTTTGCGGAAGACGCAGCACCTGGCCCGGGCTTCCCGGCCGCCGGTTTTTTGCCTGGATAAGACACGAGCAGATAGCTTTCTGTACCAATCCGCGACAGGACATGCACATTGCAGAGTTTGTTCATGCCATCGCTCTGCTTGACACAAAGCTTTTCGCCGGCGTTCTCGATGATCTGGCACGCTGTGTTTGTCACCGTCATTTCAGCTGCGCGGAAATTGCCATATTTCGTCGTCATGGCCGTCAGCGCAAAAAAGAGGACAGGGTTGTTCAAGAAAAAGGAGACGATGACTGGCGCCGCAAACGCGGTCAGGCACGAAAATACGCGATGCTTCGGGTTGAGATCCGGAATACGCCACGCGCTGACGAGGTAGATGCCAATCACGTGAAGTATCATGCCGCTCCATGCGAGGCCGACGAAGAGACTGGTAAGGGAGATGTCCGCAGGATTATCCGCGTATGGCGAATCGCGCAGCATGTTGAACAGGATTGCCATCGAAACCAACTCCATGGCCGCGACGCAAGTCATCATGAAGATGAACGAAACACGCGACCAGGTCAACGATCCGGTTTTTTCCGGTTTCGCTGAGTCCTGGTCGAGAGCCGGTTCAGGCTTCGTAAGCGATACGCCGCCTTCTGCCGTGATGCCCTTATCCGGCGTCGTGGGCGCATCGCCATTCGTTTTCCCCGCGCCGAAAAGCTTCTTCAGGAAGTGCCCAATGACAATCCATGCAGTCGTCACGACAGGCAGGGCGGGCAGCAGCAGCCAACTCGGCATCTTGTTGTCGACGACAATGAAGAATATTCCGCAAACCGTCAGGAAAATAGCGAATGCCAGGAAGAAGCATTCGAAAATCCGCTTTCGCAACCCGCCGCTATCCTTCTGCTCATGTCCGAGGTGCTCATCCAATCCCCAGGTCCCGATGACATAGGCCGGTGCAAACAGACTGAGACTGAAGACGACCAAGGTACACAATGCCGTGTAGGCAGCAGCAAATACCGTACTCGCCAACGACTTGAGGTCAAAGCTCGGGAAATACTCGATATGAAAGTGGTAGGCAAAAATGACTAACACACCATATAGCGTGGCTAACGCCGCACCGGACTGAAAAGGATTTTTCTTTATGTAGGCGAGCAGCCAGACTTCTTCAGGAACGCTCTTCTTGGCGGTATGCTTTCGCGAAAAATGTCGGATGCGAGGCGGAGCAGGTTCGTGCGGACTCATGAGAATGGATGGCGTCCAGCCGCCGGACCGTTGGCGGCTTGGACATGAAATTTAGATAAGCAAATTTTATCATTATTTCAATATAACAACATTCTCAATTGCAACAAATCCCACCGTTGTGAATTATTAAGCTCAGAACATCAACCGCCCTTCGATCGAATCGTCGAGCGTTTTGCCGACGAGCGCCCCCACCGTCATCTTGGCGCCCGCGACGAGGTTGCCGTGCTTGTTGTCCCAGTAGTAACCGGATTGCGGCGTGAACCTGATGACGCTGATGCGCGGGTCGTCCTCCCCTTCCGTGAACCACGTCTTCAGCATCGGATTCCACAGGTCGTGGATGCGGGCGCGGTCTTCCAGGATCTCGGCGCGGCCTTCCAGTTCCAGGAAGCCCGCGTGCGCATCGCGCTGGAAGTACAGCTTGACGGCCGGGTTGGCCGCGAGCTCGTGGTTCTTGTGGCTGTCGTTCGCGCTCAGGAACCACAGGTTGCCGGCGTCGTCCGCCTTGCGCACGCTCATCGGGCGCACGCCGTTCGTCGAGCCGGTGCTGCCCGCCGTGCAGAAGAAGCAGGTGTCCGCGTCAATCGTCATGTCCTTCACACGCTTGATCGCTTCGCTGCCGCTCAGGTCGCGGCGATTCGTTTCGGCCTGGTTGCGGTTGATCGAGTCCATGGTCCCCTCCATCGGCCGGGATGGCCGTGTCGTCGCGCATGATCCGGTCCGCCGGCCGCGGCGTCTGTGCGCGGCCGCACAAGCCTCGTTATACTGGACGGCTCGACATCGACAGGGGATACGCATGACGCAGAAGATCATCGGTATGCTGGGCGGGATGAGCTGGAAAAGCTCGGCCGAATACTATCGCCTCGTCAACGAGGGCGTGCGCGACCGTCTCGGCGGCCTGCACGCCGCGCGCTGCCTCATGTGGTCGTTCGACTTCGACGACATCGCCGTCCTGCAGCGCGAAGACCGGTGGGACGACGCGGCCGAACAGATGATCGAGGCGGCACGGCGGCTGCAGCGCGGCGGCGCCGACTTCCTCGTCATCTGCACGAACACGATGCACAAGGCGGCGCCGCAGATCGAGGCCGCCGTGGACTTGCCCCTGCTGCACATCGCCGACCCGACGGCCGCGCGCATCAAGGCTGCCGGCTACAAGCGCATCGGCCTGCTGGGCACCGCCTTCACGATGGAACAGGATTTTTATAAAGGCCGGCTGGCCGACAAGCACGGCCTGGACGTGCTCGTGCCCGATGCGGACGATCGCGCCACGGTCCACCGCATCATCTACGAGGAGCTCGTGCAGGGACGCGTCGAAGCGGCGTCGCGCGAGGCCTACCGCGGCGTGATCCGGCGCCTCGTCGCGGCCGGCGCGGAAGCGATCATCCTCGGCTGCACGGAGATCATGCTGCTCGTCGGGCCCGGGGACAGCCCCGTGCCGCTGTACGACACGACGGGGCTGCATGCCGAGGCGGCCGTCGCGCTGGCGCTGGGGTGACCGTCACCCGGCCGGCGCGATGTTGTGATTGAAGCGGAACAGGTTGTCCGGATCGTAGCGCCGCTTCACCTGCACGAGCCGGTCCCAGTTCGTGCCGTACGCCTCGTGGATGCGCGCGCCCTCGTCCTGCGTCAGGAAATTGATGTAGACACTGCCGGCCGCATACGGCGTCACGGCCGCGAAGAACTCCCGTGCCCAAGCCACGCAGCGCGCGTCGTCGGCGGCGTCGAGCCAGCGCCCGTGCACGTTCATCGCATACATCACATTGCGGTGCGGGTACGCGGTGGCATCGACGGCCGGCTCGTTCGCGCGGCCGCCGATGAGGCCCAGGAAGATCTCGCACTGCGGCGTCGGCACGGCGGCGGCATAGCGCAGCACGAGGTCGACGGCCTCGTCGGACAGCGTGGTGAAGTTGTGCGACTTCCAGTAATTGCGCGCGCCCGGCGCCAGCAACGGGTCGAACGTCTTCTGCCACGCCGCGTACGGGACGGCGCCCACGTGTTCGCCCAGCACGTCGCCGAACGACCGCACGGGCGCCAGCACCGGCTCCGCTTCCTCCGGCGGGCGTGTCGAGAACACGGCCAGCGCGACGATGTCCTGGCCGTGCACGGCCTGCGGCAGGAACGGCAGCGGCGGCGCCTTGCGTAATACGGCCCAGATCGAGACGTCGTTCGGCAGCGTGTCCACGTAGTCGCGGTAGCGGCGCAGCACCGCTTGCCCCTGCGCGGCCGGGAACACGACCAGCCCGGCCGTGACGAGCGGCCCGACGGCATGCAGCGCGAATTCGAAGCGCGTGACCACGCCGAAGTTGCCGCCGCCGCCGCGGATCGCCCAGAACAAATCCGGCTCCTGGCGCGGTCCGATGTGGCGCCGACGCGCGTCCGCCGTGACGATCTCGGCGCCCACGAGGCTGTCCACCGTGAGCCCCAGCATGCGCGACAGCCAGCCGAAGCCGCCGCCCAATGTCAGACCCGCCGCGCCCGTCGTCGAATTGATGCCGAGCGGGACGGCGAGGCCGCAGGCCTGCGTCTCGTGGTCGACGTCGGCCAGCAGCGCACCGCCGTCGACGTACGCGAGGCAGGCGTCCGGGTCGACGTGGACACTGCGCATGCCCGCCAGGTCGATCACGAGCCCGTCGTCGCAGATCGCGTTGCCGGCGATGTTGTGGCCGCCGCCGCGCACGGCCAGCGGCAGGCCGTGGTCGCGCGCGAACGCGACGGCCGTGCACACGTCGGCCGTGCCGGCGCAGCGCGCGATCAGCGCCGGGCGGCGGTCGATCATCGCGTTCCAGATCTGCCGCGCGCCATCGTAGTCGGGGTCGCCCGGCCGCAGCAGCGGCCCCCGCAAGGCGGCCCGCAAGCCGTCGACTGTTTCCTCTTTCAATGCAGCCATGATGTCGCCTCCGCGCATACGCCGTCCTTGCAGCATAGTCGACCGTGCGAAGGTTACAAGCGGGGCCGACTATCGTCCTGGTCGTTTTGTACTGGTTTTGTCGTACATAAACAGGAGGTTTGCCTAGCGATTCCGTGACACTCGACTGATGCCTGAATCTTTCCGGGCCGATAGACTTTTCTCCAAGCATTGACACTGAACAACCACTCAACTGATCTGAGTCAAGCAGGGAGTAAGAAAATGAACAATGAACTCGGCGCCTTTTTCGCACTTGCCATCATGCTCGTCACGGACCCGCGCAACGTCGCGCTGTTCGTCCTGCTCGTGGCCGCCGCCGTCGCCGACGTGCGGCACCAGCGGATCCCGAACCGGCTGACGCTGGGCGGCCTCGCGTTCGGCCTCGCCTACAGCACCGTCGAGCCGTTCTGGGGCGGACACGGATTCCTGTGGTCCCTGGCCGGGGCCGGCGTCGGCTTTGCCGTGCTCTTCCCGCTGTGGCTGCTGCACCTGACGGGCGCGGGCGACGTCAAGCTGATGGCGATGGCCGGCTCCCTGCTGGGCCTGCACGCGGTCCCGCTGGCCCTGGTCGGCACCTTCGCCGCCGGCGGCGTGTGCACCATCCTGTATGCCCTCCGCCACGGCACCCTGCGCGTCATGCTGGGCAACGTCATGCGGATCCTGCACCTGGGCGGCATCGCGGTCACGGCCGGCCTGCCCGTCCGCATCGCGACGACGGACCCGGGTTCCGTCGGCAGGCTGCCGTACGCCGTTCCCATCGCGCTGGGCACCATCACGACGACGGTCGCCGCGCACTTCGGTTTCCTCTGACAACTCCGGTGACATCATGAAAAAC
This sequence comes from Massilia orientalis, assembly GCF_030411975.2. Lineage (NCBI taxonomy): Bacteria > Pseudomonadati > Pseudomonadota > Betaproteobacteria > Burkholderiales > Oxalobacteraceae > Massilia > Massilia orientalis. Next base: position 199,712 of record NZ_JASNRB020000006.1, on the reverse strand, counting down.
GTCAAGGCATTCGCCCTGCTGCTGGTTGCGGCCGTCCTCGGCCTCGTGGCCGCCATTTACGCCAACAACTGGGTCGGCCAGCACAACAAGGTCGCGGCCAACAAGGTCGTCGTCGCCACCGTCGACATCCCGGCCGGCAGCCGGCTCGAACCGGAAATGCTGACGACGATCGACTGGCCCGCCACCGCGCTGCCGACCGGCGCGGTCGCCGATCCCGCCGCGCTGAAGAGCCGCGTCGTCAAGCAGGACGTCGTCCGCGGCGAGGCCGTCATCGACGGCAAGCTGGCCCCGGTCGGCACGATGGGCGGCCTGTCCGCCGTCATCGCCGAGGGCAAGCGGGCGATGACGGTGCGCGTCAACGACGTCGTCGGCGTGGCCGGCTTCGCCCTCCCCGGCAACTACGTCGACATCCTCGTCCACGCCCAGCGCGACGAGGGCAAGGGCGAGACGAAACCGATCAGCAAGACGGTGCTCGAACATGTGCTCGTGCTGGCCGTGGCGCAGGAAGCCGGCCGCGACGACACCAAGCCGAAGGTCGTCAACGCCGTCACGCTCGAGCTCTCTCTGGCCGACTCGGAAAAACTCGACCTGGCCCGCAGCATCGGCACCCTGTCGCTCGCCCTGCGCAACCAGTCGGACGAAGCGACCGTCAGCACCGCCGGCATCACCCGCACCGAACTGCTGGGCGAACCGAAAGTCTTCAAGGCCGCGGCGCCGGTCCGCGTGACGCCGCCCCGGCCGCGCCCCGCCGCGCCCCGCCACTGCATCGAAGTCATCGAGATGCCGGACGGTTCGACCAGGCAGAGCTGCTTCAACTAGCACCCACGCCAACCGGACAGGAGTCAATCGTGCGCCATACCGTCCTCACCACCCTCGCGGCCGCCGCACTGTGCTGCGCCAACGCCGCCGCAGCGACTTCGGCAGCGACCGCCCGGCACGACGCCGCCGCGCTGCGCCAGTGCACCGCGACGCAGGTCGAAAAGCCATCGTACGTCACGCTCGGCAAGTCGACCGTCGTGATGCTGCCCTATGCCGTCATCCGCATGGCCGTCGGCGGCGCCCAGCCCGGCCAGCGTGCCGCCGTGGCGCAGCCGGCCGCCGCGCCTGCCCTGCCGGGCATGCCGCTGGCCCCCGTGCCCGCCCCGGCGCCGGAACAGGATGGCGTGTCGGAAGTGCGCATCACGCTGCTGGCCCCCACGGAGCTGTTCGTCCTCGGCCGCAAGACGGGCGCCATGAACGTGATCCTGCAGGACGCCGACGGCCGCTGCCACCTGAAGGACATCGTCGTGACCGTCGATCCGGAAGCGCTGCAGTCGCTGCTGGCCGACCTGGTGCCGGACGAACGGGGCATCCGCGTCAAGGCCGCCGAAAACAGCCTCGTGCTGACGGGCGAAGTCAGCGACCCCGTGGTCCTCGACCAGGTGCTGTCGCTGGCCGCGTCCTACGGCGACGGCAAGAAGGTCGTGAACCTGCTGCATGTCGCGGGTGCCCAGCAGGTCATGCTCGAGGTGAAGATCGCGGAAGTCAGCAAGACGCTGCTCGACAAACTGGGTTCCAGCGTCGGCCTCGCCCGCAGCCGCAACGGCGGCACGGACACCTTCTCGCTGCTGTCGAACTTCCTCAGCGAAGGCGGCGGCTTCGCCCAGGCGATGCGGCTCGGCCGCACGACGCTGCAGGTCGACGGCCAGAAAGACGACGGCCTCGTGCGCGTGCTCGCGGAACCGAACATCATGGCCGTCAGCGGCCAGCAGGCCAGCTTCCTCTCGGGCGGCAAGATCTTCATCCCGGTCGCGCGCGATCCGGGCGCCGGCGGCTTCACGACGATCACGCTGGAAGAAAAGGAATTCGGCATCGGCATCAAGTTCACGCCGACGGTGCTGGGCGGCTCGCGCGTCAACCTCAAGATGGTGTCCGAGGTGTCCGACCTGGCGCAGGCGGGCAACCCGTTCGTGTCGGTCAACGGCGTCACCTCGGTGCTGCCCTCGTTCACCGTGCGGCGCGCCGACACGACGGTGCAGCTGAACGACGGCCAGAGCTTCGTGATCGCGGGGCTCATCAAGAACAACACGACGGAGACGGTCAAGCGCTTCCCCGGCCTGGGCGAGATCCCCGTGCTCGGCGCGCTGTTCCGCAGCAGCGAATTCCAGAAGGACCAGACGGAGCTGATGTTCGTCGTCACGCCCCGCCTCGTCAAGCCGCTGGCCGCCACGCCGCGCCTGCCCACCGACAACCACGTGCCGCCGACACGGGCCGACGTGTATCTCAACGGCAGCCTCGAAAGGAGCGAGAAATGAAGACCATCACCGCATGCGCGCTGGCGCTGCTGGCCGCCGGTTGCGCGGAGACCCCGACCCCGCACTACGACATGCAGCTGGGCGCGGCCGTCCGCGAGGCCAGGCTGGCGATGACGATCGATCCCGCCGCGGGCAGCCGCCCCGACGAAGTCAAGGGCATCGACGGCCGCGCCGCGAAGGAAGCGATCAAGCGTTACCAGGATTCGTTCAAGGAACCGCCGCCCGTCGTGAACGTAGTCAACATCGGCGGCGCAATTGGCGGAGGCAACGGCGGTTCCGGCGGCCGTTGAAGCAGCAGAGGCCGGACCGGTCCGGTAAGTCGGTCCACTATTGTCACTCACCATCAGCTTGAAAGGACTCTAAACATGGACATCGTCAAGACCATGACCACCCTGGCCGTCGGCTTCGTACGCGAGGAAGACGGTTCGCAGGTCGTCGAGTACGGACTCATCATCGCCCTCGTTTCGATTGCCCTGGCGGTCGGGCTCGCCAAGATCGCCGGCAGCGATCCGTTCTCGGCACTGGCGACGAAGATCTCCTCGTGCCTGGGCGGCACCTGTTCGTAAGAATGCGGAGCGCCGTCGGCTCCGATATGAAGCAGTAGCAGAGGCAGCACGGGTCCGACATCGGTCGACCCATGATTTTCCACTCACCAGTCATTGAAAGGACTTCAACATGGACATCCTGCACACCGTGAAAACCCTGGCCGCCGACTTTGCACGCGAAGAAGAAGGTTCGCAAGTCGTCGAATACGGACTCATCATCGCCCTGGTGTCGATCGCGCTGGCCGTCGGCCTCTCCAAGATCGCCGGCACCAGCGCTTTCTCGGCATTGGCAACCAAGGTGGGTACCTGCCTGAGCGGCACCTGCAGCTGAACCAGAGCGCCGCGGGTGGCGCCGCAGTGCGGCGCCACCCGGCTCTCCGCCAGCACTTGTCACGAGCACGAAAGGACGATCATGCGGTCCCTGATCAAACAGAGGAGAAACGAAGCGGGCGCGGTCATCGTCACCGTCGCGCTCCTGCTGTTCCTGCTGCTCGGCTTCCTGGGACTGGCGGTCGATCTCGGCCACCTCTTCATCGTCCGCTCGGAACTGCAAACATCCATGGACGCGTGCGCCCTCGCCGCCGCGCAGGAATTGAACGGCCAGCCCGATGCGCTGGCACGGGCCACGAACGCCGGCATCGCGGCCGGCAACGTCAACCGGGTCGACCTGCAGTCCGCCACCTGGAGCGGCAAGGGTCAGGTGACGGCGGCCGACATCACGTTCCGCGACCAGAACCACAACGTGGGCGCCACCAGTGCGACGGCGCGCTACGTGCGTTGCAACCACGTCCAGCGCGACACGGCGACGAACCTCGTCCACATGGCCGGCCTGCTGGTCGGCTCCTCGGCGTTCGCCGCGAAGATGGACGTCGCCGCGCTGGCGGAAGCGACGACCACGCCGGCGCAGTCGACCTGCCCCATGCCCCTCGCGCTGAAACCGAAGGCAGGCGGCGCCAAGCCCAATTTTGGATTCGTCAAAGGCGAATGGGTGACGCTGTTGAGCAAGACCAACGCTTCAGCCGGACAGATCGGCTGGGCGAACCTGGACGGCAGCAACAGCGCCTCGGAGACCGAAGCGGAGTTAAAAGGTTTTTGTGGCACCAAGGTGGGCAGCAAGCTCGGCACGCCCGGTGTGCAGGGAACGATCGCGGATACGTGGAACACACGCTTCGGCATCTACAAGAACAACAGCGGTCCGGACGTCGCGAGCCCCGATTTTACCGGCTACGTGTATACCAAGGCCGGCACCTGGCAGGCTGGCAGCAATGCCTACAACGATTTCGTCAACCAGCGCCAGAATTTCACCAACTGCGCCGCATCGGTCAGTGCCTGTGAAAACCTGACCAAACTCAAACTCAATCAGTTCAAGACGGTAGCCACGGGCGGGCCGAACGGCGACCTCAAAAAGTACGGCAGCAACCGGCGGCTCGTCGTGGTGCCGGTCGTCGACGGCGGCAGCAACGTGATCGACTTCGCCTGCATGCTCATGCTGCAGCCGATTCCCTCGCCGTTCGACGACGTGCAGCTGGAATTCCTGGGCAACGCGTCGGATGCCTCCAGCCCCTGCACGGCCAACGGTCTCCCGGGCGGCCTCGCGGGGCCGCTCGTTCCCGTCCTCGTACGATAAGGAGTTCGCCATGAAGAACCAGAAAGGCGTTGCGCTCGTCGAGTTTGCCCTGATCCTGCCGATGCTCGTCATGCTGCTGTTCCTGACGACGGAATTCGGCCGCGCCTACTACCAGTACGACACGATCACGAAAGCCGTACGGCAGTCGGCGCGCTACCTGTCGGTGCGGGCGCAGGGCACGGGCATCGTCAACGCCAGGAACATCATCGTCTACGGAAACCCGAACGGCACCGGCTCGCCGCGCTTCGCGGGACTGACGCTGTCCAACGTGCCCGATCCCGTCTGGAGCACGACGGGCAGCTACCCCGTGATGAACACCGTCACCGTCAGTGTCACCGGATTCACGTTCGTGCCGATGGCCGGCAGCGTCTTCGGCATGCGTCTCAACAACATAGTCTTCGGCACGATCCAGGCCACGATGCGGAGCCCGTCATGAACACCAGACAAAGGGGCTCGACCAGCGTCGAATTCGCCCTCGCCTTCCTCCTGCTCCTCGGCTTCCTGCTGGGCATCCTCGACTTTGCGCGCCTGCTGTACACGTGGAACGTCGCCAACGAGACCGCCCGGGCCGGCGCACGGTACGCCGTCGTGTGCGCGGATCCGACCAACAAGGCCCGGATCCTGGCGACGATGCAGGGCCTGATGCCGCAGGTCTCCGACATCGACGTCGTCTGGCAACCGGCCAACTGCGATGCGACCAACTGCGAATCCGTCACCGTCGCGATCACGGGCCTGCAATTCCGCTGGATCGCGCCGATTCCGAGCCTGCTGGCCACGCCCCTGGTCATGCTGCCCGGTTTCTCGACCTATCTGCCGCGCGAGATGATGACCTACAACCCCCTGATCTGCTAGCCCATCGAGAGGACACCATGAAGATCGTAATCGTTTCCGAGGACAAGGCCTTCCTCAAGCTGGCGGCCTCGATCCTGGCCGTGACGGGCCATGACGTCATGAGCACGGCCGGCAACGCGGCCGAACTGCGCACGCTCGCCAAGGCGCTGGCGCCGGACGTGCTGCTGCTGGACGGCCGCGACGACAAGGCGCTCGACTTCACCCAGATCGAGCGCACGACCATGCAATGCCCCGGCGTGGCGGTGCTGCTGCTCGCCACCGCGCGCGCGCCCGGCTTCCTGATCGACGCCATGCGGGCCGGCGTGCGCGAGGTGCTGCCGTCCGTGCACCCCGGCGAGCTGCTGGCGGCCGTCGAACGCGCGGCCGTGAAGCTGTCGGCCGTGCGCACGGCAAGCCAGGGCAAGATCCACGCCTTCATCGGCACGAGCGGCGGCAGCGGCACGACGTTCCTCGCCACGAACTTCGGCTACCAGCTGGCGCAGTCGCACAAGGTGCTGCTGATCGACCTGAACCTGCAGTTCGGCGACGCGCTCAGCTTCCTGCAGGACACCCGCGCGGCGAGCACGATCACGGACCTGACGCGCGACATCAACCGCCTCGACGCGCCGCTGCTGCAGGCCACCACCATCAAGGTCACGCCCGCGTACAGCATCCTCGCGGCGCCGGAAGAACCCGGCCAGGCCGCGGACATCCGCCCCGAGCACATCGACGCCATCCTCAAGCTGGCCGTCACGCAGTACGATTTCGTGCTGCTCGACCTGCCGCGCGTGGTGGACGCCATGCTGATGACGGCGCTGGACCAGGCCGCGTCGATCTTCCTCGTGCTGCAGGCGAGCGTGCCGCACCTGCGCAATGCCGACAAGCTGCTGTCCGTGTTCCGCTCGCTCGACTACCCGAAGGACAAGATCGAGCTGCTGCTGAACCGCTACGACAAGCGCGACGACATCACGCTCGACAAGATCCGGCGCACCCTGGGCGCGCACGAGATCCACATGATCGCGAACGGCTGGCGCCAGGTGAGCACGGCCATCAACCACGGCGTGCCGCTCGTGCAGGTGGAGCGCAAGCACGGCGTGATCCGCGGCCTGTCGGAACTGGGCGGCGCGATGGCGGCGGCGGCCGAGCCGCCCGCAAGCCTGTTCGACCGCCTGTTCCGCCGCGCCTGACCCACCCACGGAGGATGCCATGTCCCTGCGCGATAAACTCAGCATGCCCGTCGCCGCGGATGCCGGCAAGGCCGGCGTCCACCAGGCGATCCTGCGCGACGCCTACAAGCAGCTGAAGGAACAGATGCACCTGAAGCTGCTCGACCGGTTCGACCTCACGGTGCTGGAGAGCCTGCCGGCCGACCGTCTGCGCCAGGAGATCGCCACCGCGATCGACGGCATGCTGCTGGACGAGGACACGCCCATCAGCGGCCTCGAACGGCGCATGCTCGTACGCGACATCCAGCACGAGATGCTCGGCTTCGGCCCGCTCGAGCTGCTGATGGCCGATCCGGCCGTCTCCGACATCCTCGTCAACGCGTGGGACAAAGTCTACGTCGAACGCCACGGCAAGCTGGAACTGTCCGACGTCACGTTCACGGACGACCGCCACCTGATGCGCATCATCGACAAGATCGTGTCGCTCGTCGGCCGCCGCATCGACGAATCGAGCCCGATGGTCGACGCGCGCCTGCCCGACGGCTCGCGCGTGAACGCGGTGATCCCGCCCGTCGCGCTGGACGGCCCGATGATGTCGATCCGCCGTTTCGCGCACATCCCGCTCAAGATGACGAACCTGGTGGACGAGATGCGCAGCCTCACGCCGGACATGGCCGCCATGCTCGAGGGCCTGAGCCGGGCGAAGGTCAACATGATGATCTCGGGCGGCACGGGCGCCGGCAAGACGACCTTGCTGAACATCCTGTCCGGCTACATCCCCGAGACCGAGCGCCTCGTGACGATCGAGGACGCGGCCGAGCTGCAGCTGCAGCAGCCGCACGTCGTGCGCCTGGAAACGCGGCCGCCGAACATCGAAGGCAGGGGCGAGGTCACGGCGCGCGCCCTCGTCAGGAACGCCCTGCGGATGCGGCCGGACCGCATCATCATCGGCGAGGTGCGCGGCGCCGAGGCGGTCGACATGCTGCAGGCCATGAACACGGGCCACGAAGGCTCGCTGACGACGATCCACGCGAACACGCCGCGCGACGCGCTGTCGCGGCTGGAGAACATGATCGGCATGGCCAACCTGAACCTGCCGCACAAGGCGGCGCGCCAGCAGGTCGCGTCCGCCATCACGGTCGTCATCCAGGCGCTGCGCCTGACGGACGGCCGGCGCAAGGTGACGAGCATCCAGGAGATCACGGGCATGGAAGGCGACGTGATCACGATGCAGGAAATCTTCGCCTACCACCAGACCGGCGTCGACGGCGATGGCCGCATCATCGGCCATTTCCAGGCGACGGGCGTGCGTCCCCGCTTCGCGGAGCGGCTGCGCGCATTCGGCATCCACCTGCCCGACCACATGTTCGATCCGTCCCGCCGCCTTGCCTGAGGAGAGCGTCATGTCAGAGAACCCGTCCGGCCATGCCCTGTTCGTGGTCCTGCTGCTGGTGTTCGTGTCCGTGATCCTGTTCGTCGAGGGCGCGTGGCTGCTGTACCGCGCGCGCCGCGGTCCGGAGGCGATGCGGCTGCAGCGGCGCCTCGACCAGCTCGTGCACACGAACGCCGGCCCGGCCCGCCGCCCCCTGCTGAAGCGGGGCCGCCTGTCGGAGCTGTCGTTCGTGGCCCGCATCCTGAGCGGCGTCGTCGTGACGTCGACCCTGCACAACCTGCTCGGCCAGGCCGGCCTGCACTGGACCGTCGCACGCCTGCTGCTGCTCAGCGCCACGGCCGGCGCCGCCGGGCTGGCGCTGGGCATGACGGGCGCGCAGCCGCTGTATTTCTGCCTCGTCCTCGCGGGCCTGCTGGCCGCCCTGCCCTGGGCCTACGTGGCGGCGCAACGCGCACACCGCCTGCGCCGGCTCGAGCAGCAATTGCCGGAAGCGCTGGACCTCATCACGCGCGCCGTGCGTGCCGGCCACTCGCTGCCGCTGGGCATCCAGATGCTGGCCGATGAAATGCCCGAGCCGATCGCCGCCGAGTTCCGGCTCGTGCACGAGCAGGTCAGCTTCGGCGTCTCGCTGCAGCAGGCATTGGCCGGCCTGTGCGAGCGCGTGCCGCTGACGGACTACCGGTATGTCGCAGTGGCCATCCTGATCCAGCGGCAGTCGGGCGGCAACCTGGCGGAAGTGCTCGGCAACCTGAGCAAGCTGATTCGCGAACGCCTGAAACTGCTCGCGCGCGTACGGGTCCTGTCGGCGGAAGGCCGGATGTCGGCCTGGACGCTGGCCCTGCTGCCCTTCCTCCTGGGCGCCCTGCTGTACTTCGTCAATCCCGACTTCATGCGGCCGCTGTGGGTCGACCCCATCGGCGTCAGCATGCTGCGCGCCCTGCTGTGCATGATGTTGCTCGGCATCGTCGTCCTGAGCCGCATCACCCGTATCCGTGTATGAAGGAGAGCGCCATGTTACTGCCCATCGTCGTCTTCCTCGCCGTCAGCGTCGGCAGTGTCGGCCTGTACCTGTGGCTCGCCCCCGACCGGACCGACCGGCGCCTGCACGCGCTGACGCCCGGCGCCCCGTCCGCGCCGGCCTGGCGCGAGCGGATCACCAATGCCGTGACGCCGTTCGCCAGGTTGTCCACGCCGTCCGGGGACTGGGACACGTCGCCGATCCGCATCAGGTTCATGAACGCCGGGATCCGCCATCCGAAGGCGCCGCATCTGTTCTTCGGCCTGAAGACGCTGCTGCCGGCGCTTGCCGGCGCGCCCACGTACCTGGCCCTGCGCGTGTCGCACGAGGCGACGGGCATGACCCTGCTGCTGTGGGTCGTCGCCGCGGCGACGGCCGGCTGCTACCTGCCGAACATCGCGCTGGCGCTGGCCGGGCGGGCGCGCAAGCGCGACATCTTCGACGGCTTCCCCGACGCCGCCGACCTGCTGCTCGTGTGCGTCGAGGCGGGGCTGGGCATGGACACGGCGCTGACGCGCGTGGCCGAGGAAATGCAGACCCGGAGTCCGGCCCTGGCCGACGAGCTGCAGCTGACGAACCTCGAGATGCGCGCCGGCGGCACGCGCGAGACGTCCCTGCGCAACCTGGCGCTGCGCACGGGCGTCGAGGAATTGACGTCGTTCGCGACGATGCTGACGCAGGCCGACCGGTTCGGCGTCAGCATCGGTGATTCGCTGCGGGTATTTTCCGACGATTTGCGCCACAAACGCCAGACCCGCGCGGAAGAAAAGGCCGCGAAAATCCCGACCAAGGTGTTATTCCCGCTGGTCCTGTTCATTTTCCCGTCGATTATCATGGTCGTGCTCGGACCGGCCATCATCCAGATTATCCGGACCATCGCCCCGCTGCTGCTCCAATAATCAGGGAAAACGCGGTTCAGGCCATTTCGGCGGCATTTGTTACCAAATGGCTTTGCGCGTACACATATAAATCAAGCCGATTACTCACGCCGAGTTTTTGATAAATCGACGATAAGTGATTCCGCAACGTGGATTCGGAAATGAACAGGATTTTCGCCAGATCCCGATTCGTCCGGACCTTGTTCGCGACCACGGTCTGCAGGACGCGCCGCTCGCGGGGCGTCAGCGCATCGAGGCCGTCGTGGTGCGGATGCGGCCGCGCCGGCTCGCCGCCGCGCAGGGCGTTGAGCGCGAGACAGGTCGCTTCGCGGCCGAACCACAGCTCGCCCTGATGCGTCTTCTCGATGGCCTTGACGATCTCGTCGGCGCTGGAGCGGCGGCTCAGCAGGCCGTGCGCGCCGCAGCGCAGCGTCGACGCCAGCGTGTCCGTCTCCAACTCTTGCGCGAACAGCAGCGTGTGGCGCCCGCACGTCAACGCCTCGGGCAGGCAGGCCTGGTGGGCCGTGACCGCGAGTTCGTACTTCATCAGCACGAGGTCGGGCGCCGCCGTGGGCAACTGGAACAATGCATCGCATTGCGTGCCGGCGACAGCCACCACTTCCATCCCCGGCCGGTGGCTATTGATCAGTTTGGTCAAAGCCCACAGGATCAGCTGGTGGGTTTCCACCACCATGACGCGAATGGGCGCTTCCGATATCGACAGTCGTTGTGGCGTCATATTTCATTCCTGAAATATATATAAAAACCGCACTCCCAAAAGAGTGCCGCTGCCCTTGTTTCAATGACGGCCGCGAATTCCACCAGTCATTTATCGATGAGCTCCGTAAATATAATATCGCCAGTTGTTGCGCTTCGAGCGCTTCCCGCGACCTTTCCGTGAAATATTTTGTGAGAATCTACGGTTGTTGCGGCTTCCAGACATGTGGTTTTCCACAAATGGTTAATTGCCGATCACCCCATTTCACGAATGCATGTGCAAATGTCCGCCGCACCGGTTTGGACTTATAATCGGCGTTTTCTCGAATCCCGATTCCATGCGCGCCCAACGCGGCCCTTCGTTGTCCCTTCGTCACCTCCTCGTCCTGCTGACGGCGACCGGCCTGCTCCCGCTGGCCGCGCTGGGCGCCTGGAGCGTGCATCTCGCCGCCGAGTACCACCAGGGAGAACAGGAACGGGCGCTACTGGACCTCGCACGCGCGCTGTCGAGCGCCGTCGACGCGGAACTGGACGGCACCGTCGCTACCCTCGCCAGCATCGCGCGCACGCCTGCGCTCGGCGCCGGCAACGTGCGGGCCTTCTACCCCGTCGCGCGCGACCAGGCCCGGGCGCAGCCGGAATGGCTGGGCGTGATCCTGGCCGACGGCGACGGCAACATGGTGTTCCGCACGACCGCGCCCTTCGACGCGCCGCCGCAACCCGTCGCCGATCCGTCCAGCCTGCGCCAGGCGCTGCTGCTGCGCCGCCCGGTCATCGGCCACGTCGCGCGCGGCAAGGGCGGGCGGGCTGCCGTCCCCGTGCGCTTTCCCGTCAGCGACGCCGCCGGCCATCCGTACGTGCTGACGGCCGTCGTCCAGCCCGACCGCATCATGCGCGCGCTCGCGCGCCAGCAGGTGCCGCCCGGCTCGGTGATTTCGGTGCTGGACGGCGACGGCGCGATCGTCGCCCGTTCGCACGGCCAGGGCGACCACGTCGGCGGGCCGCCCAGCCCGAGCCTGGCGCGGCTGATCCGGCTGAACGGCCCGGAAAGCGCCGGTGCCACCGTCACGCTCGAAGGCAATGCCGTCACGACCGCCTATACGCGGCTGTCGCGCTACGGCTGGACGGTCGCCGTCGGCGCGCCGCCCGCGGGCTGGGCCGGCGGGCCGGGCTTTGCGTGGTACGGCGCCGGCATCGCGCTGTCGCTCGCGCTCAGCATCGGTCTCGCGACGCTGCTGGCGCGCCGCATCGTGCGCCGCATCGCGACGCTCGCGGCGGGCGCCGCCGCCCTAGGCGCCGGCACCGACCCGGTGGTGCCCACGTCGCGCATCGAGGAAATCGACGCGATGGGCGCCGCGCTGCGGGCCGCGGGCGCGCGCCGCGCCGCGCACGAGCGCGACCGCGAGGACGCGCTGGAACTGGCGCGCCAGGCCGGTCGCGCCAAGGACGAATTCCTCGCCGTGCTGGGCCACGAACTGCGCAATCCGCTGGCCCCCATCGCCGGCGCGCTCGACCTGATGGACCTGCGCGACGACGCCGCCTCGCGCCGCGAGCGCGGCATCATGCGGCGCCAGGTCGCGCACCTGAAACACCTCGTCGACGACCTGCTCGACGTGTCGCGCATCGCGTCCGGCAAGCTGCGCATCGACGTCGCACCCGTGGACCTGGCGGCCGTCGTGCGCCACGCCGTCGCGGCCCGGCCCGACCAGCCGCTTCGCCTGCAGGCCCCCGCGGCGCTGTGGATCGCCGGCGACGAGCACCGTCTTGCTCAGGTGCTGGGCAACCTGTTGTCGAATGCGGCGCGCTTCGGCAGCACGGACACGCACGTCGTCCTCGAGCGCGTGGGCGGCGAAGCCCGCCTCGTCGTCGCCGACAATGGGGTGGGCATGGATACCGCGCTGGCGCAGCGCGTGTTCGAACCGTTCTACCAGGCGCCGCAACCGCTGGTGCACCACAGCGGCCTGGGACTCGGTCTCGCCATCGTGCAGCGCATCGTCGAGCTGCACGGCGGCCGCGTGAGCGCGCACAGCGACGGGCCCGGCCTGGGCAGCCGCTTCGAGATCGTGCTGCCGCTCGGCGCGCCCCCGTCCGCCACGGCGCCCGCTCCCATCCGCGCGGCGAGCCGGCCGCTGCGCGTACTGGTCGTGGACGACAACGAGGACGCCGCCGCCCTCACGGCCGCGATCCTGCGCGAACTGGGCCACGAAGTGAAAGCGGCGCACACGGCGAACGCGGCGCTGGACGTGCAGGCGGCCTGGCCGCCGGACGTCGCGATCCTGGACATCGGCCTGCCCGACATGGACGGCTACGCCCTCGCCGCCGCCATGCGTCGCGCGGCCGTGAAACCACTGCGGCTGACGGCGCTCACCGGCTACGGCCGCCAGGCCGGCGTGGCCGCGCACGCGCCGCCGGATGATGCCGCGTTCGACCTGCACCTGACCAAGCCGGCCAGCCTGGACGATCTGCGGCGGGCGCTGGACGCGAACGACGCCGACGCATCGAGCGACCCGGCACCGGCCTGAGCCGGTACCGCCGGCCCCGCGCTGCCCGCTGCCCGCCGCCGGTCGCCGCTGCGCGAACTCGTCGGTTAGTTGCAGAAATGTCGACAACAAACGCCGCGCAGTGGCGGCGCCGTGTCGGTCAGATATGCTGGTCGAACACCTGGCGCAGATAGGCGATGAAGGTCTCGTCCGTGCTGAAGCCCTTGCCGGGGCTGTCGGACAACTTGGCGACGGGCTGGCCGTTACAGCGCGTGAGCTTCATGACGATGTTCAGCGGGTCGTACTGCGTGTCGTTGGTGAGCTTGGTGCCGATGCCGAAGCCCGTCATCACCCGGTCGGCGAAGTGGCGGTACAGGGAGAGCGCCTTGGGCACCGTGAGCGCGTCCGAGAACACGAGCCGCTTCGTGCGCGCGTCGATGCGCAGCTTGGCGTAGTGCGCGATGGCCTTCTCGCCCCACTCCACCGGGTCGCCGGAATCGTGGCGCAGGCCGTCGAACAGCTTGGCGAAATACAGGTCGAAGTCGCGCAGGAACGCGTCCATGCCGACGACGTCCGTCAGCGCCGTGCCGAGGTCGCCGCGGTATTCCTGCACCCAGTCCTCCAGCGCCTTCTTCTGGAAATCGCGCAGGCGCACGTCGAACGACTGGAACGCCTGCATGTATTCGTGCGCCATCGTGCCGATCGGCACCAGGTCGAATTTCTTCGCCAGGAAGACGTTCGACGTCCCCTTGAAGAACTGCGGCAGCTCGCGCGCCAGCGTGGCGACGACTTCCTCGTGCCAGTCGCCCGAGAAGCGGCGGCGCACGCCGAAATCGAAGAACTCGAACGGGTTGACCTTCTTCGGCTCCTGGTCGAAGGCGCGGAACTCGGCGATCTTCTGGTCGAGCCGCTTGCGCGCCTCGCCGATGGCGGCCTGCTGGTCGAAGCGGCGGAAATACAGCTCGTTGACGATGTACAGCACGAAGATCTCGAAGCCCATCACGTGCACGATCGGACCGCAGGCGCGGATGCGCAGGTGCGGCCCGTCCGTTTCCACGTGGATGAACTTGCGCTGGAAACGGAACAAGGTGAGGAAGTCGGCGAAGTCGCTTTTGATGAAGCGCAGGGACCGCATGTAGTGCACCTCGTCCTCCGTGAACATCAGCGTGCACAGGTGGTCCAACTCGCGTTCGACTTCTTCTTTCAATTCCGCCAGCGGATACGCGGGCGTGTTGCGGCACTTGAACTCGTATTCGCCGCTGGCGTTCGGGTGCATGTGCATCAAAGCCTGCCACATGGTGAATTTATAGAGGTCGGTTTCGAGCAGGCTGCGGACGACGGGTTTCATGGGCTGGCGGTGGTTCCTGATGTTGTGGTGTCGATGTCGGGTCCGGATGCTTCAGGTCGAGGCGCCGGCAGACTCTGGCATCCGCTTCCTGCGCACACGCTTCTTGGGCGCCAGCATCGTGCCGAGGCAGGCCGGCGTGCCGCAGCGGCAGGCGAACAGGCGCTTCAGCGCGGGCGTGTGGCGCTCGTCGTAGATCAGCGCGTAGTTGTAGTTCAGTTCCTCGCCCGCGTCGATGTCGCGCAGCGCGTGGATATACACGCGGCCGTCTTCTTCGTAGGCTTCGCAATTGGGTTCGCACGCGTGGTTGATCCAGCGGGCGTCGTTGCCGCGCCGGCCGCCGTCGATCACGTTGCCGTCGGCGAGGCTGAAATAGAACGTGTGATTGACCGGGCCGCCCCGTTCGGCGGCACGGCGCGTCGCCTCGTCCCACGTGATGCGCTCGCCGCGGTATTCGATGATGCGCTCGCCGGCCGGGATGTCGCGCAGCGCGAACACGCCGTTGCCGTGCACAGGCGATTTCCGAACCTCGTACGAGGCCGGGCGGGCCGGCTTGCGGGCGCCCTTGCTTGCGGTCTGCTTCGATGTGGTCGGACTGACGGACGGGTTCATGGATCGGCGTTCGGTTGGATGGACACGATCTATTATTGATCGGATCGCGGCATTCCTGCCGCACGCCATTATCTTACCGTGTCGGCTACTCAGCCGCCGAATTCGTCGTCCCTGAATTCAAGCACGGCCCGATCGCCCGCCGCCTCCGCCCTGCGCAACTCGACCCGGCGGATCTTGCCGGAGATCGTCTTCGGCAAGTCCGTGAACGCGATGCGGCGGATGCGCTGGTACGGCGCCAGCCGGTCGCGCGCGAAAGCGAAGATCGCGGCGGCCAGTGCGCGCGTCGGCTCCACGCCCGGACGCAGCGCGATGAACGCCTTCGGCACCGCGAGGCGCACCGGGTCCGGACTCGGGACGATGGCCGCTTCCAGCACGTCCGGATGCTCGATCAATACGCTCTCCAGTTCGAACGGGCTGATGCGGTAGTCGGACGACTTGAACACGTCGTCGTTGCGGCCCACGTAGAAGTAATAGCCATCCTCGTCCAGGCGCGCCGTGTCGCCCGTATGATAGTGGCCGGCGCGCATGACGTCCGCGGTCTTCGCCTCGTCGTTCTCGTAGCACAGCATCAGGCCCAGCGGCGCCGGATCGAGGCGCAGCGAGATCTCTCCCTCCTCCGCCGGCTGGTCGTCGATGTCGAGCAGCGCGACGCGGTAGCCCGGCAGCGGCCGGCCCATCGATCCCGGCTTGACGGGCTGGCCGGGCGGATTACCGATCTGGCACGTGGTCTCGGACTGGCCGAAACCGTCGCGGATGCGGATGCCCCACGCGCGCTCGACCTGCTCGATGACTTCCGGATTCAACGGCTCGCCCGCGCCGACCAGTTCGCGCAGCGGCGGCTGCCACTGCGCGAGGTCTTCCTTGATCATCATGCGCCACACCGTCGGCGGCGCGCACAGCGACGTCACGCCGCAGCGCACGATCGTGTCCAGGCAGGCGCGCGCGGAAAAGCGTTCGTAGTTGTAGACGAACACGGTGGCGCCCGCGTTCCACGGCGCGAAGAAGCAGCTCCACGCGTGCTTGGCCCAGCCCGGCGAGCTGATGTTCCAGTGGACGTCGCCCGGCCGCAGCCCGATCCAGTACATCGTCGACAGATGGCCGACCGGATAGCTCTGGTGGCTATGCAACACGAGCTTCGGCTTCGCCGTCGTGCCCGACGTGAAGTACAACAGCAGCGGATCGGTGGCGCGCGTGATACCGTCCGGGACGAAGCCTGCCGCCACCGTCGCGCTGTCCGCGTAATCGCGCCATCCGGCGACGTTCCCGCCGACGGCGATGCGCGTGAAATCGCCGGACAGGTCCGCGAACTTGTGCGTCTCGGACGCTTGCGCGATCACGTGGCGCACTTGCCCCCGCTGCAGGCGGTCCTGCAGGTCGTTGCTGGACACGAGCATGGTCGTCGGCACGAGCACGGCGCCCAGCTTGATCCCGGCCAGCATGATCTCCCACAGCTCGACGCGGTTCGGCAGCATCAGGAGCACGCGGTCGCCGCGCCGCACGCCGCAATCCTGCAGCCAGTTCGCGACCTGGCTGGAACGCGCCGCCATGTCGGCAAAACCGATCTTGCGCTCGCTGCCGTCCTGTTCCACGACCCACAGCGCGGGCGTCGTGTTGCCCTTGGCCTCCGTGTCGAAATAGTCGAGTGCCCAGTTGAATTCGTCGAGCTCGGGCGACCGGTAATCGCGATAGGCCGTCGCGTAATCGGTGCGATGCTGGTGCAGGAAGTCGCGCGCGCGGATGAAGCGCTCGTACGGGGATGCCATCGGTCGTCTCCTTGTGGTTGCGAAACGGGCGCCTCGTGAGCGCCCGTGTCGGTGGTCGTGTAACGGCTCGCGACCATTCTGCCACGAGCGGGATGGGAACGGATGATGTGCAACCTCGTCGTCCCCGCGCAGGCGGGGACCCGATTTGCACGCGTCATCGAAACGCGCCGAACCTGGCTCCCGCCTCCGCGGGAGGTTGCTCCCGGCAGTGCCGGGGGCGCCGTATCAACGCTGCCGGCGCAGCTCCTGCGCCTGATGAATGGTCTGCTCGCCGGCCGGCGTCATCATGTCGATCACGCGGCAGTCGCCGCACATGCGCATGCGGTCGAGGTGGCCGGCGAACGCGGGATGTCCGGCCAGGCGCGCCAGCATGCTCTCGACCATGCGCAGCGTCCCGAACGGCTTGTTGCAGCGGATGCAGTGGAACGGCTGCGTCTCGTTCAGCACCACGGGCTGCTTGCGCGTGTCGCGGAACGACAGCCGCGGCACCAGCCGGATCGCATCTTCCGGACACGTATCGGCACACAGCCCGCACTGGACGCAGTTCTTTTCGATGAAGCGCAGCTGCGGCGCGTTCTGCCCATCCTGCAGCGCCGACGCCGGACATGCGCCCACGCACGCCATGCACAGGCTGCATTTTCCCGCGTCGACGGCGAGCGTACCGAACGGACTGCCGGCCGGCAGCGCGATCTCCTCGACCTGCTGCGGCGCCTCGCGCAACAAATGCTCGAGCGCGTAGTCGAGCGTGTTGCGCTTGTCCGCCGCCACGTTGAAGCCTGCCCGCCGCGCCGGCACCTCGCCGCGCGGCGCGTTCTGCAGCGCGCGCGCCAGCTCGTCCGGCCCGGTCGCGCGCAGCAGCTGCACGTGCGCGCCCGCGTAGCCGAGGCCCGTCATGATGGTCTGCGCGATGGTCATCTGCTCATCCAGCGCGGCCGCGTACTGCGGGGCCTCGGCGTCCGTCATGAGGACCGTGATGCCCACCGCGCCCCAGGCGAGCGCCGCGAGCCAGATGTCGATGCCGGTCGATGCCGTGTGGTGCACGCCCAGCGGCAGCACGCGTCCGGGGACGTCGACGGCGTCCAGCAGCGCCGCGCCTTCCAGGCCGTGGACGAGCAGCACCGGCTCGCACCCGCCCGCCTGCGTGTAGGCGTTCAGCGCGGCCTTGACGCGCATGCCCGTGTGCGCCGCGCCGGGATACGCATAGCCCAGCGCGCCCGTGGGGCAGACAGTCGTGCACGCGCCGCAGCCCGCGCACAGGTAAGGGTTCACGGCGATCAGGTCGCCCGCGCCCGAGATCGCGCCGGCGGAGCAGATCTCGACGCATGCATTGCAGCCGCTGCGGCGGTTGCGGCCGTGCGCGCACAGGCGTTCCTTGTACGCGAAGTATTTCGGCTTCTCGAAGTCGCCGACCATCCCGACGAGTTCGGCGACGGCGGCCTGGCGCGCGGCGGGATCGAGCCCCGGCGCGTAATAACCGTGCGGGCGCTGGTGCGTGGCGATCTGCGGCGCCGCGCCGAGATCGAGCACGAGGTCGAAGCGCGCGTGTTCGGGCTTGCTGCCTCCCGCCTGCCACGTCGCGTCGAACGCGCCGAGCCAGCCCGTCACGACCAGCGCGCGCGCCGCAAACACGGGATACAGGCGCAGCGCCTTGTCGCCGCCATCGTCATCCAGCAGCAGCACGGTGACGGGCAGCGCGGCAGCCAGGCGCTCGGCCCACGGCAGCGCGTCGGCGCGGGTGCCGATGACGAGCGTGTGGCCGGCGGACTTGTAGCCGACCGTGTCCAGCGGGTCGGGTGCGGGAATGTCGGCCAGCGCGGCCAGCGCCGCGTTGCGGGCGACGCGGTCGCGGTCGTCCTGGACGGGGTCGAGGGCGACGCCCTGCCCTTCGATCAAACGGATATTCATACTGTCCCGGTTTCAGGTGGTGTTATTGGCGTCCCCCGGCGCATCTTCCGCGGCCGGTGGTTCTTCGACGGCTTCGACAACCCGCTGCAACGCGTTCTTCGCGTGCTCCAGCGACGCGAGCATCGCTTCCGACACGGGACTCGGCTTCGTGTAGTCGTCGATGTAGACGTCGAGGCAGTCCATCGTATTGAAATGCGGGTCGGCGAACAGTTTTTTCAGCGCCGTCCGGCGCACGGCCGCATCGACGCCGCGCGCGACGAAGGCGGAGAAATCGGAGTCGCCGGTCAGGCGGGCGACGTCGTCCATCGTCGGCAGCGGCGCGTCGGCCGGTGCCACCGCAGGCGCATCGACGACCGGGACCGGCAGGTCTGCGACAGGCGCGAGCGGTTCCGGCGGCGGCGCCATTCCCGCTCGCACCTCCGTCTTGCGGCGCGCCCAGCGGCGCAGGAAGCCTTCGTCCGTCATCCGTGCTGGCGGCCGCGCCGCGGCTTCGGTTGATAGTGCTCGCGCAGATAGCCCGCGAGCCACGCATAGATCTCGGCCGACATCGTCACGCCGTCCGCGTTTTCGCCCGAGTCGAACATGCGCGTGCCCTCGACATAGCTGACCGATGCGCGCACGGGCATCGCGCGGCCGTTCTCCATCCGCCACAGCACGAAGACCTTCGATTCGGGCGCCACGCAGTTCTCGTAATAGCCTTCGTTCTCGTCCGGATACAGCTCCAGTTCGAGGCCGGAGACGAGGTAGTAGTCGCGCTCGGGCGTCTGGCTCAGCACCTGCAGCGGCGGCAGGTCGCCGCGGTCCGGCACGACGCCGACCGCTTCCCAGGCCTCGTCGGCCCAGCGGTGCTGGAGGGTCCGCCGCTGCATCAGCACGGCGATCGGCATGGATCCCATCTTCATCGGTTGTTCACCTTCGGCGTGCCTTTCTGGACGGTCGGCGGCGTGCCCGCCGGCTCGGTCCGCGTCGGGTGGGCCTTCACGTCCGCGCTGGGCGGCGCCGTGCCCAGTTTTTCGCTCTTGATCGGCGCGGCGGCGCCGGCCGGCGTCAGCTTGCCTTCCGGCTGTCCGGCCGGCGCGGCCGCTTGTGCCGGTGCGGCCGCGGCGATCGCGACCGGCGCATGTACCTTCCAACCCTGCGCGGACGCGCGGCTGCGCCAGCGGGCCGTGATGGCATCCATCGACGCGGTCAGCAACGCCTTGTCCTTGGCCGCCTGTGCATCCGCGACCGCCTTCTTCGCGGCGGCGGCCTCCTGCTGCGCCGGTGTCGGCGGCGGCAGCGCGGCGTGGGCCGCCGCGGCGGACAGCGCCAGCGCGATGGCGGCGATCCTGGTCAGGTGGTTCATCGTGGTCTCCTCATCGTCCCGGCGCGGCCGAATGGCTCGGGTCGCGGTTGACGGCGCCTGGCTGCGGCCCCACTTCGGCCGGCGTCGGCGCGGCCGGCTTGCCATGGTCGCCGGGCGGGGTCTGCGTGGTGTCGAGCGTCCCGGGACCGCTGGGCGGCGTCACGCCCTGGCTCGGGCCTTGCCCGGTCTCGCGCACGGAGCCGCCCGTCGCGGCTCCGGCGGTGTTGCCGCCGCTGCCACCGGCGATGCCCGGCGTGCCGCCCGCGTATACGGCGTTCGTTTTCGGGCCGCCGTGCGCGGCCATCACCTGGCCGCTCGTGCCGCCGTCGGCCGTCACCATGCCGGGGAATTTGGTCTTGCGCTGGGCTTCGTCGCCATGCTGCTTGCAGCCCGCCAGCAGCACAAGCAGCAACGGTGCGGCCATGATCGTGATCGTCGCTTTCATCGGCGGCTCCTCAATGCGCAGGTCGCGGCGGCGGGCTGCCGGCCGGCGGCCGCTGGTCGGGCGGCACGCGGTCGTCGAACGTGCCCGGTTCAACGCCCGCCTTCACTTCGTCGTACCACACGGCGTGGTGCGCCTTGGCCCACGATTCGTCCACGGTCCCGTGGCGCATCGCTTCGTACGCGCCCGGCGTGCCCCACGTGCCGATGTAGATATGGCCCATCGCGGCCGCGATGTAGAACGTGGCGCCGGCGATGTGCAGGTAGTTCGCGACCTGCATGATGTAGCGGGTCTGGCCGAACGTGACGAAATCGAGAATCAGGCCGCTGACCGACATCACGAGGCCCAGCAGGGTCACGCCCAGCCAGAACCACGATTTCTCGCCGGCGTTGAAGAACCCGGCCGGCACGTGCTTGTGCGACACGAGGCCGCCGCCCTGCCTGACCCACTGCCAGTCGATGCGGCGGAAGACGTTGCGGCGCAGGAAAGTGAAGAACATCAGCACGGAGCACACGATGAACAGCGGGCCCACGAAGTTGTGCAGGTACTTGAAGATGTAGGCCAGCGCGGCGAACACGTCGTGGCCGACGAGCGGGATCAGGAGCTTCTTGCCGAACATGATGACGAGACCCGTCACCGCGAGGATGATGAAGCTGATCGCGGTCGCCCAGTGCACGCCGCGCTCCCAGCCCGTGAAGCGGCGGATGCGCCGGCCCGTGTCCGGTTCTTCCGTGCGCGCGGGGCCGATGGCGCGGTAGAACAGGAAAATCGCCACGAGCACGACGACGAGGATCGTGCCCATCGCCGTTGCGATCGGCCCGTTACGCCAGATGCGCCACTGGTTGCCGCCGCGCTGCACGATCACGGTGCCTTCCGTGCCGCCGTACTGGCCCAGGTAGTGGCGGTCGATGTGCACGCGGCCGGAGGACTTGGAGCCCAGTCCCGGCTCGGGCGTGCGCGCATCCTTCTCGGCCTGCAGGATGGTCTGTTCCTCGGCATACGCAGGTTCGGCGCGGTTGTTCGGGACGCCGGCGTGCGCGATGCCGACGAGCCACAGCGACAAGAGCAATGACAATATCGATCGTAGCGTGAATGACATGGTCGGCTCCTGTTACGGGTTGGCCCGGTTGTATTCGTTCTGGTTCATGTTGCGGTTGCTGATCGTGCCCCACCACGACAGCTTGTCGTTGTGGAAGTGGCGCAAGAACGGCCGGTCGTCCTTCTTCCCGGCGTACATGCCGTGCACCCAGTTCGGATGCTGGTCGACTTCGAGGCAGCCCGCGAGCAGCGCCAGCGGCAGGCAGAGGATGAGGATGCGCTTCATGTCGGCAGCCTCCCCTCGTCGTTCTGCGAGTCCTTGAGGTTCTGGTTCTCGCGCGGACCGTCGCCCGTCGCCTTGATGTCGCCGCCGCGCTTCGGCTTGCCGTACGCGATCTTCCAGCCCCACAGTTCCGGACCGTAGCCGCGCGTCTCCACGCGCTGGCGGTAGATGTCGGCGATGACGGTCGCGTCGCCGCCGATCAGCGCCTTCGTGCCGCACATCTCCGCGCAGGCGGGCAGCTTGCCTTCGGCGATGCGGTTGCGGCCATACTTCTTGAACTCGGCCTCGGACGTGTCGGGCTCCGGACCGCCGGAGCAGAACGTGCACTTGTCCATCTTGCCGCGGTGGTTGAACAGGCCCGTCGACGGGAACTGCGGCGCGCCGAACGGACACGCGTAATAGCAGTAGCCGCAGCCGATGCACTGGTCCTTGTCGTGCAGGACGATGCCGTCTTCCGTGTGGTAGATGCAGTTGACGGGGCAGACGGCCAGGCACGGCGCGTCGCTGCAATGCATGCACGCGACGGAGATCGAGCGCTCGCCCGGCACGCCGTCGTTGATGGTGACGACGCGGCGCCGGTTCACGCCCCACGGGGTCTCGTTTTCGTTCTTGCAGGCGGTCACGCAGCCGTTGCAATCGATGCAGCGCTCCGTGTCGCAGATGAACTTCATTCTAGCCATTGCTGCCTCCTCGTCGTTCCCGCGAAAGCGGGAAGCCATGCTGAGCGACCGAAGTCGCCTTGGTCTGATCCGCCTTGCATCCATCGAGAGCCCGATTCCTGAGCCTCAGCATGGATTCCCGCATGCGCGGGAATGACGGTATTTACGCCCGCACCAGCCGGCACAGCGATACTTTCGTTTCCTGCATCATCGTCACGGCGTCGTACCCGTACGTCCAGCCGGTGTTCACGGCCTCGCCGCGCACCGCCGGCGCGCCGCCTTCCGGATAATGCTTTTCCAGGTCCTCGCCCATCCACCAGCCGCCGAAGTGGAACGGCATCCACACCAGGCCCACGGGCACGCGCGGCGTCACCATCGCCATCAGCTTCAGGCGCGCGCCGGTCGGCGTCTCGACCCACATGAATTCGCCCAGCTTCACGCCGATCTGCGCCGCGTCTTCCGGATTCACTTCGCAGAACATGTTCTGCTGGAGCTCGGCCAGCCATGGGTTCGACCGGGTCTCCTCGCCGCCGCCCTCGTACTCGACGAGGCGGCCCGACGTCATGATCAGCGGGTAGTCCTTCGAGAAGTCGACCGCCTGCACGGATTTATAGAGCGTCGGCAGGCGCCAGAACGCGGCCTTGTCGTCGTAGGTCGGGTACTTCGCCACCAGGTCGCGCCGCGGCGTGACGAGCGGTTCGCGGTGCGTCGGCACGGGGTCCGGGAAGTTCCACACGTTGCAGCGGGCGCGCGCATTGCCGTACGGCGCGCAGCCGTGGGCGATGGCGACGCGGATGATCCCGCCCGACAGGTCCGTCTTCCAGTTCTTGCCCTCGGCCTGCACCTGTTCTTCGGGCGTCAGCTCGGCCCACCAGCCCAGCTTTTTCAGGAACACGTGGTCGAATTCCGGATAGCCGGTGTCGATCTCGCTGTCCTTCGTGAACGAGCCGTCCGCCGCCAGCAAAGGTTCGCCGTTGTGCTCCACGCCCCAGTTGGCGCGGAACGGCAGGCCGCCCTCCGCCACCGGCTTGTGCAGGTCGTACAGGATCGGCGTGCCCGGGTGCTTCATCTCCGGCGTGCCCCAGCACGGCCACGGCAGGCCGTAATAGTCGCCCTTGCATGGACCGGATTCCGCGCGCATCGTCGTCGGATTGAAGTCGCGCTTGTGCTCCATGTGCAGTTTCAATCGCTCGGGCGAGCAA
Organism: Massilia orientalis; assembly: GCF_030411975.2. NCBI lineage: Bacteria > Pseudomonadati > Pseudomonadota > Betaproteobacteria > Burkholderiales > Oxalobacteraceae > Massilia > Massilia orientalis. The sequence continues at coordinate 176,169 of NZ_JASNRB020000006.1, read as the reverse complement.
CCCGTGTAGCCGATCGTCCAGCAGGAGCGGTTGATCTCGCGGAGGATGTCCTCGATGACCGGTTCGTTGTTGACGACCTTGATGTTCTTGACGAGCTGTTCGCCGAAGCCGAGCTTCTTCGCGAACAGGTACATGATCTCGTGGTCCGTCTTGCATTCGAACAGCGGCTGGATCACGCGCTCGCGCCACTGGATCGACCGGTTCGACGCCGTGACGGAGCCCTGTGTCTCGAACTGCGACGCGGCCGGCAGCAAATAGACGCCGTCGCTCCTGCCGTGCATCGCCGCCGTCATGCTGGGATAAGGATCGATGACGACCATGAAGTCCAGCTTCTGCATCGCCGCCTTCATGTCCGGCAGGCGCGTCTGGCTGTTCGGCGCGTGGCCCCAGTAGAACACGGCGCGGAGGTTCGTCGGCTGGTCGACGTACTGGTTGTCTTCCAGGACCGCGTCGAACCAGCGCGACACCGTGATGCCCGGTTTTTCCATCAGCTCCTTCGAACCGAAGCGCGACTTGACCCAGTCGTAATCGACGCCCCACACGGTGGCGAAGTGCTTCCACGCGCCTTCCGCGATGCCGTAATAGCCGGGCAGCGACTCGCCGTTCGGACCGACGTCCGTCGCGCCCTGCACGTTGTCGTGGCCGCGGTAGATGTTGGCGCCGCCGCCCCGCACGCCGATGTTCCCGAGCGCGAGCTGCAGGATCGACAGCGCGCGCACGTTCGCCGTGCCCACGTGGTGCTGCGTGATGCCCATGCACCAGACGACGGACGACGGCTTGTTCGTCGCCAGCATCTCGGCCGCCATGCGCACCGACGCCTCCGGCACGCCCGTCACGTCGCTGACTTTATCGGGCGTCCACTTCGCGACTTCCTTGCGCACGTCGTCCATGCCGTACGTGCGCGCGGCGATGTACTCCTTGTCTTCCCAGCCGTTGTTGAAGATGTGCCACAGCATGCCCCACACGAACGCGATGTCCGTGCCGGGACGGATGCGCACGTAGTGGTGGGCGAAGCGCGCCGTGCGGGTGAAGCGCGGGTCGACGACGATCATCTTCGCGCCCAGTTCCTTCGCATGCAGGAAGTGCAGCATCGAGATCGGATGCGCCTCGGCCGGGTTCGAGCCGATGAACAGCACGGCCTTGCTGTAGTGGAGATCGTTGAACGAGTTCGTCATCGCGCCATACCCGTAGGTCTGGGCGACGCCCGCCACCGTCGTCGAGTGGCAGATGCGGGCCTGGTGGTCGCAGTTATTGGAACCCCACATCGAGACCCATTTGCGCAGCAGGTAGGACTGCTCGTTGCTGTGCTTCGAGCTGCCGATCACCATCAGCGCATCCGGCCCGGACTGCTCGCGCAGTTTCAGGAGCCGGTCGCCGATCTCGCCCACGGCCTGGTCCCACGTGATGCGCTCGTACTTGCCGTTCACGAGCTTCATCGGATAGCGCAGGCGGTGTTCGCCGAAACCGTGCTCGCGCACCGACGCGCCTTTCGCGCAGTGGGCCCCCATATTGATCGGCGAGTCGAACGCGGCCTCCTGGCGGATCCACACGCCGTTGCTGACGACCGCCTCCACCGAGCAGCCCACCGAGCAGTGGCTGCACACGGTGTGCTTGACCTCCGTGGTCGGCCTGGCGGGCACGGGATCCGCCGCGGTCGCGGGCTGGATCACGTTCAGCGGCAGGTGGCGCGCGAGGGCGCCCGCGCCGGCCGTCACGCCCGCGCCGACGAGGAAGCGGCGCCGTTTCAATCCGCTGTCGCGTGATGTCTTCACCAGGGTCATGGCGATGGTCTCCTTCTACCAGTAAGCCGCAGTGCGGTAGTAACGCCGGATGTGTTCCGTCTCGTGATAGCCCCGCGCCTTCTGCGGTTCCGCCGGCGCCGCGGGTTCGGGCTGCGCTTCCGGCGCACGCGCACGCGCGGCCGCGGCGACGGCCAGCGCACCCAGCGGCGCGGCCTTCAACAGGCTGCGGCGGGTCGGATCGGGTTGCTTGTCATCGTTCATGATGGTCCTCATGCGGCAATCGGGTCGGCGCTATCGAGCACGGCGAACGCCTGCGCTTCGATCGACAGGAAGGCGTCGACGACGCCTGCGACGATCCGGTAGAAATTCGCGTCGGCACTCCCCGCGATGTCGGCCAGGCAGGCCGCGTACCAGGGCCGGACATGCGTTTCGAAAAAGGCTTTTTGCACGGCGAGGCCGCGCGCCGGCATGCCGGGGCCGCCCTGGATCAATACGCGCATCGTCTCGCACAACGTGCCGAGGTGATCCTCGAACTCGCCCACGCCTGGCGCCCGCGCGAGACGCAGGCGCGCGAGGTCGTGGCGCAGGTCGGCCAGCGGCGCATCGTTCAGGTGGCCCGTGATGTAGAAGGAACCGTAAGGATTCAGCGGCGGCGTGCCGGTGCTGATGAACATGGCCGAGAATTCATCCGCCGCGGCGGCCGCATCGACGACGCTGGCGGCCTGGGTCAGCTTCAGCCAGGCGTCCTCGAGCGCGAATTCGCCGGCGGCGCCGATCGGATCCGCGGCGGCCAGCGCCGCGAGCAGCGCGGCGTCGGGCGGGGCCAGCAGCAGGCGTGCGAACAGCGCGTAGAAATCGGCGCGGGCCTGGTCCTCGTCGGCCAGCGGCGGCGCGACAGCACTCTCAACGCCGTCATGCAAATTGGATGAAGCTGAACGCTGTTCGACGGACATGGTTCTCCCGTTGGCAAATATTCATGGGAAGTGTAATCCTTGACAACGCGAAGGCGCGCACGCTTGACGTCCACGCGACACTTCGTTGGCAACGCAACCAACGTCGGGACAAATTCCCTCGTTGCAGTAGGGCTTCACGTCTATAATCGAGACATCACCCGAAGGTACTTGCCATGATTGCCGCTGATACCACATCCGCACCCCTCGTCAACGTCACCGCACTCAAGTCCAGTTGCGCGGCCTGCAGCATGCACCAGCTGTGCCTGCCGATGGGCCTGGAAGACGCGGACATCGACCGCCTGGACCAGATCATCGGCAAGCGCCGCCGCCTGGAGCGCGACGAGCCCCTGTACAAGATGGGCTCCCCGTTCCGCAACCTGTACGCCGTGCGCTTCGGCCACTTCAAGACGTACCAGATCAATGCTTCGGGCGAAGCGCAGATCACGGGCTTCCAGATGGCCGGCGAGCTGCTCGGCATGGACGCCATCAGCGCCGACCGCCACCACTGCGACGCCGTCGCACTGGAAGACAGCGAAGTGTGCGAGATCCCGTTCGGGAACCTGCAGGACCTGTTCGGCCAGGTGCCGACGCTGTTGCGCCACTTCCACCGCATCATGAGCCAGGAGATCACGCGCGAACAGAACGTCATGCTCCTGCTGGGGAACATGCGCGCCGAGCAGCGCTTCGCCGTCTTCCTCATCAACCTCTCGGCCCGCTACGCGGCGCGCGGCTATTCGTCCACGCGCTTCCAGCTGCGCATGTCGCGCGAGGACATCGGCAACTACCTGGGCCTGACGATCGAGAGCATCAGCCGCCTGCTGTCCCGCTTCAAAAAGCTGGGACTCGTGCAGGTCGACAAGCGCGAGGTGGTGCTGCTCGAACCGGCGCGCCTGAAGGCGATGGCGGCCGGGACGGAGCAGTGCAGTCCGATGGCCTGACCTTTCGGTAGTTTCCGCTCTCCCCGTCCGCATCGACAATGCGGGCAAAGGAGATCCCCCATGCATATCAAGTTCATCCCCGCCGCCCTCCTGCTGGCCGCGGGCACCGTCCACGCGCAAGACGGCGCCGTGCAGATCTACGGCCGCCTCAACGTCGCCCTCGAACACGCGGAATCGTCATCCGGCCCCGGCCTCGCGCGCCTCGTGAACAACCGCTCCGTGCTGGGCTTCCGCGGCGGCGAAGACCTGGGCGGCGGCCTGAAAGCCATCTTCCAGATCGAAGGCACGCTGTCGCCCGACACGGGCGCCGGCGCCCTCGCCGCACGCGACACCCGCGTGGGCCTCGCCGGCACGTGGGGCACGCTGTTCGCGGGCCACTGGACGACGGCGTACAACGGCGCCACGTCCGGCCTCGACCCGTTCTATCCGACGACGGCGGGCTACATGAGCATCATGGGCAACGGCGCCGCGGGCGATGCGGACAACGTCAGCGACAAGTCGTCGTTCGACCGGCGCCAGTCCAATTCGATACATTACTGGAGCCCATCCTGGCATGGCCTGTCGCTGCGGGTGACGCACGGCCTGAACGAGGAAAAGCCGGCAAGCGGCGCGAAGCCGTCGCTGACGTCGGCCGCCGCGATCTACGAACGGGGCCCGTGGTATGCGGTGCTGGCGGGCGAACGCCACCACGCGTACCAGGGGCCGGGCCTTGACGACACGGGCGCGAAAGCCGCCCTCGCCTACCAGTTCCCGCAGACGCGCATCGCGGTCGTGGCCGAACGGCTGAAGTACGGGACGGGCGCCGGCGCGCTGGCGCGCAACGCCGTGTACCTGTCGGTGTCGCATCAGATGGGACCGCACGGCATCCGCATCGGCATCGCGCGCGCCGGTGACGCGAGCGGCCCGGCCGGCACGCGCATCGGCTTCGTGCGCGCCGGCGCGGGCACGGGCGCCACGCATGCGACGCTCGGCTACGACTACACGCTCAGCAAGCGCAGCAGCCTGTACGCGTACACGACGCGCCTGGACAACCGCGCGAACGGCGTCTACGACTTCGCGATCAACGGCCTGGGTGCCACGCCGGGCGCGACGCTCAAGGCGTACGTGTTCGGCATGCGCCACAACTTCTGATCAAGCGTGCTTTTGCGCCGCGATCCAGCGCTCGACGATCTCGCCCAGCACGTTTAGCGGCACGGAGCCGTTGCGCAGCACGACGTCGTGGAACGCGGGTAGCGAAAACTTCGCGCCCAGTTCCTGCTTCGCGTGCTCGCGCAGGTCGACGATGCGCAGCATGCCGATCATGTACGCGCACGCCTGGCCCGGCCACGCGACGTAGCGCTCCACTTCCTGCGCGCCGATGCCGTAGGCGATGGCCTGCTCGCGCGTCCAGCCCTTCGTGTGCAGGCCCGTGTCGACGACGAGCCGGCGCGCGCGGAACAGTTCCGAGCCGAGGGCGCCCAGCAGGCCCGCGACGTCGCCCTCGTACCAGCCCTGCTCCACCGCGAGCCGCTCCGCATACAGCGCCCAGCCTTCGCTGTGCGCGCTGCCGCCGCCGAAGATGCGCTGGGCGCGGAACTTGGGCAGGTCCGTGCGCTCCTGCTGGATCGCGAGCTGGAAGTGGTGGCCCGGGACGGCCTCGTGGTAGGACAGGCTGCGCATGCGGATCACGTCGAACGTGGGCCCGCGCATCGGCACCCAGAAGATGCCGGGGCGGCTGCCGTCCGGCGCGGGCAGCGAATAATGCGCCGCGGCCGACGGCTCCGTCAACGGCGGCTCGCGGCGCACGTCGACCGGCGCGCGCGGCTTCAGGTTGAACAGCGCGTCGCTGCGTTTCGATGCGTCCTGGACGATGCTTGCATAGCGCTGCAGCAGTTCGGGGCGTGGATCAGGGTTACCCGACCCCGCGGTCTTGGGCTGGAACGTCGCATCCAGCTGCTTCATGCGCTCTTCGATGCCGCCTTCCGCGTAGCCGAGGGCGCGCAGGTGCTTGTCCATCTCGGCCTCGATGCGCGCCACTTCGCGCAGGCCGATCGCGTGGATCTCTTGCGCCGTCAGATTCGTGCTCGTGTAGGTCTTCAGCGCCTGCTGGTAGGCGGCCGCGCCGTTCGCCAGGCGCGCGATGCCGGCCGTGTCGTTCGTCTGCGGATGCAGCTCGGCCATGTAGGCCTGCACGCGCAGGTACGCGGGGCGGATCTTCGTCTCGACGATGCGGGTGGCGGCGGCGATGGCGTTGGCGCGCGCATCCGGCTTGAGGTCCGCGAGCTTTTCGGTGCGCTGGGCGAACGTGGTCACGAGGACGTTCTGCTCGGCCGCCGGCTTCAGGAACAGGTCGACCTGGTATTGCGCGCGCTCGAGGATGAAGCGCGGCGGGACCAGGCCGCGCGCCGTGGCGGCGCGGGCGCGCGCGAGGGCCTCGTCCATGCGCGTGGCCACCTGGTCCAGGCGCGCCAGGTAGCTGGCGACGTCGGACGCGCGGCGCAGCGGATGCGTCGTCGTCATGAAGTTGACGAGGCCGACCTGCGTGCCGCCGAACTGGTTGAAGACGAACTGGTAATCCTCGTATGGCGCGCTGGCGACCGTGTTGGCCAGGCTCCAGCGCATCACGGACGCCGACGTGCGCTGCTCTTCGCCCAGCGGTCCGGCGAGGAATTTGTCGAGGCGCGCCACGCCGGCCTGCGCCAGCGCGATCATCTTCTTGCGGTGCGCCTGCGTCAACGGCGTGAGCTGGCGGTCGAGCGCATCCTGTTCGGCGCCGTCGAAGTATTGCGTCGACGTGGCGAGCTGCGGATTGGCGCGGACCCAGTCGGCGGCGAAACGGTCGGACCAGGTGTCGAAGGCGGCGTCGGGTTTGACCGCCTGCGCGGTTTGCGCGGCCGCCGCGATGTTGGGCGCGGCGGTGCCGAGGACGAGGGGAACGAACAGGGTGGCGATGGCGGCGGCCGTTCGGGCGCGCGCGTGAAGACGGGGTTGTGGCATCTCTCTCTTCCAGTGGTAGTGGGTTCTTGTTCCCGCCGGGTAGGCTGGGCGAGGAAGAATCTACCATGGATGAGTACCAAATCGTCGCCCCTGCGAAGGCAGGGGCCTGATTTTGCTCGCGTATCGACTGCTCAAGGAAACCTGGGTTCCCGCCTTCGCGGGAACGACGGCTAATCGGCGTCCGCCACGATCTCCAGCGCCCGCGCGCCATCCCACCCCTTCGCCAATCGCCAGTCGCGCAACGCCCCTTCCACGACGACCTGCCAGTGCGTCCGCTCCAGGTCCGGCAGCGCGACGCTGAACGAGCCGTCCGGCGCGGGCTTCACGAACACGCGCAGGTCGCGCCGCGGCAGGGTCGGATGCGCGAGGTAGAGGGTGAACGGCGCCGCTTGTCCCGCCAGGCGGCCAGCCAGCGTGCCCGCGCGCGGATCGTATTCCGCCCGCAGCGACAGGCCCAGTGCCGTGGCCGCGCGGTCGCGGCGCAGGTCCTGGTTGATGGCCTTGCCCTGCTTGTAGTAATCGTCGACGACGAGGGCGTCCGGGTGGCCGGCGGCGAGCCAGGCCACGTAGCCGCCGCCGGCCAGCACGGTCGCCGGTCCGAGCATCAGGAGCCACGGCCAGCGGTGGGTGTACCAGGGAGTCGGAGTCGCGTGCATGTTCTATCCTTATCAGTTCAGCGCGGCACGATGAAGACGGCCTTCTCGGTCACGCGCAGTGCGGGATCGTCCTGCGCCGTCACGGTGAACGTCAGCGCATTCGATCCCGTGCGTGCGGCGCCGTGGTCGACGCGCACGCGCACGGGTACCGCGCGCGCGGAGGCCCCGTCCAGTTCGACGAGGTCTTCGTCCGCGATGGCGGCAGACGGGATGCCGGAGACGCCGATGTGGAACCGGTGCGGACGTTCGCCCGTGTTCATCAGCTGCAGGCGGTACACGTTCTCGATCTTGCCGTCTTCGACTTCGCGGCCCATCGAGCCGCGGTCGCGGATCACGTCCAGCTTCAGCGGCGTGCGCAGCGCCAGCGCGCTGCCCAGGCCCGCCGCCATCAGGACGAACACGAGGCCGTAGCCAAGCGTGCGCGGGCGCAGCAGGCGGGCGCGAATCTGCTTCGCGTTCCAGCCGCCGGCGAGTGCGTTCTCGGTCGAATACCGGATCAGGCCACGGGGCCGGCCCACCTTGTCCATCACGCCGGAGCAGGCGTCGATGCAGGCGGCGCAGCCGATGCATTCGTACTGCAGGCCGTCGCGGATGTCGATGCCGACGGGGCAGACCTGCACGCACAGGCTGCAGTCGATGCAATCTCCCTTCGCGGTATTGCGCGCCATGCCACGCGGTTCGCCGCGCGCCGCGTCGTAGCTGACGATCAGCGTGTCGCGGTCGAACATGGCGCTCTGGAAGCGGGCGTACGGGCACATGTACTTGCACACCTGCTCGCGCATCCAGCCCGCGTTGCCGTACGTGGCGAAGCCGTAGAACAGGATCCAGAACGCTTCCCAAGGGCCGAGACCCAGGTGCGCGACGGCGTCGCCCAGCGCACGGATCGGCGTGAAATAGCCGACGAAGGTAAAGCCCGTCCACAGCGCGACCGTGCCCCAGGCGAGGTGCTTGGCGCCACGCTTGCCCAGCTTTTCGAGCGTCCATGGCTGGCGGTCGAGGCGGATGCGTGCGCTGCGGTCGCCTTCGATGCGGCGCTCGATCCACAGAAAGATCTCCGTGTAGACCGTCTGCGGGCACGCATAGCCGCACCACACGCGCCCCGCCACGGCGGTCACGAGGAACAGCCCGTAGGCGCAGATGATCAGCAGGCCCGCGAGATAGATGAAGTCCTGCGGCCACAGCACGAGGCCGAACAGGTGGAACTTGCGCGCGCCCAGGTCGAACAGCACGGCCTGGCGGCCGTGCATGGACAGCCACGGCAGGCCGTAGAACAGCGCCTGCGTGAGCCAGACGCAGGCCCAGCGCAGGGTGGCGAACGGCCCCTTCACCTCGCGCGGATGGATGTCCTCGCGCTTGGCGTACATCTTGATGACCGCCTCCTTGGGTGCGCGCGCGTTCATTTTGCCGCCACCTCGTGGGGCGTGCCCGGCGCGTTGGACAGCGACCACACGTAGGCGGCCAGCACGTGCGCCTTGCCTTCGCCGAGGAATTCGCCCCACGCGGGCATCGTGTTGTTGCGGCCCTTGCGGATCGTCTCCATGATCGTCTCCGCGCTGCCGCCGTACAGCCATACCTTGTCCGTCAGGTTCGGCGCGCCCAGCATCGGATTACCGTGCGCCTCGGGGCCGTGGCACGCGGCGCAGGCGGCGAATTTCGGCTTGCCGAAGGCGACCTTGATCGGGTCGGCCGGCGCGCCGGAGAGACTCATCACGTAGTGCGCGACGTTCTCCACGTCCGTGTCGGAACCGAGCGCCGCGCCCATCGGCGGCATCTGGCCGTTGCGGCCCTTCATGATCGTTTCCTTGATCACGGACGGCTCGCCGCCGTACAGCCAATCGGTGTCCGTCAGGTTCGGATAGCCCTTGTTGCCGCGGGCATCCGAGCCGTGGCACTGCGCGCAATACGTGAGGAACAGGCGCTCGCCGATGGCGCGGGCCTGCGGGTCGCTCGCCACGTCCTTGAGGTCGCGCTTCAGGTATTGCGCGAACAGGGGGCCGTAGTCGGCATCGGCCTTCGCCAGTTCCCGCTTGTACGCGCCGGCCGATTGCCAGCCGAGGCGGCCCGCATAGCTGCCGAGGCCCGGATACAGGACCAGGTAGCCGATGCCGAACAGGATCGTCAGGTAGAACATGAACATCCACCAGCGCGGCATCGGCGTGTTCAGTTCCGTCAGGTCCTCGTCCCACACGTGGCCCGTCGTCTTCTCGGGCTGGCCGTGTTCGTCCAGGCGCACCTTGTGGCGCGACTGCGACCACAGCAGGATCGCGCAACCGGCGATGCCCAGCACCGTGATCAGGACGATGTACCAGTTCCAGAAACCGCTCGTGAAGTCAGACATAGTCGTCCTCCACCTCGTCATCATCGGCAAAGGGCAGCGCGGCCGTCGCGGCGAAGTCGCGCTCCCTGCGCAACAGGAAGGTCCACGCAAGAATGCCCAGGAAGGTGGTGAAACTCACGACCGTCATCACGCGGCTCGCGTCGTCGAAAATATGTTGGATGGCCATGTCGGTTCCTAGTTCCGATTCTTGATCTGGGTGCCGAGACCCTGCAGGTAGGCGACCAGCGCGTCCTGCTCCGTTTTATCCGCCAGCTGCGCCGGCGCGTCCTTGATGTCCTGTTCCGTGTACGGGACGTTCAGGCGCTGCATCGCGCGCATCTTCGGCACGATCGACTGCGGGTCCAGCTTGGCCGTGGCCAGCCACGGATAGCCGGGCATGTTCGATTCCGGCACGACGTCGCGCGGGTTGTCGAGGTGGGTGCGGTGCCACTCGTCCGAGTAGCGGCCGCCGACGCGCGCCAGGTCCGGGCCGGTGCGCTTGGAGCCCCACTGGAACGGGTGGTCGTAGACGAATTCGCCCGCGACCGAGTAATGGCCGTAGCGCTCGGTCTCGGCGCGGAACGGGCGGATCATCTGCGAGTGGCAGTTGTAGCAGCCTTCGCGGATGTAGACGTCGCGGCCGGCCAGGCGCAGCGGCGAATACGGCTTCAGGCCGGCGACGGGTTCGGTGGTCGAATGCTGGAAGAACAGCGGCACGATCTCGACGAGGCCGCCGAACGAGACCACGACCAGCACGAGGCCGATCAGCAGCCAGGGGTTCTTCTCGATCCACTCATGGGTGAATTTCATGGTTATGCTCCTGCGTGTTCTGTTAGGCGTGTTCCGGGACCGCATGCGTCCTGCCATGCGAAGGCAGTGCGGGGATGCGGGCGTCGACGGACTGCGTGCCGCGCATCGTCAGCCACGTGTTGTACGCCATCAGGCACATCCCGGTCAGGTACATCAGGCCGCCGCCGAAGCGGATCACGTAGTACGGATACGTCGCCTTGACGCCTTCGACGAAGGTGTAGGTCAGCGTGCCGTCCGGGTTCACGGCGCGCCACATCAGGCCCTGCATCACGCCGGCGATCCACATCGCGGCGATGTACAGCACGATGCCGATGGTGCCGAGCCAGAAGTGCGTCTCGACGAGCGCCATGCTGGCCATCTGCTTCTTGCCGGCGAGGCGCGGGATCAGGTAGTACAGGGAACCCATCGTGATGAAACCGACCCAGCCCAGCGCGCCGCCGTGCACGTGGGCGATGCCCCAGTCCGTGTAGTGCGACAGCGAGTTGATCGTTTTGATCGACATCATCGGGCCCTCGAACGTGGCCATGCCGTAGAACGACAGCGACACGATCATGAATTTCAGCAGCGGATCCGAGCGCAGCTTGTGCCACGCACCGGACAGGGTCATGATCCCGTTGATCATGCCGCCCCACGACGGTGCCAGCAGGATCAGCGAGAACACCATGCCGATCGACTGCGTCCAGTCGGGCAGCGCCGTGTAGTGCAGGTGGTGCGGACCGGCCCACATATAGGTGAAGATCAGGGCCCAGAAGTGCACGATCGACAAACGGTACGAGTACACCGGACGCTCGGCCTGTTTCGGAATGAAGTAGTAGACCATGCCCAGGTAGCCGGCCGTGAGGATGAAGCCGACGGCGTTATGGCCGTACCACCACTGGATCATCGCGTCCTGCACGCCGGCGTACATCGAGTACGACTTGAACAGGGTCACCGGCATCGACATGCCGTTGACGATGTGGAGGATGGCGACGGCGAGGATGTACCCGCCGAAGAACCAGTTGGCGACGTAGATGTGCTGCACGCGGCGCTTGACGATGGTGCCGAAGAAGACGACGGCGTATGCGACCCACACGATGGCGATCAGGATGGCGATCGGCCATTCCAGCTCGGCGTATTCCTTGCCGCGCGTGAAGCCCAGCGGCAAGGTGATGGCGGCCGACACGAGCACGGCCTGCCAGCCCCAGAACGTGAAGGCGGCCAGCCGGTCGGAGAACAGCCGCACCTGGCACGTGCGCTGCACGACATAGTAGGAGGTGGCGAACAGGCCGCAGATGCCGAACGCGAAGATCACCGCGTTCGTGTGCAGCGGCCGCAGGCGGCCGTACGTGAGCCACGGGATATCGAAGTTCAATGCCGGCCAGGCGAGCTGCGCGGCAATCCACACGCCCGCGAGCATGCCGATCACGCCCCAGACGACAGTTGCGACGGCAAACTGGCGCACGATCTTGTAGTTATAGTTTAGACTGCTGTCCAAGGTGCACTCCCTGAAGAATAAGAAAGACGACACCGTCAGGGTAGGTTTCCTGGGGGCTCCAAATCCTTGATGTGAATCAAAAATTCCAGATTGGGTCCAGGGAAGGAGCCGGCTTCTTCCTCGATGTTGCTGAAAGCAGACTGGCGTTTTAAATGGACGATATGAGGTGCGTCAAACATGACGCTCGATGGTCCGCCACACTGACCCGAAGCTTTTGACAACGAAGAGGACGATGACCATGCCGCCAATTTCACCTGAACTCCACGAGCAACTCGGCCAGCGCCTGCACAAGGCGCGCGAGGACGCGCTGGCCACCGTGCGTGCCCGCACGGATGGCGATACGGACGACCGCCCGGCGATCTCGCCGAACGCCCACATGGGCCAGAACGACGACGCGCCGGCCGGCGAGATGCTCAGCCATAACGAGGAACACCTGGCCGAGCACGAAGCGAATCTGCTGCACGAGATCGACGCCGCGATCGGGCGCCTGGAAGCGGGCGCGATCGGCATCTGCGAATCCTGCGGGCGCGACATTCCGGAAGCGCGGTTGCTGGCGACGCCGACGGTCCGGACGTGTATCGCTTGCCAGGAGCGGATCGAGAAGGAACAGCGGACGGGACGCGGGCCGAGCATGTAATACCTGCACTTGCGCGGATCACCGTCATCCCCGCGCAGGCGGGGATCCAAGTTGTACGCATTGTCGATACGCATGCAAATTGGGTTCCCGCCTGCGCGGGAACGACGGAGTCCGTCAATCGTCGTCGCTGAGAATCCGCAACGCCGGTCCCTCCAGATCGTCGAACTGCCCGCTGTCCGCCGCCCCGAAGAAGATCCACACCGCGAACGCGACGAGCATCACACTGAGCGGCACCAGCAAATACAAGGCTTCCATCGTCATGCCCTCCTCAGGCGCGCCGCGTTGAGCACCACGAGCGCCGAACTTGCGGCCATCCCCACGCCCGACAGCCACGGATTCAGCAGGCCGCTCGCCGCCGCCGGAATCGCCGCCACGTTGTACAGCATCGCCCATCCGAGGTTCTGGCGGATCACGCGCAGCGTGGCCGCCGCCGTGTCCAGCGCGGCCTCCAGCGGGCGCAGGCCCTCGCCCAGCAGCACGCAGTCGGCATGCAGCTGCGCCAGCTGCGCGCCCTGCCCCATCGCGAAACTCACGTCGGCGCCCGACAGCACGGCCGCGTCGTTGATGCCGTCGCCGACCATCGCCACGACGGCGCCCTCGCGCTGCAGGCCGCGCACGACGGTCAGTTTATCTTCGGGCAGCTGGTGGCCCAGCGCGTGCGCGATGCCGAGCTGCATGGCGACGTCCTGCGCGGCCTCGTCGTCGTCGCCGGACAGCAGCACGACCGTCTTGCCGGCCGCGCGCAGGCCGGCCACGACGTCGCGCGCCTCCGGCCGGATGTCGTCGACGAGGTCGAAGCGCGCGACCCAGCCGGACGTGGTGCCCAGCCACACGGCCGTCACGCCGCCCGGCTGGCCGCCCGGGATCTGGCCGCACGCGATGCCGGCCACGAACGCGGCGTTGCCGAGACGGTAACGGCGGCCGCCGATCTCGCCCTCGATGCCTTTGCCGACGACCTGGTTGACCATGTTCGCGACCAGCGCGGCCGGCCCGGCCGCGTCGCGGATCGCCTGCGCCAGCGGATGCGCGCTGCCCGTTTCCAGCGCGGCGGCCAGCTGCAGCGCCATGCGCCGGCTCGCGCCGCCGAACGTCACGGTCTGGCGCAGCACGGGGTGGCCGTAGGTCAGCGTGCCCGTCTTGTCGAACACGACGTGCGTCGCACGGCCCAGCGTTTCCAGCACATGCGGCTTGACGGCCAGCGCGCCGCGCCGCAGCAGGCGGTCGGTGGCGGCGGCGAGCGCCGTCGGCGTGGCCAGCGACAGCGCGCACGGGCACGACACGACGAGCACCGCGATCGCCGCCGGCCACGCGCGCGCCGGATCGACGAGATACCAGCCCGCGCACACGACGACGGTCAGCACGAGCAGCGCCAGCACGAACCACGCGCCCACGCGGTCGGCCCACAGCGCCAGCGCGGGCTTGTCCTGGCCCGCGCGTTCGACGAGGCGCACCAGCAACGCCAAGGTGCTGTCGCGCGCACTGCTCGTCACGCGCACGACGATCGCCTGCGCGACGTTGACCGCGCCGCCGGGCAGTTGCGCGCCCGGCCCCAGCGCGCGCGTGCGGCTCTCGCCCGTCAGCAGCGCGACGTCGACTTCCGTGTCGCCTTCCACGATGACGCCGTCGGCCGGGACGGCCTGGCCCGGCGGCACGAGCACGACGTCGCCCGGCACGAGCGCGCCGGCGGGGACGGTGTCGGTCGCGCGCGCGCCCGGAAAGTCGACGAAGCGCTGCGCCATCGCGGGTGCCGCGCGCTGCAGGCCCTCCAAGGCGCGCGCGGCGCGCCGGCGCGCGTCCAGCTCCAGGTAGCGGCTGCCCAGCAGCAGGAACACGAACATCGTGATCGAATCGAAGTACACGTCGCCGTGGCCGCGCACGACCGCGACGACGCTGGCGGCGGATGCGGCGAGGATGCCGAGCGCCACCGGCACGTCCATGCCGGCCACGCCGCGCCGCAAGTCCATCCACGCGCCACGGAGGAACGGCCACGACGAGTACGCGACGGCCGGCACGGTCAGCAGCAGCGCGGCCCAGTGCATCAACGCGCGCATGTCGGCATCCATCGTGCCGTCCGTCGCCAGGTACACGGGGACGGCGTACATCATCACCTGCATCATCGACATGCCCGCGACGAACAGGCGGCGGAACAGGGTCTTGCGCTCCCGTTCGAGGTGGGCCGCCTGGCGCTCCGCATCCAGCGGATACGCCGTGTAGCCGATCGCGCGCAGTGCCGCGATGATGTCGCTGGCCTTCGCCACGGCCGGGTCGCGGCGTACGCGCAGGCGCTCCGTCGCCACGTTCAGCAGCGCATGCGTCACGCCGGGCAGCGCGTTCAGGCGGCGTTCGATCAGCCACACGCACGCGGCGCAGCGGATGCCTTCGATGGTGAAGACGACATCGTCGGCATCGACCGCGTCGTCGTACGCGCGCAGGGCGGCCAGGTCGGCGTCGTCCCCGATGCGCGCGGCGAATTCGGTGCGGTTGTCGTAATAGTCGGCGAGGCCGGCGTCCGCGATGGCCTGCGCGGCGGCGGCGCAACCGGGACAGCACATGGTGCGGTTCGCGCCGTCGACGACGGCCGACCATGGACTCGCGGCCGGTGCCGGCTGGCCGCAGTGCCAGCACGCGGCCGTGTCGAGGACGGCCGCGCTCATGCGCCGGCTCCGGGTGCGACGCAGATGTCCTGGACCCAGCCATGCGGCAGGCCCCCCGCAGCGCGCGCGAGGCCCAGCAGGCCGAAGCCCAGCACGAGGATGCCGCACGCGAGCCGCACGCGCGGGCTCGCGAGCCAGCCGCGCAGGCGCGCGCCCATCAGGCCCAGGCCCAGCAGCATCGGCAGGGTGCCGAGGCCGAAGGCCAGCATCACGAGCGCGCCGTGGAGGGCGGAACCGCTCAGCATCGCGGTGACGAGGACGCTGTAGACCATCCCGCACGGCAGCCAGCCCCACAGGCCGCCCGCCACGAACATGCGCGCGGGCCGGTCCAGCGGGCCGACTTTCTTCAGGAGCGGCTGCACGCCGCGCCACACGAAGCGGCCGCCCTGCTCCAGCCGCGCCAGGCCGCGCCACGCATCCATCAGGTACAGCCCCAGCGCGGCCAGCATCAGGTTCGCGAGCCAGTACGCGCCCGCCTGCAGCGCGGGCAGTTTCGCGAACGCCTGCGCGCCCTGAGCGAGGCCGCCGGCCAGCCCGCCTGCGACCATGTAGCTGCCGATGCGTCCCGCGTTATAGGCAAAGACGTTGGCGACGGGCGCCCGCCTGGTCGCTGCCCGCACAGGAATGACCCGCCCCACGGAAGGCGCCACCGACAGCGCACCCACGATCCCGCCGCACATGCCCGCGCAGTGGACGCTGCCCAGCAGGCCCACGACGAATACCGGAATCAGCGCGACGTTCATGGCGTTACACGGTCCTGGAATGCGTGGCCGGGCCGCGCGTGGCGAGGTAGCGGTCGAACACCATGCACACGTTGCGGATCAGGAGGCGCCCTTTCAACGTGACGCTGATCCAGTCCGGCGCGAGTTCGACGAGACCATCCCGTTCCAGCCCGGCCAGCTGCGCCATCTCGCGCGCGAAATAGGCGTGGAACGCGATCGGGAACGCGAGCTCGATGGCGCTGATGGACAGCTCGAACTGGCACATCAGCTTCTGGATGATCGTGCGGCGCAGCGCATCGTCCATCGACAGCCGGGCGCCGCGCGCCACCGGCAGCTCGTTGCGGTCGAGCGCATCGTAATAGGCGTCCAGCGTCTTGACGTTCTGGCTGTACGTGGCCCCGACCGCGCCGATGGCGGACACGCCGCATGCGACGAGGTCCGCGTCGGCATGCGTCGAATAACCCTGGAAGTTGCGGTGCAAGCGGCCCTGCTGCTGCGCGATGGCGAGGTCGTCGTCCGGCCGGGCGAAATGGTCCATGCCGATATACACGTACCCCGCGGCCGTCAGGCGCTCGATGCACAGCTGGAGCATGCGCAGCTTCGTGTCGCTGTCGGGCATGTCCGCCTCGTCGATGCGGCGCTGCGGCTTGAACAGATGCGGCAGGTGTGCGTAGTGGTACATCGCGATGCGGTCCGGCGCCGCATCGATCACCTTGTCGAGCGTCGTGCGCATCGTGGCCGGCGTCTGCTTCGGCAGGCCGTAGATCAGGTCGATGCTGACGGAGCGGAAGTCCGCATCGCGCGCGGCCGCGATGATGGCGCGCGTTTCGGCCTCGGGCTGGATGCGGTTGACGGCGCGCTGCACGTCCGGATCGAAGTCCTGCACACCGAGGCTGATGCGGTTGAAACCCTGGCGCCGCAGGCCGTGCACGCGCTCGGCCGATACGGTGCGCGGGTCGATCTCGATCGAGTATTCGCCGGCGGCATCCGGCGCGAAGCGGAAGCAGCGGCGCAGGTGCGCCATCAGGTCTTCCATCTGCGCGTCCGACAGGTAAGTCGGCGTGCCGCCGCCGAAGTGCAGCTGCTCGACTTCGTTCATGCCGGCGAACAGGCGGCCCTGCATCTCGACTTCGCGTTTCAGGTAAGCGAGGTAGGTCGCCGCCTTCTCGCGGTTCTTCGTGACGATCTTGTTGCAGGCGCAGTAATAGCAGACGGTGTCGCAGAACGGGATGTGCAGGTACAGCGACAGCGGCTTGCCGCCGCCGCGCGTGCGCAGGTCCGCCACGGCGTGCAGGAAATCGCGGTAGCCGAACGATTCCGTGAAGCGGTCCGCCGTCGGATACGACGTGTAGCGGGGGCCGTTGCGGCTCAGCCGGGCGATCAGGTCCGCGTCGAACTCGACGACGGGCTGGAGCGCGGGATGCACCCGGGTGGCGCTGGTTGCGGGGACTGCGTCGAACATCTGGGAAACTCCTGGGCCTGCGGCGTGAATAGTCAAGATGAGTCTATTGAGGCGGGGCCGCAAAATCCTTGACTTGCATCAAAAATCGCCGAAGCCGGTGTGTTAGCGCCCAAGTTTAAAAACCGACAACACCTGCCCCAGATGGCCCACCTGGTCCGCCACGCTGGCGGAGGCCATGGCCGACTCTTCCACGAGGGCCGCGTTCTCGCGCGTGATGCCGTCGAGTTCGACCATCGCCGCATTCACTTCGGCGATGCCCTCGTTCTGCGCGCGCGACGCCGCCGTGATGTCGCCCATGATGGCGGCCGCGTCCTGCACGGCGCCCACGACCTGGCGCATCGTCTGGCCCGCCGCGTCGACGAGCTCGTTGCCCTGCCCGACCTGGTGCACGGAATCCTCGATCAGCGCCTTGATTTCCCTGGCCGCGCCCGCCGAGCGCTGGGCCAGGCTGCGGACTTCGCCCGCCACGACGGCGAACCCGCGCCCCTGCTCGCCCGCGCGCGCCGCTTCCACGGCGGCATTCAGCGCCAGGATGTTGGTCTGGAACGCGATGCCGTCGATCAGGCCGATGATGTCGACGATGCGCGTGGCCGAGCCGCTGATCTGGCCCATCGTCGTGCCGACTTCCAGCACGGCCGCGCCGCCGCGGCCCGCCACCTGGGAGGCTTCGCCGACCAGGGTGTCGGCGCGCTCGGCGCTGTCCGTGTTCTGGCCCGCCTTGGCCGCGATGTGGGCGAGGCTCGCGGCCGTCTGCTCCAGGCTCGCGGCCTGCGCTTCCGTGCGGCGGGCGAGATCGTGGTTGCCCGTCGCGATATCGCGCGTGGCCGCATGGATCGCGCCGACGCCCGTGCGCACGTCGCCCACGATCGCCGTCAGGTTGATGTTCAACTGGCGCAGCGCGAGCAGCAGGCGGCCCATCTCGTCGTCGCGTCCCCGTGCGGGCGGACGCGACAGATCGCCGCCGGCCAGCGCGTACACGCCCTCCAGCGCCCGGTGCATGGGCGCCACGATGGACCGGTGCAGCTCGGCCCAGGCCAGCAGGGTCAGCGCCGCGCCGGCCAGCGCCAGCAGGCGCCAGCCCCAGGCCTGGGTGACACAGGCCAGCACCCCCATCAGCAGCGCCTGCGCGCACATCATGACGCCGAGGCGCCGGCCCAGCGGCAAGGTGCGCAAGTCCAGCAGGCGCGCCCACCACGCGGTGCGGACGACGGCGCCGCGCCGGAGCGCGAGCCCCTCCGCCCGGCCGTCGCGCAGGCGTTTATAGATCGCTTCGGCCCGTTCGACCTCGTCGCGCGCGGGTCGGGTGCGGACCGACATGTAGCCCACCGTCGTCCCCTCCTCCTTGATGGGCACGACGTTCGCCACGACCCAGTAGTAATCGCCATTTTTTCGACGATTTTTCACGAGTCCTGTCCACGGTTCACCCGCCTGCAGCGTTTGCCACAGGTCGGAGAACGCCGCCGGCGGCATGTCCGGGTGCCGGACGATGTTGTGGGCCTTGCCGATCAGCTCCTCTTCGGTAAAGCCGCTGACTTCGATGAAGGCGGGGTTGACGTAGGTGAGGCGGCCTTTGGTGTCCGTCTTGGACACGATGGACTGGCCGTCCTGCAACGGGTATTCGATGCCCGTGACGGGGAGGTTGGTACGCAAGCGTGGCTCCTGGCTTTTGATAAGGAATATTGTTTTAGGGAAATTTTATGAAATCTGGACCTGCCAAATCCTTGATCCAGATCAAAAATGGCGGAATGACGAGTGGTCTGGCGCGTAACGAAACAGTTGCGACGCCCGGCCGTTAAAATGGAGTACCCTGCGCAGATGTGGCTGCCAGGTTCGTATTTTGTGTCTTGATGAAATTCAACCAACCCCAACATAGCCGTCGATGAACGATATCTCTCCTCTGACACGGCACCCCGATGTCCTCTACGGCCCGCACCAGCCCGAGCTGTTGCGCGACGAGATCCTGGCCGACCTGCTGGAAGCGAGCGCGGCCCGCGCACCGGACCAGCTTGCCCTCATCGCCGGCGACCGCCGCCTCACGTATCGCGAGCTCGACGCCCTGTCCAGCCTGGCCGCGTCGCGCCTGATCGACGCGGGCATCCGGCCCGGCCATATCGTCGGACTATGGATGCCGCGCGGCATCGACCTGCTCGTCATGCAGGCGGCGATCGCCAAGGCCGGCGCCGCCTGGCTGCCGGTCGACGAGGACACGCCCGTCGAGCGCCTGCTCGTGTGCATGGACGACGCCGGCTCCCCTGCCCTGGTGAGCAGCGAGCGCATGCGCGACCGTCTCGGCGCGGTGACGCAGCCCATCCACACGGCCGAAGCACTGCTGGCGCCCGCGCCCGACGGTTACGCACTGCGCCGCCGGGGCAAGGTCGACGGCGACGCCCCGGCCTACGTCATCTACACGTCGGGCTCGACGGGCAAGCCGAAAGGCATCCTCATCGACCAGCGCAGCATCTGCCACTTCCTGCGCAGCGAGAACGAAGTGCTGGGCGTCAAGGCCACCGATCGCGTCTACCAGGGCTTTTCGGTCGCCTTCGACATGTCGTTCGAGGAAATCTGGATTTCCTACCTGGTCGGCGCCACCTTGTGGCTCGGGTCGAAGGAGACGGCCGGCGATCCGGAAGCGCTGCCTTGCCTGCTGTCGGAAAATGGCGTCACCGTACTGCACGCGGTGCCGACCCTGCTCGCGCTGTTCGCGGACGACGTGCCCGGCCTGCGCATCATCAACCTGGGCGGAGAAATGTGCCCGGAAACGGTGGTCGAGCGCTTTTCCAGGCCGGGCCGCCAGATGTTCAACACGTACGGCCCAACGGAAGCGACCGTGTCGGCCAGCCTCGCGCGCCTGGAGCCGGACCGGTTGATCACGATCGGCACGCCGCTGCCGAACTACGGCTTGCTGGTCATTTCCACCGAGACCGATAAGGGCTTGCAACTGCTGCCGCGCGGCGACACGGGCGAGCTGTGCATCATCGGTCCGGGCCTGTCGGCCGGCTACCTCGGCCGTCCCGACCTGACTGCCGAGAAATTCCTCGCGAACCCGTGGAGCGTGGGCCCGGACGATCCGCGCCTGTACCGCACGGGCGACCTCGCGCGCATCGAGCCGGACGGCCAGGTCGTGTGCCTGGGCCGCACGGACGACCAGGTCAAGATCCGGGGTTTTCGCGTGGAACTGGGCGAGATCGAGGCCCAGCTCGCGCAGCAGGACGGCGTCGGCACGACGGCCGTGCTGCTGCGCAAGGACGACGGCATCGACCGCCTCGTCGCCTACCTGGTGCCGGCCGCCGGTGCGACGCCGGAACAGCTGGCGCCGGCCACGTTGCGCCGCGCGCTGTCGGAAAAGCTGCCGCCGTACATGGTGCCGAGCCGCTTCGAAACGCTGTCCGTGATGCCGCGCCTGACGTCCGGCAAGATCGACCGCAAGGCGCTGAAGGCGATGGCCCTGTCGGCCCCGCTGCCCAGCGATCCGGCCGAATCGGACGTGGCGGAAACGCCGGGCGAGGAAGCGCTGTTCGCCGCGCTGGAGAAATTGTTCCCGGGCCAGCCAATCCGCCGCGAACTGGATTTCTTCAGCGACCTGGGCGGCCATTCGTTCTTCGCCGCCCGCCTCGCCACGGCCCTGCGCGCCGACCCGCGCTTCGCCCACGTCACGGTGCGCGACATTTATTCGCACCGCCAGATCGGCGCCATCGCCTCGGGCCTGGACCAGGCCGCCGGCACGGCCGCCATCGAGCCCGACTGGACGCCGCCGTCCGAATCCCGCCGCTGGCTGTGCGGCGTCGCCCAGCTGGCGACCGTCCCCGTGCTGATCACGCTGCGCATGGCCCAGTGGCTGGCACCGTTCTTCACTTACCACTTCTTCACGGGCGACCCGGGCGACTCCGTGGCGCGCGCCATCGCCGCGTCGATCGTCGTGTTCCTGCTCGCCACCCTGCTGGAATTCGTCTTCGCCATCTGCGGCAAGTGGCTCGTCGCTGGCCGCCTGAGGCCCGGCGTGTATCCGCTGTGGGGCGCGACCTATTTCCGCTGGTGGCTCGCGGACCGCCTCGTCGAGGCGGCCCCGACCTACCTGCTGGCCGGCTCGTCGCTGTACGGCTGGTACCTGCGCCTGCTGGGCGCGAAGATCGGGCATGACGTCGTGATCGGCTCGCTGACGATCCGCGCGCCCGACCTGCTCGCCATCGGCGACAACGTCAGCATCGGCAATGCCGTCAACTTCGAGAACGCGCGCGTGGAACGGGGCCGGCTGATCCTGGGCCGCATCGCACTCGACGACGATGCCTGCGTGTCGTCGTACGCGATCCTGGAAGGCAATACGCAGGTGGGCCGGCGCGGCCACCTGGAGGGACAATCCGCGCTGCCGGATGGGGGGACCGTGCCCGACGGCCGCGTCTGGTGCGGCTCGCCCGCGCGCGACACCGGCGCATTCGACCCGTCGACCCTGCCGCCGCGCCCGCGCGTCAGCCGTGCCCGCCTCGCTGGCGAAGCCCTGTTCTTCGTGTTCGGCATGCTGCTCGTGGCCACGCTGTTCTTCATGCCCGTGTTCCCCAGCTTCGTGCTGATCGACTGGTTCGACGAACGCGGCACCCTGCCGATCCTCGCGCAGAACTCGATCCAGGGCCAGCTGCTGCGCTACTTCGTGCTGGCACTGCCCGCATCCGCCGTGCTGATCGCGCTGACGATGCTCGTGTCGGCCGCCATCCGCTGGGGCTTCCTGCCCCGCATGATGCCGGGCCGCTCGGCCGTGCACAGCAACGCGTACTGCAAAAAATGGCTCGTGAGCCATATCCAGGAATCGAGTCTGAACGTCCTGCACGGCATCTACGCGACCGTGTTCGCGCCGTTCTGGTACCGCCTGCTGGGCGCGAAGGTCGGCCGCGACGCCGAGATCTCGACGGCGCTGGGCGTCGTCCCCGACATGCTGACCTTGGGCGACGAGACGTTCATCGCCGACGCCGTCATGCTGGGCGACGAGCAGATCGACGGCGGCTGGATGACGATGGAAGCGACCGTCGTCTCGAACCGCAGCTTCGTCGGCAACGGCAGCTATATCCCGGACGGCACCGTGCTGCCGGAAGGCGTCCTCGTGGGCGTGCACACGCACGCGCCCGCGAACGAGCGCATGACGGGCGGCGACACGTGGCTCGGCTCGCCGCCGATCCACCTGCCCGCGCGCGAACAGGTCAGCGGCTATCCGGAACACCTGACCTACCGCCCGTCGCCGGCGCGCCGCCTGGGCCGCGCGCTCGTGGAAGCGTTCCGCATCGTCGCGCCGCACGCGGTCGTCATCGCCGTCGGCTACACGGTCGTGCTGGACCTGATGCCGATCGCCGGGGCCGGCCGCTGGGGCGAAGTGATCTGGGACCTGGCCCTCATCAGCCTCGCCTACGGCATCGGCAACTACCTGTTCGTGCTCGCGTTCAAATGGCTGCTGCTGGGCCGTTACAAGAAGCGGGCGGAGCCGATGTGGACGCCATTCGTCTGGCTGTCCGAAGGCGTCACGAACATGTACGAAGGCATCGCCGTGCCTAACTTCATGCGCTACCTGCGCGGCACGCCGTGGCTGCCGGTCGCGTTCAGCCTGCTCGGCTGCCGTATCGGCCGCGGCGTCTACATGGACACGACGGACATCACGGAATTCGACTGCGTGACGATCGGCGACCACAGCGAGCTGAACGCGCTGTCCTGCCCGCAGACCCATTTGTTCGAAGACCGGGTGATGAAGATCGATCACGTCGACATCGGCAGCAAGGTGTACCTGGGCCCGCGCAGCGCCGTGCTGTACAGCGCGAAGGTCGGGGACAATGCCCGCATCGGGCCGCTGACCCTTGTCATGAAGGGCGAGCACATTCCGGCCGCGACGGGCTGGAACGGGTTGCCGGCGGCGCCGCAGCGCGTGTGATGGATCGCGCATTGCCCGTGCGCTGGTGGGACGGGGGCGGATTCGCGGACGCGCCCTTCGACGCGGCCATGCACGTCGTCGGCGTGCGCGGGCAACCCGACCGCGCGACGGCCCGGCGCACGATCCGTTCGGCGCTGCTGGCCGCGCTGGCGCAGGCGAGCGGGCTCTCGCCGTCGTCGATCCGGCTGTGTGGTGCGCCGGGCGAGGCGCCCTGGGCGCTGCTCGACGATGGCCGCCGCGTCGCGCTGTCGATCAGCCACGACGGCGACCTGTCCGTGGCGGCCCTGCGGCTGGATGGCGGCGCCGTCGGCATCGACGTCATGCAGGTCACCGACGTCCCGGACTGGCAAGCCGTCGCCCGCGACTATCTCGGCCCGGCGGCCGCGGCCACGCTGGCCGGCGCGCCCGCGTTCGCGCGCGCGTGGAGCGAGCGCGAGGCCAGGCTCAAATGCCGTGGACTGGCGCTGGCGGAATGGGGCGCCTGCGACGAACCCCTGCTGGCGGCGTGCACCTGCCGGTCACTGGTGCTGCCGGACGGCTACGCGGGGAGCGTCGCGGTGCTGCCTGCCCCATGGTCCTAGGCCTTTGCGCGCGGTTTCAACCGGAAGCTGATGCCCATGCGATTGATCGCATTCATGGCCGCGATCACGATCGTCAGTTCGACCAGGGCCGTTTCTCCAAATGCGGCCAATGCCGCCGCGTAGGCCGCGTCCGACGCATGGGTCTCGCTCACGCGCGTCACTTCCTCCGTCCACGCCAGGGCCGCCCGTTCCTGGTCCGAAAACAGATAGGCGGCTTCTTCCCATACCGGCACCAGTACGATCTTGTCGACGGACATCCCGTGTTTGATGAGATCGCGGGTGTGGACATCGATGCAATGTGCGCAACCGTTCAATTGCGACGTCCTGAGGAACACGAGGTGTATGAGTCCCGGTTCCAGACCCGTGCCCGTCGTTGCGTAATGGTGGAGTGCTCCCAGCGCCTTGGCGCCTTCCTGCGACACTTGAAACCAGTTTGCGCGATTCATCGTGCGTTTTCCTTTCATGCGGTGATTGGTCATGCGGTTGGCAACCCCTGCCCGCCGCTATCCACAAGACGTGCGGCCGCGCGCCGCCGTGACACACCGGACGGATCCGTCACAATAGGCGGAGCCGGATCGTCTAGTAAGTATTGTTCAAGCCCCCGGGATAGCCATGAAGTCCGCCGACCTGCTTGTATTCGAAGCATTACGCCCACGTCTTTTCTTGATTGCCTATCGCATGCTCGGCATGCGCGCCGACGCGGAGGACGTCGTCCAGGACGCCTGGCTGCGGTACAGCGCGAGCGTGCGTGACGACGTCAGGTCGGCTGAAGCCTGGCTGGTGACCATCACGACGCGGCTGTCGATCGATCGCTTGCGCAGCCGGAAAACCGAGCGTGACGCCTACACCGGCTGGTGGCTTCCGGAACCCGTCGTCGAGATCGTCGAAGACACGCCCGAGGCCGCTGCCGAATTGGCCAGCGATGTCTCTGTCGCCATGCTCTGGGTGCTGGAACGGCTCACGCCGGAGGAGCGGGCCGCATTCCTGATGCGCAAAGTATTCGACCAGGATTATGGTGACGTCGCGGCCATGCTTGGCAAAAGCGAAGCTGCCTGCAGGCAATTGGTCCACCGGGCCCAGGAACGGATACGCCAGGAGAGTCCGCGTTTCACGGTCTCGAAGTCGATGCATCGCGTCGTCCTCGAACAATTCATGCAGGCGGCCGCCAACGCCGATCGCGCTGCGATGAAGACGCTCCTGTCGGCAGATGTCGAATTCCGGGCGGACGGCGGAGGAAAAGTGGAGTCCCTGCACAAGGTCCTCATCGGGACAGGACGCGTAGCAGGGCTGTATTGGGCAGTTGACAATGCGTTCCGCGAACGGGTTGTCTACAAGATGGCACGTGTGAACGGCGAACCTGGACTGGTTCGTTACATCGATGGGAAAGTCGAATCGGTACAATCGTTTTGCATTCACGACGGCACCATTTCGCGTATATATGTAGTGCGGAATCCAGACAAATTGCAGGGCATCCCGTTACTGCAGTAATGTTCGGGTCCGCGGCAGGTTTTCCTGAGTGCATGTATACTCGTGGCATTCGCGCATCGTCGCATTTTCTGACGACGATGGCACAGCTTGCCTGAGTTCCAATGAAATTACGCCAACTTACCGTTTTTCTGGGTGGATACCTCGCGACCGTCGTCGTTCTCGCCCGCCTCTACAACAGCTTTTCCGGGATTGCCTCGACCGCCGTCATCGCCATCTGCCTCGCCATCGCCCTGCTGATCGGCTTCGCGGCGGGCACGTCGGAAACGGCTGCACGGCATGGCGCGGCGTTCGTGCTCGCCTCGTTCTGCGGCGCGCTCACGATCCTGCTGTCGTTCTACGCGCGGACGGCCGGCGTCGCCCTCGTCGCCTTGCCTTACGTTTTTTTCTGGACGAACGCCGCCTGGCTGGGATTGCAGGCGGCCCGGATCTGCCGGACCGCGTTGAACGCACCGTCCGCGCAGTAAACACGTCGATCCGCCAGCTTGCGGTTTGGGTAAGATTGCAGGATGGATAATGTCACCCATTCCGTCGTCGGCCTCGGCATCGGCGCGCTGATCGACCGCAGCGTGCCCGCCGAACCCGCGCCCGACGCGCAGCGCCTCCGCACGCGCATGCTTCTCACCATCGGCTGCCTCGCCAGCAATTTCCCCGACCTGGACCTCGTGCTCACAAAGCTGCTCGAAGCGCCGCTGGGCTATCTGCTGCACCACCGCGGCCATACCCATACGTTGCTGGCGGCGCTCGGCGAAGTGGCGCTATTGCTGGGGCTCGTCTGGCTGCTGTGGCCGGCCGCACGCGGACTGCTGCGCACCAGCCCGCGTGCCCGGTTCGCGGCGGTCCTGACGGCGTGCGTGGGCATGGTGCTGCACATCTCGATGGACGCACTCAACGTCTACGGCGTGCATCCGTTCTGGCCGTTCGATGCGCGCTGGTATTACGGCGACCTCATCTTCATCGTCGAACCCGTCTTCTGGATCGCGTTCGGCATCCCGCTCGCCCTCATGGCGAGGAGACCGATACGGCGCGGACTGCTGCTGGCCCTGCTGATCGGCGTGCCCGTCGCCGTCACGTTTGCCGGGTTCCTGCAATGGGGTTCGCTGGCCGGACTGCTGGCCCTCGCCGGCTTCCTGGCGTGGATCGCACGCTGGCGGGCGCGCCGCGCCGGTGGCGACCGTGGCCGCACCGCCCTGGCTGCCGGGCTGGCCGCGGCACTCGCCTTCGTCCTCGTCCAGGCAGCGGCCATGCACACGGCCCGCGACACGGTCGCTGCCGCCATCGCCCGCCTCGACCCGGGCGAGCGCCTGATCGACACGGCCCTGTCCGCCTATCCCGCCAATCCGCTGTGCTGGTCGTTCGTGACCGTGGCCACCGATGCGGCGCACGGCAGCTACCACCTGCGCCGCGGCCAGCTCAGCGTCGCGCCGGGCATCACGCCGGTCGCCTCCTGCCCGGCCGGGATCGCGGGCCGTGCCGCCGGCGACGATGCGCAACTGGCCTGGCAAGGCCACGCACGCGACAGCCTCGCGCGCCTGCACGACCTCCAACAGAACAATTGCCACTTCAACGCCTGGATGCGCTTCGCCCGCGCGCCGGCCATCGACGGCACGACGGCGACGGATGCACGCTGGAGCCCGCTGGGCAGCGCCAATTTCTCGACGATGGACTATGCCTCCCTCGCAGACATGCCCTGCCCCCGTCCCGTGCCGGACTGGGGCTATCCGCGCGCGGATCTGTTGCGACAGCCTTGAACACCGCAGGGGCACAGGAATGTGCCATAAGGTGACACATCGTCGCGCTTGCCGGCGGCCAATATGTGGCCCGGATATTGCTAAAGGATCAACCACCTTCACAACCAGGGAGATCCGATGCGAAAGTTCCTCATCTCGACCGTGTGCTGCGCCACGCTTCACGGCGCGGTGGCACATGCCCGACCGCCAGGCAATGGCGCACCCGACATCAAATCCGCCGAAAGCGAACTGAGCTATCGGTCCTACATCACCAGCAACAAGCGCATCAAATGCCTGTACGGCTATGCGGCGAACAAGACAGGCGACCACGCGGCCGCCATCCAGATCTTCGAAGACTGCATCCGGCGCTGGAACGACGTGTTTTCCATGATCGGGCTGGCCCAGATGTACGACACCGGCATCGGCATCCGGCGGGACGCCGCGCAATCGACGGCCCTGATGCGCCGGGCGGCCCAACTGGACGACGGCTCGAGCTATCCGAGCCTGGCCCGCTATCACTTTGGCGTCGCGCTGGCGGAGGGCTATGGCATCGAGAAAAATATCGCCGAAGCGCGGAGATGGCTCCACAAGGCGGCCGACGAAGGGGTGAACGAAGCCGCCGCTTATCTGGATCATCTGGATCACCTCGACCACCAGGATCGCGCGGCGCCATGAGCGCCTGGCCCGCCATCCGCGGGCCGCGTCCTGCTGTGTGATCACGTGCCGGAAGAAGGCCACAAGTTCCGGCACGTGCGTATCGTCATGCAACAAGCATAAGGAGGCGAGGCTGTGCGCGTTTGCGCCGGATCAGTCGTGCGCGTGCCCCGGAAACAACGACTTGTGAACCTTATTGCATCACTTTGTGGTTACTGGGCACTATTGCCCGTTCGCACTACCTGATAGACTCCTCCGTTTCACCCGCCTGCAATAAACTCTCACGAAAATCACGCAGGCAGGTGACGCCAGTGCAAAAGACACGGCGCACCAAGCAAACGACTATAAAAAAACTGGGATAGTTCATGAAGAATCAGCAGGGTCGGTTGACCCCCAACCTGCTCGCCATGTCGATCGCGGCGATCGCATGGAGCGCGCCGGCGTGCGCGCAGGTGGAGACACAGGGCGACGGCATCCAGGAGGTGATCGTCACGGCGCAGCGCACGGCCGCGCCGGAATCGAAGACGCCGGTGGCGATGAGCGTGCTCACGGCGCGCCAGCTCGACGCGATCGGCGCCGACACGCCGGGCGCCCTCGCCGCGCGCCTGCCGAATACGTACCTGGAAAATTCGTACGACGGCCTGCGCATCACGATCCGCGGCGTCTCGAACGCCGACGTCACGGAAAAGGGCGACCCGTCGGCCGCCTTCATGGTCGACGGCGTCTACGTCGCGCGGCCGCAGAGCCAGAACGTGGCGCTGTACGACGTCGAGCGCGTCGAAGTGCTGCGCGGCCCGCAAGGCACGCTGTACGGCCGCAACACGACCGCCGGCGTCGTCAACGTGATCACGAAGGCGCCCGTCGGCCGCTTCGAGGGCGGCGTCAATGCGGCCTACGGCAGCCGGGGCGAACGCAAGGTCGGCGCCATGGTCAACGTGCCCGTGAACGACGTGCTGGCGCTGCGCGCCGCCGCCACCTGGAACGAGCACGACGCTTACCTGAAGAACGGGTCGACCACGCCGCGCGGCCTGGGCCTGGACCGCGACGACCGCGCCGCGCGCCTGTCGGCCAGGCTCGCGCTCGGCAAGAACGCTGCGCTGCTGGTGCGCTACGAGGCGAGCCGCGACGACGGCAACAACGACAGTACGGTACCCGACTCGAATTTCTACAACGGCATCGCGACCGGCCAGCCGGCGTGGAACGGCGACTCGACCGACCGCCAGCTGACCTACCGCTTCAACCCGCCGAACACGCGCTTCGAACAGGGCTATTCGCACAAGAAGACGTCCAGCCTGACGGCGGACCTGAGCTGGAACCTCGGCCCCGCGACCCTGTCGTGGCTGGGCGCGCACCGCAGCTTCGATCACGATTACCTGTACAACTTCTACTACCGCGTGGCGCCGACGATCGCGCTGGGCGTGCGCCAGCCGTTCACCGGCACGTACAGCCAGGATTCGCACGAACTGCGTCTCGCGACGAACGGCGCCGGCCCCGTGACTGCCCAGGGCGGCGTGTACTGGTTCCGCGAACGGGCGCGCGACACCTATTATTTCCGCGACCTGCAGGCCGTCGGCCTGCCGCCCTACTATGTGTTCGGCAACGACCCGGTCGAAGCGCGCAGCAAGGCCGTGTTCGGGCAGGCGACGGTCCGCCTGGCCGACGGCCTGCGCGCCACGGCCGGCGCCCGCTACACGGAAGACGACAAGTCGCGTGTCGGCTATATCGGCTACCAGCGCACGGCGGCGTTCAACGCGGCCACCGACCTGCGCGAACTGAACGCGGGCAGCATCTCCACCGACAAGACGACGTGGCGCCTGGGCCTCGACTACGACCTGGCCCCGGCCACGCTCGTCTACGGCTCGATCGCGACCGGCTACAAGGCCGGCGGCTTCAACGACGGCTGCGCCGCGGGCGACGCGCGCAACGGCGTCGGCTGCCCCGCCGCCACCGCGCTGCCGGCCGCCAGCCTCACGTACCGGCCGGAGACCGTGCGCGCCTACGAGGCGGGCGTCAAGACCCGCTTCCGGGACGGCCGCGCAACACTCAACGTGGCCGTGTTCCACTACGACTACCGCAACCTGCAGCTGTCGAACGAGGTCGTGATCAACGGCCGGCCGCGCTACGAGACGACGAACGCCGGCGCGGCCTCGATCCGCGGCCTGGAAGCGGACGGCCAGGTGCTGGCGACCAGCGCCGACCGCTTCACGTACGCCCTCACGCTGCTCGACGCGCACTACGCGAGCTACGTGCCGGACGGCGTGCATTCCTGGGCCGGGGTCAAGCTGGACCGCACGCCGGCGCGCACGCTGTCGCTCGGCTGGGAGCACCGGACGCGCATCAAAGGCGGCGTGCTGACGGCCGGTGCGGGCACGCGCGCGAGCGCCAGCTACCTGCTGGGCGTGCCGCAGGCGGGCCTGAAGTTCCGCGTGCCCGGCCACACGGAATCGGACCTGCGCCTCGGCTGGGAACCGGACGGTGCGCCGTGGAGCGTGCTCGCGCGCGTGCGCAACGTCGAGGACAAGGTGCGGCCGATGACGATCAGTTCGTCGGGCCTCGCCGTGCCGACCGAGCCGCGCACGGCCGACGTCCGTTTCGCCTACCGCTTCTGATTTCAAGCGCGGCCGCCGCCCTTGCGGTGGCCGCATATTTCATCGTTACGTCGTGCCCCTGGAGCCTCATATGACCCCATTGCTGCGCCGTCGTCTGCCCGTCATCGCCGCCACGCTGCTGGCGGTCTTCCTCCTCGTCCTGGCCAAACGCATCGGCGGCGACACCACCGTCGCCCTCGTCGCCAGCTCGCTGCTGATGTTCGGCTGCTGCTGGGCCAGCGCGGCGCACCTGCTGGGCGGCGCCGCCGCGCTGCGCCTCGTCGCCATCGCCACGAGCGTCGGCTGGCTCGCCGAGCAGCTCGGGTCGTCGTACGGCTGGTTCTTCGGCAGCTACGCGTACACGCCCGTGCTCGGGCCCGCGCTGGGCGACGTCCCGATCGTGATCCCGCTGATGTGGTTCGCGCTGGCGTACGTCGGCTACGTGATCGCCAACCTGATCGTGTGGCAGGACCCCGTCGACCGCCCCGCATCGCCTGGCCACGACGCGATCATGGCGCTGCTGGGCGCGATGGTCGTCACGTGCTACGACCTGGGCGTCGACCCGTACATGGTCTACGTGCTGAAGGCCTGGATCATGACCGAGAAGGACGGCTGGTGGTTCGGCGAGACCGTGCAGGGCTTTGCCGGCTGGATGACGGTATCGTTCGCGATCCTGTTCGCGTTCCGCCGCCTCGCGCGCGTGCGCACGGCGCCGGAAGACGCAGGCGCAGTGCTGCCGACGATGCGCCACGTGTTCGTGCCGCTGGGCGTCTACGCCGGCCTGATGGTGTTCCAGGTGCTGCTCGGCTACCCCGTCGAGGCCCGCACGATCGCGCTGTTCGCGATGGGCTTCCCGCTGCTCGCGGCCACGATCGGCCTGCTGCGCTGGCAAGGCATCCTGGCTCGCCCCGCGGCGGATGAACGGGCCCCTGCCGTGCCGGCCAAAGCGCTGAAGGAGGCCGCATGAGACGCGACGCCCTCGAGCCCGGCCTCGTCGACAACCCGGCGCTGCATGCCGACCCGCTGGCCGACGCCACCATCGCCCGCATCCTCGGCCCCGGCCAGCCCGGCGGTCCGGACATGGCGACGATCGGCCTCCTGAACCGGGAAATCGCGCGCTGGCAGTTGAACGGAGACCTGGACGGCTGGCGCGCCAGCCCCGGCCTGCCGCCCGACATGGCCGCCGCGCTCGAAGCGTACGTGGTCAAGGCCCGCGTGCTGCCCGACTGGGCCGACGCAGCGAAGATCGCGCGCGCCGAAGTCCTGTTCATGGAAATGAGCATGGCATCGTGCACGCTGCTGTTCTGCGCCAGCCTGCCCCAGTGCTACATCATGCCGGACCTCGCGGCCGTGCTGCATGCGGCCGGCGAACTCGAACAGCACACGGACTACCGCGTGCGCGCCACCGCCGCCATGATCTTCCCCGTCATGATGCACGGCGGCCTGACGGCGCCGTCCGGCGGCGGCGTCGCGCAAGCCATCAAGGTGCGCCTGATCCACGCGATGATCCGCCACCTCGTGCTGCGCGGCGACGTGGCCGAGGCCCTCGTGGCGCCGCGCCGGCTCCCGCGCTTGCTGACGCAGGCGAAGACGATGCCGCAGGTGCTGTACGCGCACGGCTGGGACATCGACCGCCTCGGCCTGCCCTGCAACCAGGAAGAACTGGGCTACACGCTGCTGACGTTTAAC
Organism: Massilia orientalis; assembly: GCF_030411975.2. Classification (NCBI taxonomy): domain Bacteria; kingdom Pseudomonadati; phylum Pseudomonadota; class Betaproteobacteria; order Burkholderiales; family Oxalobacteraceae; genus Massilia; species Massilia orientalis. Next base: position 144,196 of record NZ_JASNRB020000006.1, on the reverse strand, counting down.
TATGTGTTCCTGCAGGGCCTGCGCCGCCTCGGCCTGCGGCTCGACCAGGGTGACGAGGAAGCGTACATGCACGCGTGGAACGTGCTGGGCGCCGTGCTCGGCATCGAACGCGAGCAAATGACGGACACGATGGCGGACGCGGAACGCATGTTCACCGCCATCCAGGCGCAGGCGCGGGTCCTGCAGCGCAAGGACGACCCGCGCCCGGCGCTGGCCGGCGCGCTGATGGCGAACATCCAGCGCTACCTCCCGCTGCGCATCCTGAAACCCTTCCCGGTGCTCCTCACCCGCCACCTGATCGGCAAGGCGTCCTCGCGCGACCTGGGCCTCGATAAACGCGTGTCGCTGCTGTCGCGCGGCCTGTTCGTGCTGGTGTTCGGCTTCATCCGCGGCGTCGATGCCGTCGCGCGGCTCGTGTTCCCCGGGTTCTCGATCTCGCGCCTCGTCACGCGCATCCTCGGCTACAACCTCACGGTCAAGCTGCTGATGGACGAGACGCGTCCGCTGAAACTGCCGGACACGCTGCTGGGCGAAGTCGGCGACGCCGTCCACGCCTGGCACAATGACGACAAGGCGCCGCGCTGGGTCAACGCCCTCGAACGCCGTTTCACCGGGCGCACCAGGCCCGCCGCACATCAAGGATAAACGATGTCCGTATTCCGTCTCTTCGCGCTGCTGTTCATGCTGAACGTGGCCCATGCCGCCCCGGCGCCGCTCGTGCTGGACGACGCCGTGCCCCGCGTCGAAGCGTGGCCCGCCGTCACGCTCGTGCGCGATCCTGGCGGCCGCCTCGACGTCGCCGACCTCGTCGCCGCGCCCGGGCGCTTCGCGGTCCCGCAATCCGCGTACGCCACGCTGGGCATGGAAAAAGGCGTCGTCTGGGTGCGCATGCCCGTGCAGCCGGCGCCCGGCACCGACGGCGCGTGGACGTTGAAGGTCGACTTCGGGCTGCTGAACCGCGTCGACATGTACCTCGTGCGCGGCGGCCGCATCGAGCGTCATGCGCATGCCGGCTCGGAGCGCACGGGCGAGCGGCCGTCGATCTTCCATGGCGGCCCGGTGCCGGCCTTCCTGCTGCAACTGGAGCCGGGCCAGCGCTACGACGTGCTGCTGCGCGTGGAGACGAACGGTCCGAAGATCCTGCCGATCAGCTTCGCCAAGCCGGGCGTGTTCTACGAGGAGGCGCTGCGCGACCGCCTCGTGCAGGGCATCCTCACGGGCCTGTTCCTGTGCCTGCTGCTGTACAGCCTCGCGCAATGGGCCAACCTGCGCGAAAGCCTGTTCGCCAAGTACGCGCTGCTGATCGGCGGCCTGGCCCTGTACAACATCGCGTGGTGGGGCCTCGGGGCCGAATACCTGTGGGGCGCCAGCACGTGGGCCACCGAGAACGCCACCGGGATCATCTCGCTGATGACGTCGTGCGGCGCCTACCTGTTCGTCGGTTCCGCGCTGACGCGGCCCGGCGTCGACCGCATCTTCCCGCGCCTGATGCAGACGGGCGCCGTGCTGTGCGTGATCGCCGCCATCGCGTTCGGCGTGGGCCTGATCCACGACGAGGCGCTGGTCGCCGTCGTCGGCTCGCTGGGCATCATGCCGATGCTGCTGGGCCTGCCCGGCGCGTTCAACCGCGCGCGCCGCGGCGACACGGTCGGCATCTACTTCCTCGTCGGCTGGGCCGCGAGCTTCATGAGTTCCGTCGTCCAGGCGCAGGTGATCAAGGGCGGCATGGACGCCACCTACTGGACGCTGAATTCGACGCAGTTCGGCGGCACGTTCGACATGCTCGTGTTCATGCGCATCCTGGGCCTGCGCACCAAGAGCATCCAGGACGCGATGGTCCGCGCCGAGGCGGCGACCCGCATGAAATCGGAATTCCTGGCCAACATGAGCCACGAGATCCGCACGCCGATGAACGCGATCATCGGCATGAGCCGCCTCGCGCTGATGGCCGATCCGAATCCGAAGCAGCGCAACTACCTCGGCAAGATCCTCGGCGCGGGCGAGCACCTGCTGGGCATCATCAACGACATCCTCGACTTTTCCAAGATCGAAGCCGGCCGCATGTCGCTCGACAAGGTGCCGTTCGACCTCGACGACATGCTCGAACACCTGGCCAGCATCGCCGCCATCAAGACCGACGCGCGCCGCGTCGAACTCGTGTTCTGCGTGCCGCGCGGCGTGCCGGGCCGGCTCGTGGGCGATCCGCTGCGCCTGGGCCAGGTCCTGATCAACCTGACCAACAACGCCGTCAAGTTCACCGAGGACGGGGAGATCGTCGTCGCCGTCGACGTCGTCGAACGCGACGCGGACCGCGTGGTGCTGCGCTTCTCCGTCAGCGACACCGGCATCGGCATGGACGCCGACCAGCTCGCGCGCCTGTTCCAGTCGTTCACCCAGGCCGACAACTCGATCACCCGCAAGTACGGCGGCACGGGCCTGGGCCTGTCGATCTCGAAGCAGCTCGTCGAACTGATGGGCGGCACGATCGCCGTCACCAGCACGCCGGGCGTCGGCAGCCGCTTCACCTTCACGGTCCCGCTGGGCATCGCCGACGCCGACGCCGCGGCGGCAGCCACGCCGGGCGCGGAACTGCAGCGCATGCGCGTGATGGTCGTCGACGACAGCGCGGGCGCGCGCGACGCGCTCGTCGAAATGCTGGACGGCTTCGGCATCCAGGCCGACGCCGTCGCGTCGGGCGAGGAATCGCTGGCGCGTCTGGCGCAGGCCGTGCAGGAAGGCAGCCCGTACCAGGTCGTGCTGATGGATTACATGATGCCGGGCTGGGACGGCGTGGAGACGATCCGCCGCATCCGCGCCGATGCGCGCTTCGCGGCGCCGCCCGCGATCCTGATGGTCAGCGCCTGCACGCGCGAAGGCGTGCTGCAGCAGGAAGGCGACCTGCCGCTGCACGGTTTCCTCACCAAACCGGTCGGCCCGGCGCTGCTGTACGACAGCCTGCTGCAGGTGCTGCGTCCCGACCTGGCCGCGCCGGCGGACAAGTCGCCCGCGCCCGCCGACCACCGTCCGGACGCCGACCGCCTGGCCGGCGCGCGCATCCTGCTCGTCGACGACAACGCCAACAACCGCGAGGTCGCGCTCGACTTCCTGGCCGTGGCGCGCATGCGGATCGACGTCGCCACGGGCGGCCAGGAAGCCGTGCGCATGGCGCAGGCGGGCGACTACGACCTCGTGCTGATGGACATCCAGATGCACGAGATGGACGGCTACACGGCCACCCGCGCGATCCGCGCCCTGCCCGGCTGTGCCGACGTGCCGGTCGTCGCGATGACGGCGCATGCCATGGCCGGCGACCGCGAAAAGAGCCTGGCCGCCGGCATGAACGACCACGTCGTCAAGCCGATCGACCCGGACCTGCTGCTGCACACCCTCGTCAAGTGGATTGCGCCGGAACGCCTGCAGGGCCGCACCGCGCCGCCGGCCGCAGTGCCTGCCGCAGCGCCCGCCCCCGCGCCGGCGGCGCTGCCGCTCGTACGCGGCATCGACTGGAACCGCGCGCTCGCCAACGCCGGCGGCCAGCAGCAGCGCCTGCGCCGCCGCATCGCCAGTTTCCTGCAGGAGTACATGCAGGCGCCGCAGGCGATGCGCGACGCGCTGGCGCACGGCGACTACGCGCCGCTGCAATCCCTGTCGCACAACCTGAAATCCGGCGCGGCCTACATCGGCGCCATGCCGCTGGCCACGCTCGCGGGCAACCTGGAGCAGGAACTGCGCGCCGGCCGTATCGACCGGGTGCCGGTGCTGGCGCCGGACCTGATCGTCGCGCTGGACAGCGTGCTGTCCGGCCTCGCGCGCATCGACGCCGTCCAGGCGCCGGCCGTCACGGGCCTGGATGCGGGCGCCCTGCTGGCGCGCCTGCGCGGCTTCCTGGAAACGGACGACGCGCGCGCCGAGGACGCGCTCGCCGAAGTGCAGGCCGCGCTGGCCGATCCGCGCCACGCGGCGCCGCTGGCGGCCATCCGCGCGGCCGTCGACGAGATCGAATACGAACGCGCGCTGGTTCATCTCGACGTGCTGGAGCACGCCATCGACAGCCGCGTGGAGGCCGCATCGTGAACGTGGAACCGCAAAAAGTCCTGATCGCCGACGACGACGTGATCAACCGCCAGGTACTGGCCGAGCTGCTCAAGCCGGAATACACGGTGCTCCTGGCGAAGAACGGCGAACAGGCGCTGGAACGGGCCACGCGCCACGCGCCGGACCTGATCCTGCTCGACGTGATGATGCCGGACCTGGACGGCTACGAAGTGCTGCGCCGGCTGCGCGCCGATCCGCAGACGGAGCAGATCGCCGTGATCTTCATCTCCGGCCTCGATCGCCCGGAAGACGAGGCGAACGGCCTCAAGCTGGGTGCCGCCGACTACATCGCCAAGCCGTTCAACGCCACCGTCGTGATGGCGCGCGTGGCGCTGCACCTGCAGCTCGTGCGCCAGCGCCGCATGCTGGAACGCCTGGCGCACGTGGACGGCCTGACGGAACTGGCGAACCGGCGCCGCTTCGACGAGCTGTACGCGCAGGAATGGCAGCGCGCCCAGCGCAACGGCTGGCCGCTGTCGCTGGCCCTGCTCGACATCGACGCCTTCAAGCAGTACAACGATTGCTACGGGCACCCGGCCGGCGACCGCGCCCTGCGCGCCATCGCGCGCACGACCGCCGGCGGCCTGCGCCGCCCGGCCGACCTGGCGGCGCGCTACGGCGGCGAGGAACTGGTGCTGCTGCTGCCGGATACGGACATCGTCCAGGCGCGCCACGTGGTGGACGAGATCTGCGCGGCGATCGCCGCACTGGATATGCCGCACGCGGCGTCGCAGGTGGCGCCGGTGCTGACGGTCAGCGTGGGCGGCGCGACGCTCGGCGGCCATGGACCGGAGAGCGCGGCCGAATTGTTCGAGGCGGCGGACGAACACCTGTACCGCGCCAAGCAGGAAGGCAGGAACCGGGTCGTGTGGCGCAACCCGGTCGGCGGCTGATCAGCGGCGCCCGGGTTCCAGCGTCGACACGACGAGCAGTCCGCCCACGATGCAAACGTGCTCCATGAACGGAATCAGCTCCGCATGGCGCGCGGCACCGGTCGCGTGCCAGAAGCCGTGATACAGCACGGTCGCCAACGCCGTGAACCCGGCCAGCGCCCAACACGCGGGTTTCAGCAGCCGCCCCGCGACGATCGCGGCGCCGCCGGCGACCTGCAGCAGGACCGTCAGCGCCAGCATGAGTGTCGGCGCCGGCAGTCCGCCCGCCACCACTTCCTGCAACGCGCCCTGCCAGCCCTGCACCTTGTCGATGCCGGCCCACAGGAACAGCACGCCGACGAGCACGCGGCCGGCCGTGCGTACCGTGCGGTCGAAGCCGTCCGCGGGCGCGGCGGCGCGGGTGTGGATGAGATCGAGGTCGGGGGTTGTCATGGGGTATTCCTTTACGGTTGAATCGGATCGCCCGAATCTACACCCCTCCTCACGAAACCGGCTCCGTCTTTGGATGGAGGCACCGGCGCACGGGCAGTGCTAGCCCTCCGTCGGCACGTCCGTAAACACCTTGTTGACGATCATCCAGCGCCCGTGCCAGCGTACGAGCGACAGGTAATTCACGTAGTCGAACCCGAGCGCCGGCACATGCACGCGCGCCGTCGCGATATCGTGCGTGACGTCGATCGCCAGCACCTGCATGCGGTCCGGCTCGCCCAGCGACGCGGGCGACGCGCGCAGCGCGACGCCGTCCAGGTACGCGTCCAGCCCCTTGTGGTACGGCTGGCCGTCGCGCGTCGCGAACAGCGCGGCGGCCGGGTGGAACACGGTGCGCAGCAGCGCCGTGTCCCCCGTGTACAGCCCTTTGAAATAATCGCCGAGGACCGCGGCGATGGCCCGATGGTCGTCCATGGCCGTCACGCGAGGCGCTCGGCCGTCGCGCGCACGCGCTGGCCGAACAGGATAGCGGTGCGGATGTCGCCGGGGACCATCTCGTCGGGCGAGGCGTCCGACGGGGTCGCGGTGGCCAGGCCGGCGAACGAGGACAGGTAGTTCACGTCGTCGCGCTGCGCGGACTTGGCGTTGCTGGGCATGAGGCCGGTGCCGACCCACGCCATGCCGTGCTGCTGCGCCAGCGTGAACATCGTGTACAACGCGGTCTGCTTGTCGCCCGCGACCGACGCCGAATTCGTGAACGCGGCGGCCAGCTTGTCCTTCCAGCCCTGCGTGAACCACACCTTCGACGACTGGTCGGCGAATTTCTTGAATTGCCAGCTCACGTTGCCCATGTAGGTCGGCGAGCCGAACACGATGGCGTCGGCGGCGGCCAGCCTGTCCCAGGCGTCGTCGGGCAGGTTGCCGTCGGCGTCGATGGCCAGCAGGTGCCCCCTGCTGCCTTCCGCGACCGCCTCGGCGATCTTGCGGGTGTGGCCGTAGCCGCTGTGGAAGACGATGACGATGGATTTGCTCATTTTGCCGCTCCTTTTCTTGCCGCTTCGCGCTGGCGGCGCCTGGTCACGGCTTCGCCGCCGTGGCCCCAGTTGTCGGTATTGACTTCGTCGATGACGACGAACGTCGCTTCCGGATCCTTGTTCAGTACTTTCACCATCAGATCGGTCGCGCCGGCTATCATGGCTTCCTTCTGGTCTTTCGTGACGCCTTCGTCGGTCACCTGGATGAGGATGTAGGGCATGATGGCCTCCTTACCACGTGCCGGCGGAGGCGCCGCCGTCCACGCTCAGCACGACGCCGCTCGTGAAGCGCGCGTCCGTCAGGTACAGCACCGCGTCGACGACGTCGTCCGTCGTGCCGGTCGTGCCGCTCGGCGCCAGCGTGTTGTAGAAGGCCCGCGTGCCTTCGTAGTCCCCGTGCAGCGGGGTCTCGATGATCCCCGGCGCCACGGCCGACACTTTCACGCCGCTCGCCGCGAGTTCGATCGCCAGCGCGCGCGTCGCGCTGTTCAGGCCACCCTTCACGAGCACCGGCAGCACCGCCGGGACCTTCACGTTCGGTTGCACCGCAATGCCCGCCGTGATGTTCACGATGTGGCCGCTGCCGTTGGCGGCCATGTGTGCGGCGGCCCGTTGCGACGGGTAGAAGAAGCCTTTCAGGTTCGTGTCGACGAGGCGGTCGACTTCGTCCGGCGTGTAGGTGTGGAACGGCTTCGCGTTGAAAATGCCGGCATTGTTGATCAGGACGTCGACCTTGCCGAAGCGGGCGATCGCCGTCTCGAACAGGGCCTGGGCCGTCGCCGGCTCGGCGATGTCGCCGGCGACGCCGACGAAGTTGGCCGGGTTGCCGAGCTGGGCCGCCGCTGCGTCGAGGCGGGCCGCGCTGCGGGCATTGCCGACGACGTTGTCGCCGCGCTCGATATAGGCCTTGGCCAGCGCGAGGCCGATGCCGCTGGAGGCGCCGGTGATGACGACGGTACGACGATTGTTCGTTGCTGCGTTCATGCTGTTCTCCCTGGTTGTCCGGGCGGCGCCGATGCGCCGTCCGTGGAGACAACTATAGGAACTGCCCGAACGCGGAAAAAGATGGGTTACAGCAAGACAATCGTTACATCGCGTAATGAATCACTTGCGGCGCGGCGTCGCGCGCAGGGATTCGACGAGAAAATCGACGAAGGCGCGCACGCGCAGCGCCACGTGGCGGTGATGCGGGTAGATCAGGCAGAACGGCCGCGCGCTGCCGCCGTACGCCGGCAGCAGTTCGACGAGGCGGCCGGCCGCCAGGTCGGCGTCGACGATGAAGCGGTAGGTCTGGAACAGGCCGCCGCCCGCGCGCGCCAGCGTGACGGCGCCCAGGATGTCCTCGGCGCAGCAGTACAGGCCGTCGGTCGGCAGTTCGATATCCTCGCCGTCCACGCGGAACAGCCAGGGGATGTTGCGGCCCGTGCTGGGCAGCGCGAACTGGATGCAGTTGTGGCCGCGCAGGTCGTCCGGCGTCTTCGGCGTACCCATGCGCTTCAGGTAGTCGGGCGCGGCGACGACCACCAGTTCGGCGTCTTCCAGCGGCCGCGAGATCATCGTCGAGTCGGCCGGCGCGCGGCCCCGGATCGCGAGGTCGAAGCCCTCGTCGCCGAAGTCGACGTTGCGGTTACTGAGGTGGAAGTCGACCTTCACGTCCGGATAGCGGCGCGTGAATTCGGGGAGGATCGGCAGCACGCGGTAATGGCCGTACGGCGTGGGCATGCTGATGCGCAGCAGGCCGGACGGCGCGCTCTGGCGGCCCGTCACGGCGCGCTCGGCCTCGACGAGCTGGGCCAGCGCCTGGCGGCACTGGTCGAAATATTCGCGGCCCGCTTCCGTCAGGTGCAAGGTGCGCGTCGTGCGCACGAACAGGCGCACGCCGAGGCGCGCTTCCAGGCGCGACACGGCCCGGCTGACGGCGGCCGGCGTGACGGCGGCGGCCGTCGCGGCGGCCGTGAAGCTCCCCAGATCGGCGGCGGAACAGAACAGCTCGATGCTGCCGAGCAGGATGTCGTCGAACTGGCGGCTCATCATGACTCCATTCATTACACGGTGTATCAATAATCGTGCATCTTACTTGGTTTATCGACACAGGCGACCGGCGCTAGGCTAAGCCGTCAACCTCATTCGGAGCCCATCATGCACACCGTCCTGCCCGACCGCATCGGCATCGTCCACCCCATCATCCAGGCGCCCATGGCGGGCGTATCGACCGCCGCGCTGGCGGCCGCGGTCTCGAACGCCGGCGGCCTCGGTTCCATCGCCGTCGGCGCCGGCAACGCCACCCAGGCGCGCGCCGCGATCCGCGCCGTGCGCGCCCTGACGGACAAGCCGTTCAACGTCAACGTATTCGCGCATCGCCCCGCCCGCGCCGACGCGCGCCGCGAAGCCGCCTGGCTGGACTGGCTCGCCGCCCACTTCGACGCGCTGGAGACCACGGCGCCGCCGGCGCTGCGCGAGATCTACACGAGCTTCCTCGACGATCCGGCGATGCTCGCCGTGCTCGTCGAGGAACGGCCCGCCGTCGTCAGCTTTCACTTCGGCCTGCCCACGCCGTCGCAGGTGGCGAGCCTGCATGCGGCCGGCATCATGCTGATGGCCACCGCGACGTCGCCGCAGGAAGCACGCGCCATCGAAGCGGCCGGTATCGACGTCGTCATCGCCCAGGGTATCGAGGCCGGCGGCCACCGCGGCACGTTCGCCCCGGCGCAACCGGATGCCGGGCTGGGCACGTTCGCACTCGTGCAACTCGTGCGCGCCAGCGTGACCATCCCGATCGTCGCCGCGGGCGGCATCATGGACGGCCGCGGCATCGCCGCGGCACTGCGCCTGGGCGCGGGCGCCGCGCAACTGGGCACCGCATTCATCCTGGCGCCGGAGTCGGCCGCCACGCCGCACCACCGCGCGCTGCTGCGCGACGGCTGCGCGCGGACGGCCATGACGGACGCCATCTCGGGCCGCGCCGCGCGCGGCATCGTGAACCGCTTCTTCGACGAGATCGGCGGGCCCGGCCATCCACCCGTGCCCGATTACCCGATCGCGTACGACGCCGCGAAGGCGCTGCATGCCGCGGCGTTCAAGCGCGGCAACCAGGACTACTCGGTAAACTGGGCCGGCCAGGCCTATCCGCTGGCGCGCGCCATGCCGGCGGCGGCGCTGGTAGCCATGCTGGCAACCGAGCTCGACGCCGCTCGCTGACCACGCCGCGGCCTCGCCCCTGCGCACGCCGGCCGCTCATCGAATGGCGCGCCGTTCGCGCGCCACGAGATGTACAATAGGGCATTGACTTATGGTGCATGGCAGCGCAATGGCTCACGAGAAATTTCAAATTTGCCGACAGCCCCACGCTCCCGTCCGCGCGACGGCGGCCTGCTTGCGCCTGCTCGATTACGCCCTGCCGCGCGCTCTCGCCCGGCTTCATTAAGCTCGGCGGCGGCGCAGCCGCTGGCCGGGCTCCACAGAACATATCCATCCGCCCGACCCGCGTCGGGCGGCCATGACCCATTCCTGTCCAGGACATAAAGAGACGACTCATGAAGATCAATCGACCCTCGCTGTTCCGCCGCCCGCCCAGCATCCGCGCCATCAACGACCTGATCGCGCACCGCAAGCGCCTGCGCCATCGCATCGGCCTCGCCCTCGCCGTCTGCCTGCCGCTCGGCTGGCTGCTGCTCCATGTCGACTGAAGGAGGACCGCCATGTCTCCCGCCATCACCATTTCGACGCTCGACCTCGACCGCATCGACCTGATGCTGGACCGGCTCCCGCTCGCCCAGGCGGCCGCGCGCGACGCGCTGTCCGACGAACTCGCGCGGGCCGACGTCCTCGCGCCCTGGGACATGCCGCCCCGCGTCGTGACCATGCGTTCCACCGTCCGCTTCCGCCTGGACGGCAAGCACGGCGAGTGGTGCAAGACGCTCGTCTATCCGAAGGAAATCGGCGAAGGCGACGACACGGTCTCCGTGCTGTCGCCCGTCGGCAGCGCCCTGCTGGGCCTGGCGGAAGGCGACTGCATCGAATGGACGCATCCCGACGGCCGGACGCTCGGCGTGGAAGTCGTCGAGGTCATCTACCAGCCGGAACGCGCCGGTCACTACCACCTCTGACCGCCGCGCATGCGCAGTCATGCGCCTGGCGGATGACGCTCATCACGAAACATCATTGGACGGTTCTTGTGCAATGCAGCACAATGCTTCCTGTCTCCTCTATCTTCCTCCAAGAAAATAGATTCAAGCCCGCCAACCAGTGGGCTTTTTTTTGCCCCTCCGCTCCCGGTGGATCTCCGGCAATTTCTCAAATTCGGGGTCAGAGCACATTTTGGTGCACAGTTCTTGCGGCAACTTTACGCGCTGGCCGCGAATGGCCTATCTCCACAGCCATCGAAACGTCGAGGCGACTCGCCGCGCTGCCCGCAAGCGCCAACAATGCATGTAGAAATTGATCCGAAATGGGCTCTGACCCCGAATTGAATTCGAAATGTGCTCTGACCCCGAATTTTTCACTCGGCTGAATAGCGTTCCACGATATGAAATTTCAGCCTTTCAACAGGTGGGATGAATATTCCATTTCGCAAAACTATTTGCCGCATTGCGGAATGCTTAAGATAACTCATTGAATTCTATCGCTAAATTTTAGTTTTATGTCTTATATAAGACAGAAGATTTAGACACCTGGATCTCATATGATGAACCCATGCGCTTCACCACTTTCGATTCACTTTTCATGGAGTTCGACATGTCCGAGTACCAAAACGATATCCAGGCCATCGCCACCCTCAAGCAGCGCTACGGCAGCGCCTGGGACGCCATCAATCCGGAATCCGCCGCCCGCATGCGTGCGCAGAACCGCTTCAAGACCGGCCTCGACATCGCTCGCTACACGGCCGCGATCATGCGCCGCGACATGGCGAACTACGATGCCGATCCGTCCAAGTACACGCAGTCGCTGGGCTGCTGGCACGGTTTCATCGGCCAGCAGAAGCTGATCTCGATCAAGAAGCATTTCAACAGCACCGACCGCCGCTACCTCTACCTGTCGGGCTGGATGATCGCCGCGCTGCGCTCGGAATTCGGCCCGCTGCCGGACCAGTCGATGCACGAAAAGACCGCCGTCCCCGCGCTGATCAAGGAGCTTTATACGTTCCTGCGCCAGGCCGACGCCCGTGAACTGGGCGGCCTGTTCCGCCAGCTGGATGCGGCCGAAGGCGCCGCCAAGGCAGCGCTCCAGGACAAGATCGACAACTTCGTCACGCACGTCGTGCCCATCATCGCCGACATCGACGCCGGCTTCGGCAACGCGGAAGCGACGTACCTGCTGGCCAAGCAGATGATCGAGGCGGGCGCCTGCTGCATCCAGCTGGAAAACCAGGTGTCGGACGAAAAGCAGTGCGGCCACCAGGACGGCAAGGTCACGGTCCCGCACGAAGACTTCCTCGCGAAGATCCGCGCCGTGCGCTACGCGTTCCTCGAGCTGGGCGTGGACGACGGCGTCATCGTCGCCCGTACCGACTCGCTGGGCGCCGGCCTGAGCAAGCAGATCGCCGTCACCCACGAGCCGGGCGACCTGGGCGACCAGTACAATGCCTTCCTCGACGCGGAAGAAATCGCGGCCGCCGAACTGAAGAACGGCGACGTCGTGATCCAGCGTAACGGCAAGCTGCTGCGTCCGAAGCGCCTGGCGAGCAACCTGTTCCAGTTCCGCGAAGGCACGGGCGAAGCGCGCTGCGTCCTCGACTGCATCACGTCGCTGCAGAACGGCGCCGACCTGCTGTGGATCGAGACCGAGAAACCGCACATCGGCCAGATCGGCGGCATGGTCAAGGAAATCCGCAAGGTCATCCCGAACGCGAAGCTGGTGTACAACAACAGCCCGTCGTTCAACTGGACGCTGAACTTCCGCCAGCAGGTGTACGACGGCATGAAGTCGCGCGGCGAGGACGTGTCGGCCTACGACCGCGCCCACCTGATGAGCGCCGAGTACGACGACTCGATCCTGGCGAAGGTCGCCGACGAGCGCATCCGCACGTTCCAGGCCGACGCGGCGCGCGAAGCGGGCATCTTCCACCACCTGATCACGCTGCCGACCTACCACACGGCCGCCCTGTCCACGGACAACCTGGCCAAGGACTACTTCGGCAACCAGGGCATGCTGGGCTACGTGGCCGGCGTGCAGCGCAAGGAAATCCGCCAGGGCATCGCCTGCGTCAAGCACCAGAACATGTCCGGTTCGGACATCGGCGACGACCACAAGGAATACTTCAGCGGCGAAGCGGCGCTGAAGGCCGGCGGCAAGCACAACACGATGAACCAGTTCTGATTCCGGTCACGACTGACGCCAGCCCGGGCGGTGCCGCAAGGCCCGCCCGGGCTTTTTGTTGCGGCCTCAGGCCGGCGCAGCCTCGGCCAGTGCCGGCGCCGACTCGGGCGCCGGAACGATCCGGAACCAGATGGCGTACATCGCGGGCAGGAACACGAGCGTCATGACCGTGCCCGCGAACGTGCCGCCGATCAGCGTGTAGGCGAGCGTGCCCCAGAACACGGAGTGCGTCAGCGGAATGAATGCCAGCATCGCCGCCAGCGCCGTCAGGATGACCGGGCGCGCGCGCTGCACCGTCGCCTCGACGACGGCGTCGAACGGATTCAACCCTTCCGCGCGGTTGTGGTCGATCTGCCCGATCAGGATCAGCGTGTTGCGCATCAGGATGCCGGACAGCGCGACCAGGCCCACGAGCGCATTGATGCCGAATGGCTGGCGGAACAGGAGCAACGTCGGCACCACGCCGATCAGGCCCAGCGGGCTGGTCAGGAACACCATCACCATCGACGCGATCGAGCGCACCTGGAACACGATGATCAGGAGGGTGAACGCGAGCATGATGGGGAACAGCGGCAGCAGCGCGGCATTCGCCTTGCCGGCCTCCTCGATCGACCCGGCCATGACCAGCCTGTACCCGGACGGCAGCGCCGCCACGACGGGTTGCAGCGCCTGCTGCATGGCCAGCGACACGTCCGGCGCCTGCAGGCCCTCCGCGATGTCGCCGCGGATGGTGATGGTCGGCACGCGGTCGCGCCGGCGCAGCACCGGTTCTTCCGGCCGGACGTCGACCGTGCCGACCTGCGACAACGGGATGCGCTGTCCGGCCGCGCCGACGAGCGTGAAGGCGTTGATCCGCGCCGGGTCGAGGCGCACGCCGCCGGCCGCGCGGGCGACGACCTGCACCGAGCGGATGTCCTCGCGCACGGCCGTGACGGGCACGCCGCTCAACAGGAACTGCAGCTGCTGCGCCACGGCCGCCGACGTCAGGCCGACGGCCTGCAGGCGGTCCTGGTCCAGGGTGAAATGCAGGGTCGGCACGCGCGTGCCCCAGTCCGTGTTCACGGTGCGCATCTGCGGGCTGGCGCGCAGGATGGCTTCCACCTTCGCGGCAATGGCGCGCAGCGTGTCCGGGTCGGGGCCGGACAGGCGGAACGCGACCGGGTACGGCGAGTACGGGCCGAACACCAGCTGCGTGACGCGCACCCGCGCCTCCGGCGCCAGGCCGTCGGCGACGGCGGCGCGCAGGCGAAGCTTGAGCGCCTCGCGTTCCTGTTCATTGTCGGTGCGGATCACGATCTTGGCGAACGACGGATCGGGCAGCTCCGGCGCCATCGCCAGGTAGAAGCGCGGTGCGCCCTGCCCGATGTACGCGGTGACGGTGCGCGCTTCCTTCTGCCTGGCGAGCCACGCCTCGACCTTCGCCGCGGCGGCGGACGTCTGCCCGATCGCCGTCCCGAAGGGCAGCTGCACTTCCACCAGCACTTCCGGCCGGTCGGACGTCGGGAAGAATTGCTTCTTGACGACGGCCATGCCGGCGCCGGCCAGCCCGAAGGTGCCGATCACGATCAGCGCGACGAGCCATTTGCGCCGGATCACGGTACCCAGCAGCCGCCGGAACCGGTTGTAGTTCGGCGTGTCATAGATGGCGTGATGACCGCCTTCGACCTTCGGAATCGAAGGCAGGAGTTTTACGCCCAGGTAGGGTGTGAACACGACGGCGACGATCCACGACGTGACGAGGGCGATGCCCACGATCCAGAACATGTTGCTCGTGTATTCGCCGGCCGTCGATTTCGCGAAGCCATTCGGCATGAAGCCGATGGCCGTGATGAGCGTGCCGGACAACATGGGGGCCGCCGTATGGCTCCAGGCGTACGCGGAGGCCTGCACGCGGTCGTAGCCCTCTTCCATCTTCACGACCATCATTTCGATGGCGATGATGGCGTCGTCGACGAGCAGGCCGAGCGCGAGGATCAGGGAGCCGAGGGTGATGCGGTCGAAGTTCTTGCCCGTCGCGGCCATCACGATGAAGACGGCGGCCAGGGTCAGCGGCACGGCCGTGGCGACGACGAGTCCCACGCGCCAGCCCATGCTGAGGAAACAGACAACCATGACGACAAGGAGCGCGACGAAGAACTTGACCATGAATTCATCGACGGCGCCGCCGATGTTCACGGCCTGGTCGGTCACCTTGGCGAGACTCATGCCCAGCGGGACGTCCTTGTTGATGGACGCGACCTCGGCATCGAGCGCCTTGCCCAGGTCGAGGCCGTTCCAGCCATCGCGCATCACCACGCCCAGCAGCAGCGCCGGTTCGCCGTTGTTACGGATCAGGAAGGTGGCTGGATCCTCGTAGCCGCGTTCGACCGTCGCGATGTCGGACAGCTTCAAGGTGCGGCCCTGGCTGACGACCGGCGTGTCGCGGATTTTCTGCAGCTCGTCGTAGGCGCCGTCCAGGCGGACGAAGACTTGCGCGCCCTTCGTGTCGATCGAACCTGCGGGCGTCAGCACGTTGCGCGCATTGAGCGCGGCGAAGATGTCCTGCGGGGCGATGCCCAGCGTGGCGAGGCGGTCGTGCGAGAACGACACGAAGATGCGCTCGGCCTGTTCGCCGATGATGTTCACCTTCTTGACGCCGGCGACGTGCAGCAGGCGCTGGCGCAGGGTTTCGGCATCGCGCACCAGCAGGCGTGACGGCTTGCCCCGCGCCTTCAGTGCGTACAGGGCGAACGTGACGTCGGCGAATTCGTCGTTGACCATCGGGCCGATGACGCCGCTCGGCAGCGAAGCCTGCGCGTCCTGCAGCTTCTTGCGCGCCTGGTAGAACTGGTCGGGCACGTCGGCGGGCGGCGTGCTGTCCAGCAGCGTGACTGTCGTGAACGCAAGGCCCGGACGGGTATAGGTGTCCGTGCGATCGTAGTAGCGGAGTTCCTGCATGCGCTTTTCGAGCGGTTCCGCCACCTGGTCCTGCATTTCCTGGGCGGTGGCGCCGGGCCAGGCCGTGATCACCGTGAGCTGCTTCACCGTGAACGGCGGGTCTTCCGCGCGGCCCAGCTTCAGGAAGGCCAGCACGCCGGCCAGCGAGACGAGCAGGATGAGGAACAGCGTGACCGACCGCTCGCGCACGGCCAGCGCGGACAGGTTGAAGCGGCTCATCGTGCGGCTCCCGGCGCGACGTGTGGCGCGGTTTGTGGCGCGGTTTGCAACACGGTTGCGGCGGCAAGCCGGCCCGGCACGCGATCGACGCGCACGGTGTCGCCTTCGTGCAGCAGATGGGCACCCAGCGCGACCACGCGCTCGCCCGCTTTCAGCTGGCCCGTCACGCGCGCCATGTCGTCGCCGATCGCGAGCACGTCGATACGGCGCCAGGTGACCCTGGCCGGCTCGCCCGCCACGGTCCAGACGCCGCTGCCCTTGCCCGTGTCGAGGACCGCGGCGGCCGGGACCTGCAGCGTGCCGGCCTTGCTGTTGCCGTCACTGTCGCCACCACGTTCGCCGTCCAGGCGCAATGTGACGGTGGCCCCGAGCGGCGCCTCGGCCAGCGGGCCGTCGAGGACGTATTTCGCCTCGTACGTGCGCGTGAGGCGGTCGGCGGCGTCCGCGAGCTGCCGCAGGCGGGCCACGCCGGCAGCCTGTCCGCCATACAGCGTGGCCTGCGCCTGCGATCCGAGCCGGGGCCGCATCGTCTCGGGCAACTGCACGACCGCCTCGCGCGGACCCGCGTGCGCGAGGCGCACGACGGGCTGGCCGGCGCCGACCACCTGGCCCGGCTCCGCCAGCGTGTCGACGACGACGCCGTCCGCGTCCGCCACGAGCAGCGCATAGCCGGCCGCGTTGCGCGCGACGTCGTACTGCGCCTCGGCCGCGCTCAGCTGCGCTGTCGCCGCGTCCGCGGCGGCCTTCAGCTGCTCGTACGCTGAGGCCGACACGGCGCCTGCCGCGACGAGGTCGCGGTAGCGGGCCTCGTCGTCGGCCGCCTGGCGCGCGCGGGCGCGGGCGGCCGTGACGGCCTCGGCCTGCGCACGCGCCTGCAGGCCGAGGTCGACGGGATCGATGCGCATCAGGGGCTGCCCCCGGCGGACGGCCTGGCCGACGTCGACGAGGCGCTGCACCACCTTGCCCGGCACGCGAAAGCCCAGGTCGCTCTGGACCCGGGCGCCGACGACGCCGGTGAATGAACGGGCGGTGGCCGGCGCGCCCTGGACGAGAATCGTCTCGACCAGGGGCGCCGCCGTACGGGCGTCGGCGGCGGGCTTGTCGCCGCATGCCGCGAGGGCAATCGGCAGCAGGCACAGGGCGCGTGCGCCGCGTGAGCGAATGGACATGGGAGCTCCCTTTGGTAAGAAAGCCCCCATTCTTCTACCAGTGACCAAATAAGTCAATGGTCACTACCCGGATTTTTATGGCGCCAGGCTGCGCAGCACGAGGTTCGACAGATGCAGCGTCGCGTCCTGCGCGCCTTCCAGGTTGTATTGGAGCAGCAGCGGATTGATGTACGGTTTCATGACGAGGCAGATCGCGTTGGCCGTCTCGTCCAGCGGCGTCTTGCGTTCGAACTCGCCCGCCTCGCGTCCCTCGCGGACGATCCGTGCGATGAGTTCCTCGACGTAGCGCTCGTAAGCCTGCACCGACGGCCAAGCGTCCCGGGAAGCGGTCGCGGCGATGTCGTACAGCTTGCGGTCTTCGAAGAACAGCGCCGTGCCCGCGTCGATGAACGCCCGGAACATGCGGCGGAACCGGTCGGATGCGCTGGCGCCGCCCGCGACCGCGGCGTCGACGGCCTGCATGACTTCGGCGAGACGGTTCGCGCAGATGACTTCGCCGATCGCCTGCTTCGAATCGAAGAACTTGTAGATATAGGCCTTGGAAAAACCGATCGCCTTGGCCAGGTCGGACACGGTCGTCTTTTCATAGCCGTAGCGGGTGAAGTAATCCGTCGCGGCGTCGACGATCTGCGTGCGGACGTCATGGTCGAGCGGTCCCCGGGTCGGGGATGGAGAAGTGAGGGTCGTGTTCATGGCGATAGCTTAACGCGTCGAACAAACGTTTGACAAAGTGTGACCAATAAGTATTATAGTCACTCGTCACAACATTCAAGGATAGACCATGACCACGATTCGCCTGCTCGCGGCCGCCGTCGTCGCCGTCGCGGCAACGGGCTGCGCCGTCGGCCCCGACTACCGGCGTCCGGACGCGCCCGTCCCGGACCGTTACCTCGGCCAACCCACCGCCGCGCAAGGCCCGGCCGCCGGGCTGGACGCGTGGTGGGACGGCTTCGGCGACCCGCAACTGGCGCGCTACGTCGCGCAGGCGCTGGCGGGCAATCTCGACCTCGCGCAGGCCGCGGCGCGCGTGGCCCAGGCGCGCGCCGGCCTGCATGCGGCCGACGCGGCGCTGCTGCCGGCCGGCGCGGTCAATGCGTCCGCGGCGCGCGCGTACCAGTCGGTGGAGACGCCGCTGGGCCGCGTCGCCGGCGCCACGCCCGGCTACGAACGGTGGGGCAACGCCTACGACGTGAACGCGGCCGCCAGCTGGGAGATCGACGTGTTCGGCAGCCTGCGCCGCGGCCGCGAGGCGGCAAGCGCCGACTACCAGGCGTCGACGGCGGACTTCGTCGCGGCCCGGCTCGCCGTCGCCGCCCAGACGGCGGACATCTACATCGGCATCCGCGGCCTGCAGGCCCGCCTCGGCATCGCCCAGCGCCAGGTCGCCACGCGCCGCGACCTGCTCGCCAAGGTGACGCTGCTGCACGACAAGGGCGTGGCGCCCGCCTACCAGGTGCACCAGACGGAGGGCGAACTGGCGCAGGCCGAAGCCGCCGTGCCGGCGCTGCAGGCCGCGCTCGACGCGGCGTCGAACGCGCTGGACGTCATGCTGGGCACGCCGCCCGGCACGCACCGCGACGAGTTGGGCGCGTCCGTCTCCATCCCGGCCGTGCCGGCCATCGGCGCGATGGGCTCGCCTGCCGACCTGCTGCAGCGCCGGCCCGACCTGATCGCGGCGGAGCGGCGCGTGGCTGCGGGCAATGCACGCATCGGCGCGGCGATGGCGGAATACTATCCGCACGTGTCGCTGGGCGCCATGCTCGGCAGCGCGACGACCTTGTCCGCCGGCCATTTATTCGGCGCAAACGCCAGCGAGGGCGCCGCCCTGCTCGGCGTGCGCTGGCGCTTGTTCGACTTCGGCCGCATCGACGCGCAGATCGCCCAGGCCAAAGGACGCGAAGCGGAGTCGCTCGCGGCCTACCGCCTCGCCGTGCTGCACGCGACGGAGGATGTCGAGAACGCCTTTTCGGCGCTGACCCAACGCACGCAGCAGACGGCCGTCCTCGTGCGCGGCGAGGATGCGCTGGATCGCGCGCGCGCAGCGTCGTTCGCGGCCTACCAGCGCGGCGCCGCCAGCCTGATCGACGTCCTGCGCGCGGACGACACGCTGCTGCGCACGGCCGACGCGCGTGCGCAGGCGCAGGCGGACGTGGCGCGCGCGGCCGTCGCGGCCTACAAGGCGCTCGGGGGCGGCTGGACACAAGGCTGACGGTCAGCGCCGCAACTCCGCCATGATTTTCTCGGCGAGGAAGTCGCACGGCGGCCGCTTTGACTTGGTGCTGCGCGCGAGGATCACTTCGAGCGGGTCGATTTCCGGCAGGCCTTGCGCCTGGCCGAGCAGGCTCAGGTGCGCGGGCACGGCGCAGCGCGCGAGCGGCGCCACGGCCAGGCCCGCCTCGACCATGCTGAGCAGGCCCATCAGGCTGGGGCTTTCGTACGACGTCCGGTAGGGAATCTTCGCCTTTTCCAGGCTGCGGATCGCGTTTTCGCGCGCCACGCTGCCGGGCAGGAACACGGCGATGGGCAGCGGCCGCTCGCGCCACAGGTCGCGGGCACTGGGGGTCGCGGCCCACACCATCGGCTCGAACCGGACGAACTCGCCGGACAGCCCTTTCACGCGCGTCGCGCACACGAGGTCGACCGAGCCATCCTTCACCATCGGCGCCAGCGCCACGCTCGGCAGGCCCACGACCTGGATCTGCACCTTCGGATACGTCGCGGAGAATTTTTTCAGAATCGGCGGAAACAGCGACGACGCGTAATCGTCGGGCACGCCGATGACGACGCGGCCCGTGATGTCCGGCCGCACGACCGCGGCCCACGCCTCGTCGCGCAAGGCCAGCATGCGCCGGGCGTAGGTCAGCAGCACCTCGCCGTCCTGCGTCGGCGTGACGCTGCGCGGGCCGCGCACGAACAGCGGCTTGCCGAGCGCGCCTTCCAGCGTCTTGATCTGCATGCTCACGGCCGACTGCGAGCGGTGCACGACTTCCGCCGCGCGGCTGATGTTGCCGGTGTCCGCCACGGCGACGATCATGGCCAGGACGTCGAGGTCGAGTGATTTCATAGGTATCAGAAAATCTGATTGATTGATTCAGTATTATGCGATTTTCTTGGGACTTTGTGTGCGGCATAGTAGCGCAAAAGGAGTCAACGATGAACGCACGCACCGACCAGCACGCCCTGTCCGTACCCGAGATCTACTTCGCCACCCTGCCGTCCGGCGTGCGCATGCCGTACGTGATGCGCGGTGCCGGCGAGCCGCTGCTGTTCGTCCACGGCTCGCTGTGCGACTACCGCTACTGGAACGGCCAGACGACCGCGCTGTCGAAACGCTTCCAGTGCGTCTCCGTGAGCCTCAGCCACTACTGGCCGGCCGACGACCTCGCGCTGCAGGGCGCGTTCAACTGGTGGACGCACGTCGCGGAACTCGCCGAATTCATCACCGCCATGGGCCTCGGTCCGGTGCACTTGGTCGGCCACTCGCGCGGCGGCTGCGTCGCATTCCACCTGGCGCGCGACTATCCGCACCTCGTGAAATCGCTGACCCTGGCCGATCCCGGCGGCCCGCTTCACGCCGACGCGCCGCTGCCGCCCGCGACGGCAGCCCTGCGCGCACGGGCAGCCCGGCTGATCGAAGACGGCGACGTCGACGCGGGCCTGGAACTGTTCGTCGATTCCGTCAGCCTGCCGGGCATCTGGCGCAAGAGCCCCGCGCCGTTCCGCACGATGGCGACCGACAACGCGGCCACCCTGCCGATGCAGTTCCGCGACCCGCTGCCGGCCTACACCCGCGCCGCGGCGGAAGCGATCGCATGCCGGACGCTGCTGATCGCGGGCGAACGGAGCCCGCGCATGTATCGCGACAACGTGGCCCAGCTGGCCGAGTGGATCGGCGGCGCCAAGGTACGCACCGTGGCCGGCGCATCGCACGGGATGAACGTGACGCATGCTGCGGAGTTCAACCGGCAGCTGGAAGCGTTCGTCGGCACCGTGCCGGCTTGACCGAAGCGCTTGACAGCGCGCTTCCACGACGACACGCGGCACCAAGCGGACAAATCCCGGTCGAACGACTGCACCGCGCCATTCCGGCAGCGCGGCGCATCTTCGAAAGGATTTGCGATGTACAAGACCATCGTCGTTCACGTCGACGGCAGTCCGCAGCAGGACAGCCGCATGGCCGCCGCCGCCCGCCTCGCCCGCGAGCACGGCGCGCACCTGGTGGGCAGCGCGGCGACGGGCATCTCGTGGACCGACTACCTGTTACTCACCGGATCCATGGCCGCGCCGGTCCCGCCGGCCGACTTCGACGGCCTGCGCGAGACCGCGGCCCTGCATCTGCGCGCGTTCACCGACCGGGCCGCCAAACTCGGCGTCGCCTCGGTGGAAACACGCTTGATCGAAGACACGGCCGATGGCGCGCTGCTGCTGCAGGCGCGCTATGCCGACCTGGTCGTGCTCAGCCGCGACGTCGATCCGGAACCCGGCATCCCGCCCCGCGTGCGCAGGCTGCCGGAACACGTGGCGCTGCGGGGCCCGCGGCCGGTGCTGGTCGTCCCGCCCGCCTACGCGGACGCGCCGATCGCCGCCACCGTGGTCGCGGGCTGGGACGGCAGCACGCAGGCACTGCGCGCCCTGGCCGCCGCCCTGCCGCTGCTGGCGCGCGCGGACGGCGTGCGGCTCGTCCTCGTCAATCCGGACCGGCTGTCCGACGCGCACGGCGAACAGCCGGGCGCCGACATGGCGCTCTACCTGGCCCGCCACGGCGTGAAGGTCGACGTCGTGCTCGAGCGCACGCACGCGACGGCCGGCGACGCCCTGATGGCGCTCGCGCGCACCGCGGGCGCCGGCTTGATCGTCGCCGGCGCGTACGGCCACAGCCGCTACCGCGAATGGGTGCTGGGCGGCGTGACGCGCGAACTGCTGGAGCGCGCGCCCGTACCGTTGCTGCTGGCCCATTAACGGGAAAATAACGGTCGCGAAAAGCGGGCCGAGTCATCCAGCTATCACGTTCCAGATGTAGAATAGCAAGATGACAACGAAGAACATCGTCGAATGCACGTGTACCGGATGCGGCCACACACTCCAGGTGGCCTGTCCGCACTGCGCGACAACCTCGCAGCCGGCGCCATCCGGTTCGCGCCAGCGGACCGACCTGGTCACCGCCCTCCTCGTCGACGCCGTGATCAGCGCGAGCGCCGCCGAAGGCACGGCGTATGCGGCGCGCACCCTGTGCGAGAACGGCGTACCGTTCGACGTGGCGCTGCGCGTCCTGACGCGGCCGTGGCACCGGCGCTACCATCCCGTTTCGGAGATGCAGATGCAGATGCATACACAGCCGGCGGACAGGCCGGATGCAGCCGCCAAGGCCGTCTTCCCCCATTGACGGCCTGGCGGGCACGCCGGTCACACGTCGATATCCTCCAGCCGCGTCCCCTTCGTCTCGACGAACCAGCGCGCCACGACGAACAGCTGCACGAGCATCGCCAGCGCGAACAGGACGAACGGCAGGCCGGTCGAGCGCGCCGCCATCGCCGGGAACACGCCGGCGACGATGGCATCCATGAGCCAGTGCGTGGACGCGCCGAGACTCTGCCCGCGTGCCCGCACCTCGGTCGGGAAGATCTCGGAGATGTACACCCAGATCACCGCGCCCTGCGAGAACGCGAACGCCGCGATGAACAGCACCAGCGCCCACAGCAGCAGGTCGCGGTGCATGCCGCTCCACTGGATCCAGGCCGTCGCCGTCAGTGCGGCGACCATGCCGACCGAGCCCACGATCAGCAGCGTCTTGCGGCCCAGGCGGTCGATGACGGTCAGCGCCAGCAGCGTGAACAGCAGGTTCGTCGCGCCGATCATCACCGACTGCAGGTCCGCCGACACCTTGCCGAAACCGGCTGCCGCGAAGATGTCGTTCGCATAGTAGAGGATGGCGTTGATGCCCGACAGCTGGTTGAACGCCGCGATCGCGAACGCCAGCAGCATCGGCTTGCGGTAGCGGCTCCAGGACAGCTTCGAACCCGCGGCGACGTGGCCGCGCGCGTAGCGGGCCAGCTCGCCCGCGACGTCGGCGGCGCCGATCTCGCGCAGCACCTGTTCCGCCTCCTTCGTCCTGCCCTTCACGGCCAGCCAGCGCGGGCTGTTGGGAATCACGAACAGGAGGCCGCACAACAGCAGCGCCGGGAGCGCCGCCACGCCGAATTTCCAGCGCCACTCGTCGGCACCCAGGTCCGCCAGGCCGACGAGGTAATTGCTCAGGTACGCGACGAGGATGCCCAGCACGATGTTGAACTGGAAGGCGCCGACCAGCATGCCGCGCCGGTGCGCCGGGGCGATCTCCGCCAGGTAGATCGGCGCCAGCACGGACGAGGCGCCGATGGCGATCCCGCCCAGCACGCGCGCCGCGACCAGCACCGCCAGGCTGGGCGCGAACAGGCAGCCCAGCGCCGAGACGACGTACAGGCCCGCGATGGCGCGCAGGCAGTTGCGTGCTCCGAAGCGGTCGCCCGGACGGCCCGCGAACAGCGCGCCCAGCAAGGTGCCCCACAACGCGCTCGACACGGTCATGCCGAGGCCGGAGGGGTCGAGCTGGAAGGCCTGCGCGAGGCCTTGCGTGGTGCCGGCGATGACCGCCGTGTCGAAACCGAACAGCAGCCCCGCCAGGCCGCCGACCAGGGTTCCCTTCAACAGCGTATTCATCGCGCTTCCTTCCAGATCGAATTCAGGGACCAGATGTCCAGGTCGCGTACGTGGGCGTCGCCGTCCACGCCGAACAGGCTCACGCCCGCGGCCCCTGCCGGCGGGAACACCTGGTCGGTCAGTACCGCCTCGCCGTCGCCGGCGAACACCGTCACCGATCCCCGGTCCACGAGGACCCGCAGCGGCAGCCCGCCGTCGCGCAGCGCGACCGGTGCCGTATGGCGCGCGGCGAACTGCGGATGGAAGGCCGTCTCGCCCGACTTCGTGCGGTCCACGTACACGGCGCCCTGCTTCGCGTCGTAACCGATCTCGGTATAGGTACCCTGTCCGAGGCGGATGCCGGCGCGCGTCGCGGTGCCCGGTTGCAGGACCATCTTCAATTCCAGCGGCGCGCTCGCCGTGCCGGTCAGCGGCACCGCCTGCGTACCGCGCGTGATGGTCTGTCCGGCCGCGCTGTACAGCGACGGGCCGCGCAAACCCTGCGCCTGGGCGATCGGCTGCTGCACGAGCTTCACCTGCCCGTCCACCTTGCGCAGCCCCAGTTCGCGCGGCAGCGACTGGGCGCTGCGCCACGGCGCCGTCGGGACCTTCTCGCCGTACAGCCAGTTGTTCATCCAGCCGACCAGCAGGCGGCGGCCGCCCGGCGCATCGTTGTACGTCACGCCGGCGTAGAAATCGGCGCCGTAGTCGAGCCAGCGCGGCGCGTCGCCCGCGGCATCGCGGTCGCGCTTGAAGGTCTTGCCGTCGAAGTCGCCGACGAAGTACTGCATGCCCGACCCGCCCGCCGGACCGCCGGGATTGAGGCTGATGACGAGGACCCATTTACGTTTCGCCGGGTCGCCGTCGACCGGCAACTCGATCAGGTCGGGGCACTCCCACACGCCGCCGGTCGCGCCGGCCGGGCCGAACTCGCCCGTCCACTCCCAGTGCACCAGGTCGCGCGAACTGTAGAACAATGCCTTGTGCTGCTTCGCGACGACCGTCGCCAGCACCCACTTGTGTTCGGGCTCGTACCAGAACATTTTCGGGTCGCGGAAGTCGCGGTACTCGGCCGCGTAGGGTGCGGGCGGCTCCGGCAGCACCGGGTTGCCGGCGTACTGCGTCCACGTGCGGCCGCGATCGAGGCTGTACGCGATCGACTGTGCCTGCGTGCCGGCGCGCACAAGCTTGCCGTTCACCGTGCGCGCCTGCGGATACATGGACGTATACATGGCCACCATGGCCGGCTTGCCGGGCTGGCCGAATCCGCTGGTGTTGGCGTGATCGACCACGGCGCTGCCCGAGAAGAACATCTGCGTGATCTCGCCGCTCGCGTTCTTTTCGACGGGCAGCGCCAGCGGCAGCTCGGTCCAGTGCAGCAGGTCGGAGCTGACCGCGTGGCCCCAGGACATGTCGCCCCAGGTGTTCCGGTTCGGGTTGTACTGGTAAAACAGGTGATACTCGCCGTCGTGGTACACGAGGCCGTTCGGATCGTTCATCCAGTTGCGTTGCGGGGAGAACGACAGTTGCGGGCGGAATGGCTCGCCGTGGGCGGGCAAGTCAACCGGCGCGGGGTCGGGCGACTGGCTCGCGCAGCCGGCGGCCAGCAGGGCCGCGCCGATGGCGAGCAGAGAAAGTCGGGATGTCAAAGCCACAGGGATTTCCTTGTTGGTGTCGGAGACGGGCAGCCGGCCGGCCGCCCGTGATGCAATCGTCGGCGCTCAGAAGCGGTACGTGAGGCTGGCGCGGATCGTGCGGCCGAACAGTGGCCGCGCGATACCCCGGTTGCGGGTGCCGTCCGGCGACAGCAGGTCGTTGAACAGCGGATCGCCTTCCGTGAACGACAACTGGTTCGTGAGGTTGGCCACGTGCAGCTGCGCCATCCAGCGCGACGAGACCTGGTATTGCGCGCCCATGTTGATGATGTGGTACGACGGCAGCAGGGTCACGTTGGTATCGGTCGCCTCGGAGAACCGGTCGCCGACGTACTGGTATTGTCCGTACACGGTCACCGGGATGCCGGTCGCGGCCAGCAGGTCGTACGACGGCTGGAAGTTGGCCATGATCTTGGCCAGGCGGCGCGGACGGCGGCCGTCCTCGCTGATCTGCACGTAGTGGTAGCCCGTGATCACGCCTTGCGGGTCCTTGTCCTCCTGCGTGATCTGGTAGCGCGCCCCTTCGACCTTCGGATTCTGCGCCACGACGTTACCCTTCAGTTCGAGCCCTTCGATCATGCGCGGACGCCAGGTCAGTTCGATCTCCGTGCCGACGTTGCGCACGCCGCGCTGGTACAACTGGGCCACGTCCGGGCACGAGTTGATCTGCGTGACGCCGCCGAGCGTGGAGCATGCCGGCGACTGGAAGTCCTTGTAGATGTTCACGGCGCTGCGCGGCGAGAACTTGTTGTAGAACAGCGCGACGGAGGCGCCGAACTCGCGCGTCAGGTAGCGCAGGCCGCCTTCGTACTGGCGGATGTGCTCGACGGCGCTGAGCTCGACGGGGCGCCCGTTCACCACCACTGCGCCCGCAGTGCTCAGGTTGTTGAGGTCCTCGAGGCTCGGCAGGCGAAACGAGTACGACGCCAGCGCGTACACGGCGAGGGGCCGACTGAAGCTGTAGTTGCCGCCGAACGACCAGCCCATGCCGTGGTAGGTCTTGTTCAGCAGGTTGGGCTGGCCGGGGAACTGGATCTCGTTGTCCGCCGCGGTATCCTGCGCGGAGCCGACGACGACGTTCGCCGGCGTCAGGTCGACCGCCGTGTTGCGGTCGCGGCGGTCGACGTTGGCCCGCACGTCCTGCCAGCGCACGCCCGCGTCGATCTTCAGCTTGCCCTGCAGCGTTTCCCAGTGGTCGAGCAGGTAGGCCGCATGGCCGTCCGCCTTGATGTGGCTGACCCAGCCGAACCAGCCGGGCAGGATCGCGCCGCCCGACGTCAGCGACGGGCCCACCTGGTTGCCGGCGGCGTCGACCACCGTCAGGTCGATGAGGCGCGCGTTGGGGGCGCTTTCCGACACGAGCAGCCCGGCCTGGAAGTTCGGATCGTAGGTGTAATGGCTGCGGTACACGCCGAACGTGAGATCGTGCGTGCCGGCCGCCTTGAACGTCTGCTGGCCCTTCAGGTCGAGGACCGTGCTGGCCGCGTCGGTGTCGGCGATGAACGGCACCAGGAAGTTCATCAGGGCCGTCGGCGCCACGCGCGTGCCGTCGTTCCGGTAGGTGCCGACGACGCCGGCGCCCTTCCCGTACTTCGCGATGAAGTCCTCGCGGCTGATGTTGGCGAAGTCCGCGCACGTGCCGCTCTTGAAGTAGCCGACCAGTTTCGCATTGCTCAGGTTGCAGCCCAGCGCCGCCCCATGCGCCGGCGAGATCACGTCGTTCTGGAAGCGCGCGTTCAGGAACGTGGCCGCGGTCGCCGTGTCGTTGCCCGTGAAGACCGAATTGAACCCGCTGCTGCCGCCCGTGCGGCGCAGGCCGGCCGTGACCTTCAGGCCCGAATCGAAGTCATGCCCCAGCTTCAGCGTGAACATCTTGAAGTCGGGATGGATGCCGTCGGCCTGGTCGATCGTGCGCGTGCCGTATTCGCCGATCATGTTGAAGCGGCGGTTGTAGGGCGACGCCGTCGTGCCGTGCGCGAAATCGATGCCCAGCGGCTGGATCGTGTCCTGGCTGAGGACCGTCGGATGGGCCGGCGTGCCGGACTGGGTGAAGCGCGGTACCGAGATCGGCAGGTTCTGGTAGAACGCCGTGCGGTCGTTGATGACGAGGGCGTCGAAGCGGGCCGTCGTCCGGCGGTCGTCGCTCGTGTAGATGACGTTGCCGCGGATCTGGCCGCCGCGGTCCGCCGTGTAGCCCGTATCGCGGATACCGTTACTTCTGCGGTAGTAGCCGCCGACGGCGCCGGTCAGGTTCCTGCCCAGCGGGCCGGACACGAACGCGTCCTGGCGGATGAAGCCGTAGTCCGCGTATTCGAGCTTGTAGCCGCCTTCCAGGTGGTCGCCGCCCGTGCGCGTGATGTGGTTGATGGTCGCGCCCAGGCCGTTCGAATACAGGATGCCGCCGGGGCCGCCCTTCACCGCCTCCACGCTTTCCGTCATCAGGTCGTCGCGCACGAACACGTCGTTGTTCAGGAACGGGGCTTCCGATTCCTCGTACGCCGGCAGGCCGTCGATCAGCTGCGGCGCGAAACGGAAGCCGCCGACCACGGGTAGGCCGCGCACCGTGATGTTGTTGCTGGCCTCGCCGGCGGTGCTGCCCTCGGCATAGATGCCCGGCAGGTTGCCCAGCAGGTCGGCGGTACTCATCGGCGCCAGGCGCTGGATGTCTTCCGCGCTCAGCGTGTTGATCGAGAACGTGGCGTTCTTCTTCGTCGTCGTCCGGGTCACGCCCGTCACGATCACGACGTTATTGGGCTCGTCGGCCTTGGCCGCGGACTGCTCCGCGGGCGCGCCGGCCTGCTGCTGTGCGAATGCGAGGGCGGGTGCCAGCGCGATGACGAGGGCGGCCGAGCGGCCGATATAGGGGGTGAGCGAGTAACGCATCGTTATTTATCTCCTGTGTGATATTGACTTCTTTACCTTCGTATTTCCAGCTGCCGGTCTCGTGAACCGGATGTCCAACGTTGTCATTTCTTTTGAAAAAATTTTTAAGACAATTCGAAACCTTCCACATCGGCCAGTTCGCTCGTGTACGGCAGGTCCGCGCCGCGGCGCGAGCAGGTGACGGCGGCGGCGCGCGCGGCGAAACGCAACGCCTCCACCAGTTCGTCCTGGGGCAGGCCTTCCACCGCGCGCCGCGTGAGCTTG
Organism: Massilia orientalis; assembly: GCF_030411975.2. NCBI lineage: Bacteria > Pseudomonadati > Pseudomonadota > Betaproteobacteria > Burkholderiales > Oxalobacteraceae > Massilia > Massilia orientalis. Next base: position 115,628 of record NZ_JASNRB020000006.1, on the reverse strand, counting down.
CCGGCGCGCTGCAGCCATGCGAGCAGGCCGGCCTGGAACGTGTCGCCCGCGCCGACCGTGTCCACGACCGTGACGGGCACGGCCGGCACTTCCACAGCCAGTTGCGACCGCGTGACCGCCACCACGCCCCGCTCGCCCCATGTCACGACGACGAGGGCCACGCCCGCTTCCAGCGACTCCGCGATGAACGTGTCGACGCGCATGCCCGGATACAGCGCGTGGATGTCTTCCTCGCTGACCTTGAGCACGTCGGCGCGGCGCTGCATCCAGCGCACGGACTCGCGCCATATGCCGACGTCGGGCTCGATGGTCAGCCGGACGTTCGGGTCATAGACGATCAGGCTGCGGCCACGCTGGCGCTCGACCAGCGCGCGCAAGGTGGACGCCACCGGCTCGACGACCATGCAGTACGAGCCCACGTGGATTGCCGCCGCGTCGGCGGGCACGCCGGCCAGGTCGGCCTGGGTGACCATGCGGTCGGCCGTGCCGCTGCCGTAGAACGTGTAGAGGGGCACGCCGCGGTCGTCGACGCTGACCATCACGAGCGCGGTGGGTGCGTCCGGACGCGGCGCGGCGGACAGGTCGACGCCCTCGGCCGCCAGCGCCGCGTGCAGCTTGCGGCCGAACAGGTCGCGCGACAGGCCGCCGAAGAACGACGCGGTGCCGCCCAGCCGCGCCACGCCGGTCGCCAGGTTGAACGGCGAACCGCCCTGGCAGGCCGACAGGCCGATGGCGGCCGCCCGCTGCTCTACCCCCTCCCCCGTCGCGAACACATCGAACAACGCTTCACCACACACTACGATCATGCTTCCTCCTGCTGGTTAAAATTGTTATCGATACGCTTGCCGTCCGGTCCGAACACGTGCAGCGCGCCGGCCGCGGGCGCGACGGACCAGGCGCTGCCGGGCAGCGGCGGCGCGTCCCTGATGGCCGCCACGAGGGGCCGGGACAGGCCCGCCACGTCCAGGTGCACGTGCGATTCCGCGCCGAGCCGCTCGACGAGCGCGACGACGCCGCGGATCGGCCCCGCGGCATCCGGCACGAGGTGTTCGGGCCGCACGCCGACCGTCACCAGGGTGCCGCTTGCGGCCGGGCCGCGCCAGTCCAGCGGCACGCCGCCCAGCGCGAGCCGGCCCTGCGCGTCGACGACGCCGTCGACGAGGTTCATTTTCGGCATGCCGATGAAGCCGGCGACGAACACGTTCGCGGGCCGCTCGTACAACGCCATCGGCGCCCCGACCTGCTGCACGCCCGCGGGCCCCAGCACGACGATGCGGTCGGCCAGGGTCATCGCCTCGACCTGGTCGTGCGTCACGTAGACCATCGTCGCGCCCAGCTGCTTGTGCAGCCGCGCGATCTCGACGCGCATGTCGGCGCGCAGGGCGGCGTCCAGGTTCGACAGCGGCTCGTCGAACAGGAAGGCGCGCGGCTTGCGCACGATGGCGCGGCCGATGGCCACGCGCTGGCGCTGCCCGCCCGACAGCTGCGGCGGCTTGCGGTCCAGCAGGTGCTCGAGCTGCAGCATGCACGCGACCGTACGCACGGATGCCTCGACCTCCTTCTTCGGCACGCGTGCGAGGCGCAGGCCGAAGGCGATGTTCTCGAACACGGTCATGTGCGCGTACAGCGCATAGCCCTGGAACACCATCGCCAGGCCGCGCCGGGCGGGCGGCGTCTCGTTGACGCGCGCGCCGTCGATGCGGATCTCGCCGCCGCTCGCCTCTTCCAGGCCCGCGATCATGCGCAGGACGGTCGATTTGCCGCAGCCCGAGGGACCGACCAGCACGACGAACTCGCCGTCCGCGATCGAGAACGAGATGTTCTCGAGGACGCGGTTGGCGCGCTTGCCGGCGTAGGTCTTGCCCACGCCGGTCAACGTGATGGATGCCATGCCGAGGCCTCCGCATCCAGCCCGCCCATGCGCCATACTTTCAGCCTGACGACGCGGTCGCCGGGCGCCGCGACCAGACCGAGCCCGGTCGCATCGGATCGCGACGGATACATCCGGCTCGTGATGCTCTTGCGTTCGTTGACATAGGCTTCCACCATCGACCGGTCCAGGAACACGCGCAGGCGCACGTGCTCGCCGCGCAGGTCGAACGCGCCGCCCTGCACGCCGCGCGAGCGGGCGCCAGCGTCCAGCGTCGTGTGCGTGCGGTCGATCTCGAAGCGCTTGCGCGCGGTATCCACGACGAGGTCCGTGTGCTCGGCATCGTCGGGCGTCCTGCGGACGACGAGCCCGCGCCGCGCGTGGCCGTCCGCCGCGAGTTCCAGTTCCACCTCCAGCGCGTCGCCCTTGATCGTTGCCAGCCGGGCCGCCGCCGCGGCGGGTGTGACGTCGGCCAGGTCCAGCAACAGGTCCTGGCGCAGGCTCCGGAGTTCGTCGATGGGGGCCAGGCGCAGGTCGTCGTCCGGGCCGATCGCGAGCGTGATGGGCAGGCCCGCGTTGTGGGCCCAGCCGCTCGCCCATTCGTCGCGCAGGCTGCGTTCGCCCTGGGCGATCGAAAACACGATGGTCCGTCCCGTCCTTGGATCGACGAAGCCGCTGGGACCGGAAAAATGGTGGTCGCCCAGGTCGAACACGCGCGGGGCCTCGCTGTCCGGCACGAAGCGCGCGGCGGCGGGGTCGAACACGCCGATCCAGTAGTACGCCTGCGCCCCCACGTCCGTGAGGAACACGTGACGGGGGCGGCCGTCCGTCCCCATCCCGATCGGCAGCAGCACGGGCAGCTCGAACGTCTTGTCGAAGCCGGGATAGCGTTTCGCATCGAGCGTGAACAGCGGCCCCCGATAACGCCAGTGGACCAGGTCGGACGATTCGTGGACGAACGCCGTGCCGCTGCCGCCCGCGATCCGCGAGCCCACGAGCTGGAACCAGCGGTCGCCGGCATCGTCGCGGAACACGAACGGGTCGCGGAAATCGCCCGTGTGCCCGGGGCCCGGCTGCTGCTCGGTCACCGGCACGGGATATTTCATCCACCGCACCAGGTCCGCATCCGCAGGCCGCGCGAGCCCGGTGCGCTCGTGGATGGGCGCCTTGTCGTTCCCCGCCGTGAAGAACAGCACCGGCGTGCCGTCGCGCGCATGCGTGGCGCTGCCGGACCAGATGCCGTCCGGCGCGAGCGTGTCGTCTTCCGGCGCCAGCGCGATGGGCAGCTCGCGCCAGTGCACCATGTCCGGGCTGGCCCAGTGCCCCCAATGGATCTGGTGCCAGAACGGGCCGAACGGGTTCTTCTGGAAAAACAGGTGATAGCGGCCGTCCTGGTAGAACGGCGCATGCGGTTCGTTCATCCAGCCGGAATCCGGCATCGCGTGGTACTGCGGACGATGACGGTCGCCGGCGAACGTGACCGGTGCGATGGTGACATCGGCCTGCGCCAGCGCGGGCGCCTTGCCGCCGTGGGCCGCCAGGTCGGCATGCACGCGGCGGGCGATGTCCGCTCCCGGCGCGGCGCCCGCCGCGATCCGGACCTCGTCCATCAGGCCGAGGAAGGTATTCAGCTGGAACACGCCCTCCACGGTGCGCGGCTGCGAATAGCGGCCGATCGTCAGCGCCCGCGCGGGCAACGCGAAGCTGCCCTGCGCCGGCGCCGAGCCGGCGGCCACCTGTTCGCCGTCGAGGAACAGCCGGACCACGCGGCCGCGCGGATCGTAGCTCGCCGCCACGTGCGACCACGCGTCCCTGGGCAGCTTGCGGTCGCTCACGCGCAGGTCGAATTCCGCGCTGCCGAATCCCAGCTTGATGCCCCATGTGCCGAAGCGATACATCCCGAACGCGAAGCCGGTCTTGCTGCCCTCGTCGAACTGGCTCAGGAACGCCGAGTACTGGCCGCCGTCGCCCCATTCGAACGCATGCGGCGCGACCCACGCACTGATCGTCCAGCCGGCGCCCAGCTGCGCCGCCGTGAGGCCGGGTGCCGTGATATCCGTCGAGTAGCCGTCGAACAGCAGGCAGCCGCCCCTGATGCATGCGCCGGCCGGGCGCCACAGCGGGTCGGAATCCGGCTTGAAGCGGGCATGGTTGAAGACGTACTCGACGGGGTCGTAGCGGCCCGAGACCGCTTCCATCGTCCTGCTGCCGCGCTGCTCGTCGAGCGGCCAGGCGGCGATGTCGGTGGCCGCCCCGGCACGGGCCGGCGCGAGCAGCGCCAGCAGCATTGCCGCCACGCCGCGCCGCCACGGCCGCCTTTCATGGTTGAAGGGAATCACGGTGTCTCCTCCATGATGGTTGTCCATCGTTGTCATTCCGGTGCCAAAATATCGTCCAGCCGGTAGCGGCCATGCTCGAAGCGCAGCGGGATCGGGTCGCTGATCTGGCCAACGAACCGGCCGTCCGGCCCCGCATCGAGAAAGGCCATCAGGCAGTCCTCGCCCGTCACCGGGTCGCGCAGGATCTTGCCCGCGTAGCGCCGGCACGGTACGTCGCCATCCAGGAAGCCTTCGGCCGGTTGCCACGGGCCGAGCGGATTCTCGGCCACGAGGTAGTGCGTGCCCGAGACGCCGCCGCCCTGCTGCGCGCGCTGCGCCTCGGCCCAGTGGTCGCGCACGTTGCAGAAGGTGCAGAACCACCGCCCGTCGCGCGCGAACACCTGCGGCACTTCCAGCTGGCCGTAATGGCCGCCCTCGTACACGGGGGCCGTCGCTTCCCAGTGCACGAGGTCGGGCGAGACGGCATGGCCGATGACGCCGCGCTCGAACCTGGGGCCGTCGTTGCGGCGCGCCGTGAAGAACATGTGGTACATGCCGTCGATCCGGTCCGGCAGCACCCACGGGTCGCGCAGGGCGCGGTCGTGCCAGCGGCCCTCCGCATGTTCTTCGTAAAAGCGTGCGTCGAGATCCAGCGCGAGGCCGTCGCCCACGCGCATCCACGGGCCGTCGATGCTGCTTGAGGTCGCGTGGCCGATGCGCTGGCGCAGGCCGTTCTCGGCGCGGCACGTGCCCGTGTAGAACAGGTGGTAGCGGCCTTCCGCATGGATCACGGAACCGGTCCACGTCGTGAAGTCGTCCCATGCGGGTCCGGCGGACGGCCCGAACACGGTGCCGCGGTAATCCCACTGTCTCAGGTCGCGCGACACGGCGTGGCCGATCGAGACGTTCCAGTGGCGCAGGTCCGGATCGCCGATGGCGCGGTCGGCCTGCAGCATGAACAGGTGCTGGGCGCCGCCTTCCGCGTAGTGCCAGAAATCCCAGATGTATTTGTCGTCGAGTTTGAGTGTCATGATGATTGAATCGATTCAGCCCTTGATGCCGGAACCCGCCACCGAGGCGACGAACTGGCGCTGGAACGCGAGGAATACGGCGAGCACGGGCAGCGTGACCACGGACGCATAGGCCATGATCTGGCCCCAGGAATTGGAACGCCCGAAGAATTGCTGGATGCCCGGCTGCACGGGGCGCGCCGCTTCGCCCTGCACGACCATGATCGGCCACAGGTACTGGTTCCACGCCGCGATGAAGAGCACGATCGCGGCCGTCGCGATCACCGGACGGCTGTTGGGCAGGATGATGCGGAAGAACAGGGTCCACGGTCCGGCGCCGTCCATCCTGGCGGCTTCGTCCAGCTCGCGCGGGATGTCGCGGAAAAACTGGTAGAACAGGAAGACGCAGAAGGCGTTGGCGAGGAACGGGATGATCTGCACGTGCAGGCTGTTGAACCAGCCGATGTGCCACGTCAGCGCGCCTTGTTCGATGCCGGGCCAGGGCAGGCGCGCGACCAGCGACAGCAAGGGAATCGCGATGACTTCGAACGGGACGATCATCAGCGCGACCACCACGGCGAGCACCGCGCGGCGGCCGCGCCAGCGCATGCGGCTCAGGGAAAACGCGAGCATGCTGTTGACCAGGACGCCGCCCACGACGACGCACGCGGCGATGATCGTGGAATTCAGCAGGAACAGCGGGAGGTTGCTGCGCTCGAAGATGGCCGCGTAGTTGGCCAGCGACCATCCCGCATCGGGGACGAAGGCGGACCAGCTGGCGAGGTTGGCGAAGATGGCGTCGTCGCGCTTGAACGACGACGCGAACATGAACAGCAGCGGCGCCGCGAACACGATCCCGAGCACGCCCATGACGGCGGCCAGCAAGGCGGTGCGGAGGAACGGCTTCATGCGTTCTCTCCCCGCGCGACGAGGACGCGCTGCAGCACCGCGACCAGCAGCACGATGCCGAAGAAGACCATGGCGATGGTCGAGCCGTAACCGATGTCCTGCTGGCGGAAGCCGGTGCGCACCGCGTGGTACACGACGGTCGTGGTCGAATCGAGCGGTCCGCCCTGCGTCATCACATCCACTTGCGTGAACAGGCCGAACGCCAGCAGCAGGGTCGACACGACGACGAAGACGATCGTGTTGCGCAGCCCCGGCAAGGTAACGTGCACGAAGCGCTGCCACGCGTTCGCGCCCATCAGGGTCGCGGCCTCGTACAGCTCCGGCGAGATCGACTGCAGGCCCGCGAGGAACACGAGCATCTGGAATCCCGCGCCCTGCCAGGCCGACATGATGGCGATGGCGGGCAGCGCATAGCGGGGCTCGCCCAGCCAGTCCGGCCCGACGTTCGGATCGCCCGTCACGGCGCGCAGCAGCTCGTTGATCATGCCGCGGTCGGTGTTCAGCATGAACGACCAGACGATAGCCGCGACCACCATCGACGTCACGACGGGCGCGAAATACACGGTGCGGAAAAAGACGCGCCCGGCGATGCGCTGGTTCACCAGCAGCGCCAGCCCCAGCGCCGTGCCGCATTGCAGCGGCAGCACCAGCAGCGCGAACAGGAAGGTGTTGATGAGGGAGCGGTAGAACAGCGGGTCCGTCGCGGCCAGCACGAACCGGCGCTCGCCGAACCGGACCTGCCACGCGGGGCGGTATTGCGCCAGGCCAGGGTGCGCGCGGCGCGTCTGGCGCCACGTCGGAAAGCGGATCCCCTCCTCGTCGCGCAACGCCGCGCCGGCCGCGTCGCGCAGCGGCTCCACCTCGACCACCTGCAGCGCCAGCAGGCGCCGGTAGTTCTCCAGGCCGACGTAGCGGGTCGGCTCCGGCGACACCAGCCGGTGATCGGTGAACGTGGCGCCGGCCGCGAACAGCAGCGGCAACAGCAGGAAGAGGCCGAGCAGCAGCAGCGCCGGACCGGTGAAGCCGGCGATCGCCAACGGATGGTCGCGGCCGGGCAATGTCTTCATTGGCGCGCCACCGCTTCGCGTCGGATGAATCCGTAGCCGCCGTTGCGGGCGATGTCGTGTTCGATCGTCTCGACCGCCTCGTCCATCGCCTCGGCCGCATCCTTCCCGGCACGGACATCCGCCATGGCTTTCTCGAACGCCGCCGAGATCGCGGGATAGCCCGGCGTCGCGGGCCGCGGCCGCGCATAGCGGGCGGCGAAGTCGAAATAGATGCGCCAGGCGCCGCCCGGGCGGTAGTGCGTCGTGAGCGCCGCGGCATCCGCCGTGACGGGGACCAGTCCGGTCATGTGCGAGAACTCGGCCATCTCCGGCGCGGACAGCACGTGCTCGAGAAACGCCGCGGCGCCCGCCGGATAAGGACAGCTGCTCGACACCGCCCATTGCCAGGACGCCGCGCCGATCCGGGGGCCATGGCCGAAATCGGGCGGCGGCATCACGACGAGATCGTCGCCGAAGCGTTCGCTGTAGTCGCGCGCCTTCCACGACCCGGTGTACTGGAGCAGCGAGCGGCCCTGTTCGAAGCTCTTGTCGTCGGCAGGATTGCGTTCGGCGAGACGGTCCCTGAACAGGCGGCCGTAGTAGCGGGCGACGCCCACGGCGGCGTCGCCGTTGAGCACACCGTCGACGCGCAGGTAGTTGCCGCGGTCGATCAGGTCCGCCCCGGCGCTCTCGAGCCAGGGAGAGAAGGCATAGCTGAACCACTCGCCTGTCGACTTGCCGTTCAGGTCGAGCGGATAGCGGTAATGACCGGCGCGCTTGACCTTCAGGAGGATGTCGTAGAGCTCGCGCGCCGAGTACGGCTGTTCGATGGTCGCCACGCGGATGCCCTCGGCGGCGAGGCGCGACCGGCGCGCGAACAGCGCCAGCACGACGTCGAACTGGCCCACGCTGTAGAGCCGTCCCCGGTACGTGCCGCGCCCGCCCGGCAGCAACGGTTGCACTACCGACGCCGGCAGCAGCCGGTCGAGCGGACGGATCGTGCCGGCCCACGCGAAGTTCGGCACGGCCGGCTGGTCGATCGCCATCACGCACGGCAGGTGCCCGACGAGGGACGCCGCCGTGATCGATTCCGTGTACGTGCCTTGCGGGATCGTCTCGACGACGACCTTCCACTTGTCCTGGGCGCGGTTGAACCGGTCGACCATGTTCCGGCTCGCGACCATTTCGGCGTCGCCGGTATCGTGGCGCCACACGGTAATGTCGATGGGCGCCGCCAGGGCGGGCGACGCCACCATGGCGAGTACCGGAAGCAGCGCCCGTTTCATCATTGTCCCGCCTTCCCGCCCGACGGCGCCGCCACGGTACCGCGCAGCACGGCGCGGCATGGCACGCGGACGATGCCCGGCTCCAGGTCCTTGGCGAGCGCCCGGCGCGCGGCGAGTGCACCGATCTCGCGATACGGCAGGGTGACGGTCGTCAGGCCGGGATCGGACGCCTCCGACAGAAGCCGGAAGTCGTCGAAGCCGACGACGGACACGTCTTCCGGCACCCGGAGGCCGCGCCGCTGCAGCAGGAAGATCACGCGGATCGCCATCTTGTCGTTCCCGCACAGGATGGCCGTGGGACGTTCGGCGCCCGCGAACAGGCCGTCGATCGTCGTCCGCAACTGCGCGAACTCGTCCTCGACACCGGGCGTGGCGCCATGCAGCAGCCAGGCGTCGTTCGGCCGTACGCCGTGGTCCCGCATGGCGCGGCGAAACCCCTGCAGGCGCAGGCGCGTCGCCACCATGCCCTCGATCAGCTGCAGGAACGCGATCTTGCGGTGACCGGCGCGCAGCACGGTCTCGGCCGCCGCATAGCCGCCGCCCTCGTCGTCCGGGATGACCTCCGCGAACCGCGATGCCGCTTCGAAGCAGTTCGCGAGCACGGCCGGCGTCTGGCCCAGCGTGTCGGTGACCGTCACGGGACGGTGGAACGTGGTGGCGAAGATGATCGCCTCGACGCGGCGGGTGCGCATGTCGGCCACCAGGCGGCTGGCGACGTGCGCCTGTCCGCCCGTCTCGCCGATGATGAGCATCTTGCCCAGGTCTTCGCACACGGACTGGATGCCCTTGATGATCTCGGACGAATCGGGGGTCGTGGTGAGCTGGTCCGCGATGACGGCCACGAGATCGGTCGGACGCCCGCGCAGCATGCGCGCGGCGGCGGACGGCGCGAAGTCGAGCGCCTGCATGGCGTGCTCGATCCGCTTGCGCGTCTTTTCCGACACGCTGCTCGCGTCGTTGAGCACGCGCGACACGGTCTTGATCGATACGCCGGCTTTTTCGGCGACATCGTGAATGGTCGACACCTCGTCTCCTCCGCCCCTTCGGGTCTTCGGGTCTTCGCACTGGGTCAGCGTCGGCGTCGCGGTCGTCTTTCGCCGCGATTTGTCCAACGTTGTCATTTGACCGAATGCTATCGGCTTTTCGGGCCGGGGTCAACAACTTCAGGTGGGGGAGCGGTGTGGAAGGAGAATGAAAGGCGAGGACGTGAGTCGAACACGTCTGAACGGCTTTGCAAGCCGTCGCATAACCGCTTTGCTACCTCGCCGTAAACAATGATAGGCGGGTATCCATGACGGGTATCTGTGCCATATCAAGCAAACGTACCGCCGTGGTGCGGCACTTACCTGCCGGATTCTGGTCAAACGTGTTTCCAGCCCTGCTTCGGAGGCATCGCATCATGAATATCCTGTCCGACATCCCGCCAAGCGAACAGCGGCGCGAGGCCAGCACGTGGCAGGGCGGCGCGCGGCCGCGCTATCCCGAGGCCAGCGTCGAACACGCGCACGTCGACCTCGCACTGAACGCCGCGCTGGGGCGCCTGACCGGCTACGTGTCGCCGGCGGCCCTGGCCGGCGCGTGGCACGACTGGGCCACCCACCTGCTCCTCTCGCCCGCCAAGCAGCTGGAGCTGGGCGTGCAGGCCATGAACAACATGCAGCGCTGGCTGCAGTACAGCACCAGCGCCATGTTCGGCACGCCGGCCGAGCCCGTGCAGCCGCTGGCCCAGGACAAGCGCTTCAACGATCCGCTCTGGCATGCGTGGCCGTGGAACCAGCTGAGCCAGGGCTTCCTGCTCACGCAGCAATGGTGGCACCGGGCCACGACCGACGTGCGGGGCGTGTCGTCGCACCATGGCGACGTGGTCACGTTCGTCGCGCGCCAGCTGCTCGACGGCGTCGCGCCGTCGAACTTCATCGCCACCAATCCGGTCGCGCAGCAGGTCACGCTCGCCAGCGGCGGGCAGAACCTCTTGCACGGCATGGCGCGCGCGGGCACGGATATGCGCCGCGCGCTGGCCGGCACGTCGGCGCCCGTCAGCCTCCGGCCCGGGCGCGACGTCGCCATCACGCCCGGCAAGGTCGTGATGGAAAACCACCTCGTCGAGCTGCTGCGCTACGATCCCGTCACGCCGCAGGTGCATACCGTGCCGCTGCTGATCGTGCCCGCGTGGATCATGAAGTACTACATCCTCGACCTCTCCCCGCACAACTCGCTCGTGCGCTACCTCGTCGAGCATGGCCACACCGTGTACATGATCTCGTGGAAGAATCCGCAGGCCGACGACCGCGACCTGTCGCTGGACGATTACCGGCGGCACGGCATCATGGAGTCGCTGGACATGGTCGTGCGCGAGAGCGGCGCCCCGCAGATCAATGCGTGCGGCTATTGCCTTGGCGGCACACTGCTCGCGATCGCGGCGGCGGCGATGGCGCGCGACGGCGACGAGCGCCTTGCCAGCATGACGCTGCTGGCGGCGCAGGTCGACTTCACGGAGCCGGGCGAGCTGTCGCTGTTCATCGACGAGAGCCAGGTCAGCTTCCTGGAAGCCGTGATGTGGCAGCAGGGCTACCTGGACACGCGCCAGATGGCGGGCGCCTTCCAGCTGCTGCGCTCGAACGACCTGATCTGGTCGCGCCGCCTGCGCCACTACCTGCTCGACATCCCCGACAAGGACAATGACCTCGCCTCGTGGAATGCGGACGCCACCCGCATGCCCTACCGCATGCATTCGCAATACCTGCGCAACCTGTTCCTGCAGAACAGCCTGGCCAGCTCACGCTACCTCGTGAACGGGCGGCCGGTGGCGCTGACCGACATCCACATCCCCATCCTCGCGGTCGGCACGATGACGGACCACGTGGCGCCGTGGCGCTCCGTCTATAAAATCATTCCGCTGAGCGATACGTCGGTGACATTCCTGCTGACGTCGGGCGGCCACAATGCGGGCGTCGTGTCGCCGCCGGGTACGCCGAACCGCAGCTACCAGATGAGCGCGCACGAGCACGACGCGCCGTACGTCGATCCCGATACCTGGCAGGCCGAGACGCGCGTGCGGGAAGGCAGTTGGTGGCCGGCGTGGGAACATTGGCTGGCCCGCCTGGCCGGTCCGTGGGTGGCGCCGCCTCCACAAGGACGCAGCGTGCGTGATGCGCCCGGCCACTACGTCCTGGAGCCGTGAGCCGTCAGCCCGGCAGCACGATGCCCGTGGTGCCGGGGCAGACAGGACGCGAGAATTCGCGCGAGACGTCGATGCAGCCGCCATCGGCATACACGCCGCGCGTGTCACGCAGGCGCGACATGCGCGCGACGACGGACGCCAGCGCGGCCGGGTTGGCGGCCGTCTCCGCCACGTGCGCAGCGACGATCGCCTCGTTCATCCGCAAGTCGCCGGCGGCGTCGACATACGTGCCGTGGCGCCAGTGGTAGATCTCCAGGCATTTCGCGACCAGGCTGTAGGGACGGTCGCGTTGCCAGAAATTGCTGAACAGGCCGTTGCCGAGATAGATGACCCACGACCCTTCGTAGCCGGACGCGTCCGACGAGCGCGCGTCCGGATTGCGGAACCACACGCGATCGCCCGGCACGTACCAGCGCGGCGGCAGCGGCGCGCCGAACGAGCCGTATTCGACGAGAAAGACGTCGTGGAAGGCGCCCGACTGGATCGCGGACGTCTCCCACTGGCGCTGCAAGGCTGCGAGCAACGGCGGGTTGGTCCGTTCGAGTTCGCGCGCGATCCCGAGCAGCATCACGTATTCGGTCGCGCGGTAGCAGGAGAACGCGTACATGCGCCCGTCGCCCGCGTCGGGCTGCGTCGCGAGCGTGAGGGCCTCGATCAGCGGCCGTCCGGGCAAGACCGTGAAGCCGCGGTCTTCGTCGTACGTCCAGTGGCTGGCCGGGCGGTCCGCTTCGGCCGTGCCGAACGCGAGCTGGGTGGCGCGCGCGGCCACGACAATGTTGCGCCGGATCGCGACCGCCGCCAGGAATTCGGCGGCACTCGCAAAGCGCAGCAGGCGCGGCGCGGCCAGCAGCGCCAGCACGATCTCGCGTTCGAGGTGGACCATGTTCGCGGCGGTGTCGAGGCCGAGATCGCGGCACAGGTTCAGCGTGTCGCCATCGTCCACGAGCCCATGCGCGGCGTCCGCCGACAGCGCGAAACCGCAGCCGTGTTCAAACGGCGCGAGATAGGGCCGCAAGCCGAGCTCGTCGAGCTTGTCGAGGACCTGGCGGTGCTGTACGGGATCGTCCCCGAGGATGGCCAGGCCGCCGGGTTGCGATGGCGCGAGTTCCTGCGGGGCGAGCTCTTGGTATGCGGCGAGTTTCACGGGCGACAGCCTTAAAAGGGACGAAGGACAGGGCAAGAAATGCTTCCGATATGCAATGAAAACGGTACGCCGCGAACCTGAAGCGAAAATTAAAAACAGGGTCGTCGAACATTACAGATTGGAAAGGCTGCCGTGTCTCGCGTGGCTGGCGTCAGGCTTGATGCGCCTCAAATGCGTCCAGGGCGTCGAGTACCGCGTGATCGGTATCCCGGTGTAACAGGCCACGCGCCTGCGTGGGCGTCACGAGGTGGACGGCCTGCGACTCCCACCCCATGTGCGCGGGATGGCCACCGATCCGGCGCGCGATGTAAAAGCGTGTAAAGGTCTGGGTGCGAGGGAAGTCGCCCAGCCAGGCCACCGGTTCCACGAGCAGCCCCGATTCTTCCCAGACCTCGCGGATGGCCGTCGCCTGCAGCGGCAGGCCCGGTTCGACGCGCCCTTTCGGAAAGGTCACCGCATAGCCGCCGAAGCCGTTCGACGGCGCCACGAGCCAGATGCGGCCGTCGGCTTCGCGCACGACGGCGCCGGCCGCCGCCTGCTTCCCCGGCGGGAGGAGGAACGGCGGTTCCACGAGCGTGGCGCCACCGATGCAAGCGGCATCGACCATGGCGCGCGTGCACGGCACGAGCGGCACGCCATCCAGCCTGCCCGCGCATGCGCTGCCCGGCACGAACGTCACCGCGGCCTGCGGGTCGGCCAGCGCGGCGAGATTCGCTTCGCACGACGGCGCGTGCAGCCGCACCTTGCGGCCGTGTTCGTCCAGTTGCGGATGCCAGGTGTCGTCCATGCCGGCGACTATACCAGCGCCGCGTAAACATGGTGTTCATCATCCAATCGTACGACAGCCTCATCCGCAAATTTGTGAGAATATCGGCCGGGCGACACGTTGATCAAACGCAAGGTCGCTCGCGATTCGTATTGACACATCGAGGAACGGATGAAGCCAACCCCATCGCTCCGCAACGGAGCCGGCACGTGAACACACGGGATCAAAGCGTACTGCACGAAGGCACGCAGGCGCCCGCCGAAGTACCGAAAGCCTGCGCCACCGAATTCGACAGCATCGCGCTCGTCCTGCAGGGCGGCGGCGCGCTCGGTGCGTACCAGGCCGGCGTGTACGAAAAGCTGCTGGAAGCGGGCGTCGAGCCCACGTGGGTGTCCGGCATTTCGATCGGCGCCATCAACAGCGCGATCATCGCCGGCAATCCGCGCGAGCAGCGGGTCGAGCGGCTGCGCGAATTCTGGGAACTGGTCAGCGCGTCCGGCGACGGCATCGTGGGTGACCGGTGGACCGGCGTGCCGCTCGTCGACACGCTGCACGCCTGGGTCAACCAGGTCGCGGCCGGACGCGTGCTCGTGCAGGGCGTGCCCGGCTTCTTCGAACCGCGCGTGCCGCCGCCGTACCTGTCGTGGCCCGGCCTGGGTGCGACGAGTTTCTACGACACGACACCCCTTCGGGCGACCCTGGAGCGCCTCGTCGACTTCGACCGCATCAACGCGCGCGAAATGCGTCTGTCGATCGGCGCCGTCAACGTCAGGACCGGCAACTTCGCCTACTTCGACAATGCGAAGGACCGCATCGGGCCGGAGCACGTCATGGCCAGCGGCGCACTGCCGCCGGGCTTCGACGCGGTGGAGATCGACGGCGAACGTTACTGGGACGGCGGCATGGTGTCGAATACGCCGCTCGACTGGGTACTGTCCGCGCGTTCGCGCCTGCATACGCTCGTGTTCCAGGTCGACCTGTGGAGCGCGCGCGGCGAAGTGCCGAAAGACCTCGCCGCGGTCGCGACGCGCATGAAGGAGATCCAGTATTCGAGCCGCACGCGCACCGCGACCGACGCATTCCGCCGCACGGAAAAGCTGCGCACGGCGTTCAACGAACTGCTGGCGATGATGCCGCCCGACCTGGCCGCGACGCCGCAGGCGCGAATGCTGGCGGAAGCGTCGGATCCCGCGCTGTACAACATCGTCGAACTGGTCTACCGCTCGCCGACCTACGAAGGCCAGTACAAGGATTTCGAATTCTCGCGCCGCACGATGAAGGAACACTGGCAGGCCGGATACGCCGATGCGACGAAGACGCTCGCGCATGAAGAGATCTTCCAGCTGCCGCGCTTCGAGTGCAACCCGGCCACCTACGATTTCCTGACGCCGCCCGCGCACCCGCTTCCCCTTCCCCCCTCCGCAGAAAAGGATCCACTATGAACATGCAGGATAAAGTCGCCGTCGTCACGGGCGCCGCCAGCGGCATCGGCAGAGAGATCGCGAAGACCTATTTCGACCATGGCGCGAAGGTCGCCATCGCGGACCTCAACCTGGAAGCCGCGCAGGCCGTCGCGCGCGAATTCGATCCGACCGGCGAACGCGCGCTGGCCGTCGCGATGGACGTGACGAACGAGGAACAGGTCGACGCGGGCATCGCGCAAGTGGCCGATCGATTCGGCGGCATCGACGTGCTCGTGTCGAACGCGGGCATCCAGATCGTCGCGCCGGTCGACGAATTCAAGTTCTCGGACTGGAAGAAGATGCTCGCGATTCACCTCGACGGCGCCTTCCTCACGACGCGCGCGTGCCTGAAGCGGATGTATGCGCAGGGCCGCGGCGGCAGCGTGATCTATATGGGGTCCGTGCACTCGAAGGAAGCCTCGGTGCTGAAGGCGCCGTACGTCGCGGCGAAGCATGGCCTCGTCGGCCTGGCCAAGGTCGTCGCCAAGGAAGGCGCGAAGCACGGCGTGCGGGCGAACGTGATCTGCCCGGGCTTCGTGCGCACGCCGCTCGTCGAAAAGCAGATCCCGGAACAGGCGAAGGAACTGGGGATCAGCGAGGAGGATGTCGTCAAGAAGGTGATGCTGAAGGAGACGGTCGACGGCGAATTCACGACCGTGGAAGACGTCGCGCACACGGCGCTGTTCCTCGCGACGTTCCCGTCGAACGCGCTGACGGGCCAGTCGATCGTCGTCAGCCACGGCTGGTTCATGCAGTAGGTCTTGCGGCCCGCGGGCGATCGTTACCTCGGACCTTCCAGGGGACGGTAGTTCACGTCCTGCACCTGCAGGCGGCCCAGCGCCGCCGGCATCCGCGCCTCGAACCGCGCATAGTCTTTCAGCGCCTTCGGCGTCCACAGGCCTTCGGCCAGCGCCACGAGGCGCGGCCAGGCCATGTATTCGACGTCGCGCGGGGTCGCCATGTATTCCGTCCATAACTGCGCCTGGCTGCCCAGCACGTGCCGCGCCTGGGACGCCGGCAGCGCGGCCGGCAACGGGTCGTACGCATACACGCGCGCGAGCGTCGTCACGTCGCGCACGCCCATCGGTTCGCGGAAGCCGGGGCTCTTCGGGTCGGCCTGGTAAAAATCGAAATAGGTCTCGCGCTCCGGCGTCATGACGACGTCGTGTCCGGCGCCGGCGGCCTTGATGCCGCCCGCCTCGCCGCGCCAGCTCATCACGGCGGCGCCCGGTGCGAGGCCGCCTTCCAGGATCTCGTCCCAGCCGATCAGGCGGCGGCCGTGCTGCGTCAGGTACGCATCCATGCGGCCGATGAACCAGCTCTGCAGGCCGTGCAGCGCGGGATGTTCGGCCGGCTTGCCCTGCGCATCGCGGTAGTCCTGGATGTCCTGCAGGGTGGCCGTGACCGGCACGAGGCCCAGCTGCTTCATGCGCGCCAGCGCGGCCGGCGACTGCGCCCATTCCGTCTTCGGGCACTCGTCGCCGCCCACGTGGATGGTCTGGCCCGGGAACAGGTCCATCACCTCGTCCAGCACATTCTGCAGGAAGGCGATCGTGCCGTCTTCCACGTTGAACACGTGCGGGATCACGCCCCAGTCGGTGCCGACCTGGAGTGTCCGATCCGGCCGGTTGCCCAGCTCGGGATACGCCGCGACGGCGGCCTGCGCATGGCCCGGCATCTCGATCTCCGGCACGATCGTCACGTGGCGCGCGGCCGCGAAGGCGACCACTTCGCGGATGTCGTCCTGCGTATAAAAGCCGCCGTGCGGCTTGCCGTCGTAGCGCGGCGGATCGTACGCGAGCATGCTGTCGCGGCGCCACGCCCCCACCTGCGTCAGGCGCGGATAGCGCTTGATCTCGATGCGCCAGCCCTGGTCGTCCGTCAGATGCCAGTGGAAGACGTTCATCTTGTGCTGGGCCAGCAGCTCGATGTGCTTCAGCACGAATTCCTTCGGCATGAAGTGGCGCGCGACATCCAGGTGGCTGCCGCGCCACGAGAACCGGGGCGCGTCCTCGATCGCCACGGCCGGCAGCGCCCACGTGCGTTTCACCCGCGCCCGGCGGTAAATGTCGGCCGGGAGCATCTGGCGCAAGGTCTGGATGCCGTAGTGGAGTCCCGCGGGCTGCGCCGCCGAGATGGTCACGCCGCGCGCATCGCTCACGACGCGGTAGCCCTCCTTGCCCAGGTCCGCCTTCGGGTCGAGGCGCAGGCGGATCGCGTCGGCGCCGTCGTGCGCGGTCACCGGCAGGTCGAAGCCCGTGGCCGGGCGCAGGTAGTCGCGCAGGGTCGACGCCTCGGGCAGCGCGGCGCCGCTGGCGACGATGCGGGTGGCTGCCGTCAGCATATAGTCGCCGGTCCCGCGCTCCAGTCGGGCCGGACGCGGCACGATGTCCTGCGCGTGGACCGCGCCGATCAGGCAGCTCAAGGACAGGACGGCGAACATGCGCATGACGACACCTCGATGATGAAAGAGTGGATTCACAGCCTTGCCCAGCTGCCCTTGTACAGCACGGGTCCCGTCGGCCCGTTCGGATCGGGCGAGCCGCCCTTCGGCTCCAGGCTGATCGCGAGCAGCGCCACGTCCGGCGCGGTCGCGCGCGCGTCCAGCGCCAGGTCCGTGCTGCGGTTATCGGGCAGGATGCCGAGCGAGCGGGGGTTGCCCGTGCGCGTGATCGCCCACAGTTGCAGGGTGCGGTCGGCGGGTACGTGGACGTCTTCCGCCACGCGCACCTGCAGGCGGCGGTGGCGCGTGTCGGCCGTGACGACCATGACGGTCTGCGACTGGGCGTCGGACAGCGCGGCGATCTGCTGCGTCCGCGGCGTGGCCGCCGGCGGCGCGGCGAGGCGCACGGCCAGCACGAGCGCGCCCGCGCCCGCGGCCAGCGCCAGCACGCCCCACGGGCGCGCGGCGGACGTGCGCCAGAACTGCCACCACGGCGGCTGTACCACAGGCCCCAGGCGGCGCTCGATGCCCTCCCACACGCGCGCCGGCGGCGTCACCGGCTGCTGCAGTTCGGCCAGCGCCGCGAGACGGCCCTGCCAGTCGGCGACGGCGGCGCGCAGCAGGCGGTCGTCGCGCAGCCACGCCTCGAAGCGGCGCCGCGCCCCGCCGCGCAAGGTGCCGAGCGCGTATTCGGCCGCGAGCCGGTCGCGCAGCGGCGCGTTGTCGCGGATATTCATGCGGCCTCCCGTCTGGACAGGCAATCGCGCAGGCGGTCGAGGCCGCGCCGGATCCACGTCTTGACCGTGCCGAGCGGCAGGCCGAGGCGCGCCGCCACGTCCGAATGCGACAGGTCGTGCAGGTAGGCCATGCCGATCGCCTGGCGCTGGCGGCCCGCGAGCGTGTCCATGCAGCGCGCCAGCGCCTGCGCGTCGCGCGAGAGCTGCGCCAGTTCGTGCGGACCCGCCGCCATGTCGGCCAGGCCATCGGCATCCTCGAGTTCGACGCGGACGTCGCCGCCGTCCGCCAGCGCGCGGCGGCGGACGTCCAGCGCCTTGTTGCGCACGATCGTCACCATCCACGTGAGCGGCGCCGCCAGGTGCATCTGGTAACTGGCGGCCGCGTGCCAGATCGCGACGTACGCATCCTGCACGGCCTCCTCCGCCAGTTCCTCCTTGTGCAGCACGCGCAGCGCGAAGCCGAACAGCTTCGCCGACGTGGCCTCGTACAACCTGCGGAACGCGGCGCGGTCCTGCAGGGCCACGGCCGCGAGCAGGTGGTACAGCTGGTCGTCCTGGTCGGTCTCCTGGCTCACGGCGCCCCTGTCATTGATTTAATGAAAACATTGTAACCGTACAGTGACAGGACTGGAAACGATTACATGCGTGCGGACAGGTATTGCTCGCGCACGGACAACCCGGTCTGCGGCAGGTGCGCGGCCGTCACGGTGGCCACGTAGTCCGCGTAGCGGTATTGCACGCGCGCCGTCTGGATCGGGCTTGCCGCCAGCACGTCCGGCGCGGGGTCGCCGACCGCGAGGCCGGGCGCACCCAGCGCCGCGCGCAGGCGGCCGGCCGCGTCCGACCACACCGCGCGCACGTCGTCCGGCCGCATGCCGCGCCGGTACACGTCGACGCCGACGAGGCGCCCCGCCGGTCCGAAGCTGAGCCACATCTCGCTGACGGGCGGCCCGGCCAGCCCGAGCGCGGCCGCATCCACGCCGCGGCAGCGCAGGTGGCGGTAGCCGCGTGCCTGCACCTCGCACGCCGCGTGCGCGCGGGCGAGGAGCGCCTGCGCTTGCGCTTCGGTGGTCATGTCCAGCAGAAGGCCCGCGACGGCCGGGCGGACCGGCGCGGGGGTATCGCCGCGCAGCCCGGCCAGGCCGGCCCGGCGTACGTGGTCGACCTGCGCCGCCGAGACCCGATCGGCCGGGCACGGCACACCCAGCGCCGCCAACGCACGCAGGCCGGCGCGCGTGTGCATCGCACCGCCCACGCCCAGCACGAGGAGCGCGGCGCCCGCCCCCGCCATCACCCACGCACGGGCACTCATGACTGGCAGTTGGCCGCGGTGGTCGGGCCAAGATAGACGGGCGTCTTCGACACGATGTCGCCCTTCAGGCCGACGAGCGTGGGCGCCACGCGGTTGATGTACGCATCCGGCACGCCGTCCTGCTTCATGACGGCCGCCAGGTCGACCATGAACTGGTCGAACACGCAGCCGGGAATGCCGAGGTCCTTGTGCGCCGCGACCATGTCTTCGCACTGGACCGTCGTGTTGTCGGCCGTGACCGGACCCGGATAGGTGTACGGTCCGCCCAGCACGGCGTTGAACTGCAGGCGCAGGCAGGCTTTCAGGCGGTCGACGGAATCGTGGCCGGGCGTGCCGACGACGGCGAAGTACGGCGCTTCCTTCGGATCGGCCAGCAGGCCGGCGGCCGCGTCGTCGACGACCTTCGCCACCGCCGCGGGCGCTTTCGCGTCCCCGCCGAGGGCCATCCAGATGTCCTGGTTCTGCGCGAACTGCGCCTTCGGCATGTCGTCGTCGCCGCCGCCGCACGCGGACAGAAAGGCGCACAGGGATGCTGCTGAAAGGATGAGGGCAGGCTTCATGTCGATCTCCGGGTTGAGGGTTGTAGCGGGGGAAATCTCCCCCACTCCTCTTGTACGCAGCCACCCGGCGATCGGATTCAAAATATTTTCTACCCTGCCGTCTTCAGCGACTTCACCAGCTTCACGCGCTTGATCTCGCCCACGATGAACACATAGCTGAAGATCGCGACGGCCGCGTTGGCGCCGACATACACGAGCGCCCCCGCGAACGAGCCGGTGCCCTGCAGGATGTAGCCGATGACGATCGGCGTCGTGATGCCGGCGATGTTGCCGAAGGTGTTGAACAGCGCGCCGGACAGGCCGCCCGCTTCCTTCGGCGACGTGTCCGCGACGACGGCCCAGCCCAGCGCGCCGACGCCCTTGCCGAAGAAGGCCAGCGCCATCACGGCGACGACGACGGCGTCGGCGTCGATGTAGTTACAGGCGATCATGCTCATCGACAGCAGCATGCCGCACACGATCGGCACCTTGCGCGACATCGACAGCGAGAAGCCGGCCTTGGCGAGGCGGTCCGAGATCGTGCCGCCCACGACGCCGCCGAGGAAACCGGCGATGGCGGGCAGCGACGCGACGAAGCCCGCCTTCAGGATCGTCATGTGGCGCTCCTGCACGAGGTACACGGGGAACCACGTGAGGAAGAAGTACGTCAGCGTGTTGATGCAGTACTGGCCGATGTACACGCCCAGCAGCATGCGGTTGCCCAGCAACTCCTTGACGCAGGCGAGCGTGTCCACGGCGGGCGCCTGCGCACTGCGTTTGGCGCCGTCGAGGTCGACGAGCGCCCCGCCCTCCTCGATGTATTCCAGTTCGCCGGCGCTGACGGACGGGTGGTCCTTCGGTCCGTGGATGACCTTCAGCCAGACGAAGGCCAGCGCGATCCCGAGGCCGCCCATCACGATGAACACGCTCTCCCAGCCGAACGCGTGGACGAGCCAGCCCATGATCGGTGCGAACAGCACGGTCGCGAAATACTGCGCGGAGTTGAACAGCGCGGACGCGAGGCCCCGTTCGTGCGTGGGGAACCACGCCGACGTGATGCGGCTGTTGCCCGGGAACGAAGGGGCTTCCGCCGCGCCGACGAGGAAACGCAGCACGAACAGCGTGCCGACGGCGACGGCGCCGGTGAGGAAGCCGACGCCGCCCGTCAGCAGCGTGAACAGCGACCAGAGAAAAATGCTGAAGAAATAGGTGATCTTCGAGCCGAAGCGGTCGAGCAGCCAGCCGCCGGGCAGCTGGGCCGCCACGTACGACCACGCGAACGCGGAAAAGACGAAGCCCATCTCGACGGGCGACAGGCCCAGGGCCTTGCGGATTTCCGGACCCGCGATCGAGATCGAGGCGCGGTCCGCGTAGTTGACCGTCGTGACGATGAACAGGATGGCGAGTATGCCCCAGCGCGTGCGCGACGCGAGTTTGGTGGTTGCGGCCGGCATGGCCGCGGTCGTTGTGTGCTCCATGGTCCCTCCAGAGATTGGTGTGGCCGCCGGACTCAGAACGTCTGGCGGATGCCCAGGTTGTAGCCGGTGTTGCCCGCCCCCGGCTCCGTGTTGTTGGCGACCGTGTAGCCGGCGCCGTTCTTGTTATGGATATGTGCGTACGCCGCGTACAGGCCCGTGCGCTTGGACAGCGCGTACAGATAGCCGATGCCCCACTCGTGGGCGTCCTGGTCGAGGTGCGTGCGGTCGTCCTTGCGCTGCGTGGAGAACATCAGCGTGCCCGGCCCGACGGGCGCGGAAAAGCCCAGCAGGATCTCGCGGCCGTCCGTCGACGGCGTCGGTTTCACCCCGCCGTACGGGTTGTTCGCATTGCCCAGGGTGGCGCTGTTGAAACCCTTGTCGACTTCGAATGCGCCGTACAGCTTGATCCATTTGAAGTCGTAGTTCGCACCGAGGAGCACGTTGCGGCCCAGGTCGTGGTTCACCCCCGTCGCCGCCACGTCCGTGTTCTTGTTGTTGTACGCGAGCCGTACCCGCAGTGCGCCCTGCGCATAATCGAGCGCGCCGCCGAACTGGCGACCCGCCGACAATTCGGTCTGCTCGCCGGCGCTGTACGCGAGTTCCGCGTGCATGCCGCTCACCTTGGGCGACGTGTACGTGATCGTGTTACTGGTGCGGACGTTGGTGCCGTTGTCCGGGAAGAGGTTCTTCGCCGTGCCCGCGTAGCCGGTGCCGAACGGGTCGGCGACGGACGTCAAGGTGAGGTGGTAAGGCGTGTACTGGCGGCCGAAGGCGATGGCGCCCGCGTTCGTCCTGATGCCCACGAAGGCCTGGCGATTGAAGATCGTGTTCGCGGCATCGAGTTCGCCCGTGTCGAGCTTCGCGCCCGTCTCCAGCGTGAAGAACGCGGACATGCCATTGCCCAGGTCCTCCGTGCCGCGAAAGCCGATGCGCGATGCGGACGCGGCGCCGCTCGTGATCTTCGTCTGGTGACCGGCGCTGGAACCGTTCTCGCTCACGAACGCCGCGTCGGCGATGCCGTAGATCGTGACATTCGTCTGGGCGTGCGCGCCCGCGCCCGCGGCCAGGCCGAGGGCGATGCATACTGCTTTCTTCACAATGTCTCCTTGCTGTTGTCTGTCTTGTGTGGTCGTCCGTGCGGTCAGGTCACGGGCGCCGGATTGAAGAGCGTGAGCGCGTTGTGGAGCTTCCAGTGCTCGGCCCACGTCTTCTTGCGGCCGCTCGCCACGTCGAGCAGGAAGTGGAACAACTCCCAGCCCACGTCCGCGATCGTCGCGTCGCCGGTCGCGATGCGTCCGGCGTTGATGTCCATGAGGTCATGCCAGCGGCGTGCCAGGTCGTCGCGCGTCGCGACTTTCACGACCGGCACGGCGGCCAGGCCGTAAGGCGTGCCGCGGCCCGTCGTGAACACGTGCATGTTCATGCCGGCGGCCAGTTGCAGGGTGCCGCAGATGAAATCGCTGGCCGGCGTGGCCGCGTAGATCAGGCCTTTCTGCTGCAGCTTGTCGCCCGGGGACAGCACGCCCGCGATGGGTGCCGTGCCGGACTTGATGATGGAGCCCATCGCCTTTTCGGTGATGTTGGCGAGGCCGCCCTTCTTGTTGCCCGGCGTCGTGTTCGCGCTGCGGTCCACGCCGCCCCGCTTCAGGTATTCGTCGTACCACGCCATCTCGCGGATCATCGCCTCGGCGACGCCGTCGTCGGCGGCGCGCGCGGTCAGCTGGTCGATGCCGTCGCGGACTTCCGTCGTTTCGGAGAACATGACGGCGGCGCCTGCCCGCACGAGCAGGTCGCTCGCGAAGCCGACGGCCGGATTCGCGGTCACGCCGGAAAACGCATCGCTGCCGCCGCACTGCACGCCGACGACCAGTTCCGACGCGGGCACGGTCTCGCGCCGGCGCTCGTTCAGCACCGCCAGGTGCTTCTCGGCCGTGCGCATGATGGATTCGATCATGTCGCCGAAGCCCACGTGAGCGGCATCCTGCAGGCAGACGGTGTCCGGCGCCTGGATCGGGATCGAGCCGGCCGGGAACATGCGCGCCGGCTGCAGCTTTTCGCAGCCCAGGCTCACGAGCATCACGCGGCCGCCGAAGTTCGGGTTCTTCGCGATGTTGCGCAGGGTCCGGATCGGGATCTCGGCGCCGGGCGCGTCGATGGCGACGCCGCAGCCGTACGTGTGCTCGATGGCGACGACGTCGTCCACGTGCGGGTAGTTCGGCAGCAGCTCCTTCTTGATGCGGTCGACGGCGAACGCGACGACACCCGACACGCACTGCACCGTCTCGCTGATGGCGAGGATGTTGCGCGTGCCGACCGAGCCGTCCGGATTGCGGAAACCTTCGAACGTATAGCCTTCCAGCGGCGCCAGCGGTGCGCGGTCGCGGACGGGCTTCGGCAGGTCGTCCAGGCCCCGCGCGGCCTGCATGCCGACCAGCGATTCCTCGATCCACGTGCCGCGGGCGATGGGTTGCAGCGCATGGCCGATCGTGACGTCGTAGCGGACGATGGGTGCGCCCTGGGCGATGTCGACGAGCGCCACCTTGTGCCCTTCCGGCACGCGGGTGGTCAGGGTCAGTCCGTCCGGGAAGATCGTGCCTTCCGGCAGGCCGCCGGCGTTGACGACGATGGCGACATTGTCGTTCTCGTGCATGCGGATGGTGCGGGGGATAGTCATCAGCGTCTCCATGATTGCGCAATCATTTGATAGCAAAGCACAACAGCCACGCGCTTTGCGCAAAAATGACACCGCAATCATTCTTGTCGTAAAAATATGGCCGGTAGGTCGGCCGAGGTGTTTGGTATGATACCGCAATCATCTTCGAACGCAAGCGTTTTGTGATCGGATGTCGTACAAGTGATAAAGAACACAACAACATGATAGCCCCCGCAGACGACACGCTCCCCACCAACGGAGACCGCCCGAAAAGCATCACGCTCAAGGATGTCGCGCGGCTCGCGGGCCTCTCTCCGATCACGGTATCGCGCGCGCTGCACAACCCCAGGCTCGTCAAGCCGGACACGATCGCGCGTGTGAAAGAAGCGGCGGCCGCGATGGGCTATATCCCGAACATGCTGGCCGGCAGCCTGACGACGAAGCGCAGCCAGCTGATCGCCGCCATCGTGCCGCAGCTGTCGAACTCGATGTTCGCCGAGACGGTGCAGGGCCTGAACGACGAATTGTCGGCGCACGGCTACCAGCTGCTGCTGTCGGTGTCGAACTACTCGCGGCAAAAGGAAGAAGACCTGCTGACGGCGATCCTGTCGCGCCAGCCCGACGGCATCGTCCTCACCGGCATCCATCACCACCCCGGTGTGCGCAAGAAACTGCTGGCGACCGGCGTGCCCGTCGTCGAAGCGTGGGACCTGACGCCCTCCCCCATCGACATCGCCATCGGCTTTTCGCAGGAACGCGTGGGCGAAAAGGTCGCGCAATACCTTCTATCCAAAGGCTATAAACGGTTCGCGTCGATCTGCGCACGCGACGAGCGCGCGAACCGGCGCCGCCTCGCGCTGGAGGCGGAACTGGAACGGCACGGCGTGGTGCCCGTCGCCACGCACCTGGCCACGCCGCCGACCGTGATGAATCTCGGCCGCGAAGGCCTGCGCGCGATCCTCGCGGAAGGCCACGCGCCCGACGTCGTCGTGTGCAGCTCGGACGTGCTGGCCCAGGGCGCCCTCGTCGAGGCGCAGGCGCAAGGCATCGCCGTGCCGGAGACGCTCGGCATCATGGGCTTCGGCGACTTCGACTTCGCCGCGTACACGCATCCTCCCATCTCGTCCGTCCACGTCGACAAGCGCGCCATCGGCGTGCAGGCGGCCCGGGCGCTCATCGCGAAGATCGAAGGCGAGGCGCCGGCGGGGAATGTCGTGGACGTGGGGTTCAACCTGGTCGAGCGCGGCACGACGCGGCAAATCGGTTAAGGCCTGACACGCAAAAACCGTCGTCCCCGCCTCCGCGGGGACGACGTTCATGGGCAGCGTGGCGCACCCGCCGCACATCAAAAGATTCTTCTTGCGACGTCGCGATCTTAGTTGTACGATGTCTGACAAGTCAAACCCACCGCCCTGGAGCACAAATGAATCCGCAAGAACTCAAGCAAGTGATGTCGTCCGGCCTGCTGTCCTTCCCCATCACCGACTTCGATGCCGAAGGCAACTTCCGCAAGAGCACCTACATCGAACGCCTGGAATGGCTCGCGCCGTACGGCGCCACCGCCCTGTTCGCGGCCGGCGGCACCGGCGAATTCTTTTCGCTGACGCACGACGAATACTCGCAAGTGATCAAGACTGCCGTCGACACGTGCGCCGGTAAAGTGCCCATCCTGGCCGGCGTCGGCGGCCCGACCCGCGCCGCGATCGCCTTTGCCCAGGAAGCCGAGCGCCTGGGCGCGAAAGGCGTGCTGCTGCTGCCGCACTACCTGACGGAAGCGAGCCAGGACGGCCTCGTCGCGCACGTGGAAGAAGTCTGCAAATCGGTGAACATCGGCGTCGTCGTGTACAACCGCGCGCAATGCCGCCTGACCGCGGACTCGCTGGAAAAGCTGGCCGACCGCTGCCCCAACCTGATCGGCTTCAAGGACGGCATCGGCGACATCGAACTGA
Source organism: Massilia orientalis (assembly GCF_030411975.2). Taxonomy (NCBI): domain Bacteria; kingdom Pseudomonadati; phylum Pseudomonadota; class Betaproteobacteria; order Burkholderiales; family Oxalobacteraceae; genus Massilia; species Massilia orientalis. The sequence continues at coordinate 89,524 of NZ_JASNRB020000006.1, read as the reverse complement.
TGGTCTCGATCTGGCGCCGACTGGGCGACCGCTTCAGCTACCTGGGCGGCCTGCCGACCGCGGAAGTCTACGCCGCGGCGTATAAAGCGCTGGGCGTGCCCGTGTACTCGTCGGCCGTCTTCAACTTCATGCCGCAACTGGCGATGGATTTCTATCACGCGATCGCCAAGGACGACCACGCCACGACGAACCGCCTGCTGGACGAATTCTTCCTGCCCTACCTGGCGATCCGCAACCGCAAGGCCGGCTACGCCGTGTCGATCGTCAAGGCCGGGGCCCGCCTCGTCGGCCACGACGGCGGCCCGGTGCGCGCGCCGCTGACCGACCTGACGGAAGAAGAACACGCCATGCTGGATCAACTGATCAAGAAGCAGAACGTGCGCTGATCACCAGAAGGTCGCCGGCGTCCCCATGATGACGACGTCGGCGATGCGGCAGTTGGCGCTCGCTAGGCGCAGCCGCAGGCGCCGTCCCGTGACGGCGCGCACGGGCACGTCGAACGTGTCGGCCGCCGCCGGCACGTCGGCCAGCACCTGCCACACGCCCCCCGCATCCTGCGCTTGCGCCGTCACGCCGCAACGCCCGTCCGGCGCGAACCGCACGGCCAGCCGGCGGTAATTCACGATGCGCTCGGGGTCGATGGCGATCCACGGCGCGGCGTCGTCCGCCGCCGGGGCCCACCACGTGGCGGCGTCGCCGTCGTTGGCCAGCGACGGCGCATGGCCGGCCGCGCTCGAACTGGCCTGCGTCGGATTCTTCAGGCCGAACGCCTGCTCCGCCCCCACTTCCATCTTGCGCTGCAGGTACGGCCGGTCGGCCGCCAGCGGCGTCACGCCGTCCACGAAGGCCGGACCATCCACCGTCTCCACCGTCAGCACGCCGTCGGCGAGGCCGGGCGACGTCGCGCGGATGCGTGTCGTGCCGCGCTGCCAGCTGCGCATGGCGATGGCCGCCTGGCCGTCGCGGATCGGGATGTCGCCATCCGGCGTGAACGCGATGCCGCGCCCCGTCGGCAGCTCGCCCGGCCCCGCTTCCAGCGCCAGCCGCACGGGCGGGCTGTTGGACAGCGCCTTGCCGGCCGCGTCGACGACCGTCACGACCAGCTGCACGTCGTCCGTGCCGTCCGCGTGGCGGATCACGGGGCTGCTGGCCGTCACCCGCAGGGCGGCCGGCCGGCCCGGCTGCGGCCACGCGGGCGGCGCGATGCCGCGGTAGGCGTTGCGGTACCAGAACCAGCTGCGCTTCGGCAGCCGCGCATAATCGACGAGGCCCATCGAGCCGAACTTGCCCGCGATCGAGCCGTGGTCGAACCCGGCCCACACGGCCTCTCCCGCGCGCCACGGGAAGCGCCACGACGCCGGCTCGCCCGCCTTCGCGCCCGGCGTGTGTTCGATGTCGCCCCAGCCCGGGTCGTATTCGCCCGGCCGGTCCGAGATGGTCGAGCCGTACTCCGCGACGAAGTTGGCGATGCCGGGATTCGGGAACAGCACGGCGCCGTCGCCGTTGTAGCCGGCGATGTCGCCGATGCGGTCGATGTCGCCCCGCTGCGCGCCGTCGACGGCCGCGGGCCGCGTGGGATCGAGCCTGTGCGACAGCGCCACCTCGTCCGCCAGCAGCTTGCGCACGGCCGGCAGCGTGTCCTTGTCGGTGAAGAAGACCTCGTTGTCCATGCCCCACGCCACGACCGACGGATGGTTGCGGTTGATGCGGATGAGTTCCGCCAGCTGCTGCTTGACGCTGTCCTCGAACGCGGCATGGTGTTCGGCTTCGGGCGGATAGGCAGACCGGCTCCACGGACTCTTCATGCCGGCCGTGCCCCAGAACGGCGCCTCCGGCAGGAACAGCATGCCGATCCGATCGGTCGCTTCGGCGAAATGCGGGTCGTGCGGATAGTGCGAGCCGCGGATGAAATCGAAGCCGGCATCCTTCATCAGCTGCACGTCGCGGTCGATGGCGGCATTCGTCACGGCGTCGCCCCATCCGGCCTGGTCCTGGTGCACGTTGGCGCCGCGGAAGTAGCGGTGCTCGCCGTTGAGAAAAAAGCCCTGGTCGGCCGTCCACTCGATGGTGCGGAAGCCGAACGACGTCTCGAAGCGGTCGCGCGGGCGCCCCGCCACGGCGAGGGTCGTGACGGCGCGGTACAGCATGGGCGTCTCGGGACTCCACAGCTTGAGGCCCGACAGCCGCGCGGACTGCTGCGCGACGTCCAGCGTCCGCCCCGGCGGCACGCGGACGGCCGCATCGGGCAGCACGGCCACGGTGGCGCCGCGGGCGTCGGCGATGCGGGTGCGCACCCTCACCTTGACCGGGTTGCGGCCGTCGTTGCGCACCTCCGTCGCCACGCGCACGGCGCCGCTGCGGCCCGCCAGGCCCGGCGTCGTGACGGTGGTGCCGGTCCAGGGGACGTGCACGTCGTCCGTCGTCACGAGCCAGACGTCGCGGTAGATGCCGCCGCTGAAGATATGTTCGCCTGCGCGCGGGGCGAGCGTGGGGTCCCAGGTGTTGTCGACGCGGACGGCGATCACGTTGCGCCCCGGGTGCAAGGCGCTCGTGAGATCGACGGGAAAGCCGGTATAGCCGCCGCGGTGGCGCGCGATCTTGCGGCCGTTCGCGTACACCTCGGCCGTCTGGAACGCGGCTTCGAATTCGAGCGTCCAGCGGCGCCCGGCGGTCAACTGCGGCAGCACGATGTCCTTGCGGTACCAGCCGTAGCCGACGTACACCTCGGGCGCCTGGAAGTAAGGCGTGCTGAAACTGTGCGGCAGGCCCACGGCCTGCCAGTCGCCGTCGTCGAAGTCGGCCTTCTCGGCGCCGCCGATGTCGCCCAGGTGGAAGCGCCAGCCGGCGTTGAAATTCTGCCGCTGGCGCGCGGTGGGTGCTTCGGCCGGGGTCGCGGCATGGACCGCGCCGGTCAATATGGCAAGCGCGATGGCGGCGCGGGTCGCCAGGCGTGTCAGGGTCGCCGTCTGCGAACGCATTCGTGCTCCAGGTAGAAAATCGTCATTGTGCGGATGCCCGGCCCACGCGGGCAATGGTGAAATCCACCGGAGCGGCGAACGTTTTTTCAGCGCACGGGCGCGAGCCCTTCGGCGGACGCATCCAGTTGCAGGGCCACCACAGTGTCCATGTCGTCACGCGCGGCGGCCGGCACCGAAATCTCGATGCCGCGCGCGGATTGCGCGACCTTCGCCGCGCCGCCCCCCAGCACGGACGCGCGCACGACGCGGGCCGGGATCGCCGGCAGCGCGAGCTTGTCGCCCGGCCAGTTCAGCACGTGGACATAGACCGTGTTGCCGCGGCGCGTGGAGGCGCCCCAGTTGCCCGGCAGGAACGGCCCGCCGCGGGTGCCGTAGATGCTGTCGCCGTGCTTGCCCAGCCACGCGCCGATCTCGCGCAGGCGCTGGGCCTGCGCCGGGTCGATGCGGCCGTCGGGGTCGGGCCCCACGTTGAGCAGCAGGTTGCCGTCGCGGCCCGCCACGTTCGCCAGCAGCTGGATGTAGTGCTTCAGGGGCTTCGGCTGCATGTTCGGCTGGTAGCCCCAGGCGCCGGCGATCGTCGTGCACAGCTCCCACGGATGCTGGTCGTCGTAGTCGCCCAGCGCGCCGTCGCCCTCGCGCGAATGGAAGTCTTCCTTCATGTCCGCGCGGCCGTTGATGACGACGTTCGGCTGCAGGCGGCGCAGCATCGTGTGCACCTTGTCGTGCTGCCAGTCGAAGCCGCCGCCGTAATGCTTGCCGGGCGCGCGCTTCTGCCACTGCGCGGCGGACCAGTCGCCGCCGAAGCTCAGCCAGTCGGTCTCGCCGCCGTCGAACCACAGCACGTCGAGCTTGCCGTAGTTGGACAGCAGTTTTTCCATCTGGCGGTGGTACTGGGCCCGCATCGCTTCCGCGCTGTCCCGGTACAGGTCGGGGAAGAAGTAGCCCGGGTAGCGCCAGTCCAGCGGCGAGTAATACAGCCCCACGCCCATGCCGGCCTTGCGCGCGGCCTTCACGTAGTCCGCGACGAAATCGCGCTGCGCGGCCGTCTTCGTGCTCGAGAACGGATTGTCGCCGTCGTCGAACATCGCAAAGCCGTCGTGGTGGCGCGACGTGAACACCATGTATTTCATGCCCGCGGACTTCGCCAGCTGCGCCCACCCGTCGGGGTCGAAGTGGCGCGGCTTGAACTGGCCGGCGAGCTTCGCGTATTCGTTCACCGGGGTCTGTTCCATGAATTGCGCCCACTCGCCGCGGCCGGGGATGGCGTACAGGCCCCAGTGGATGAACATGCCGAAGCGGGCCTGGCGCCACCAGGCGATGCGGGCGGCCGCGTCGCCGTCGGCGGCCGGCGCCCCGGCGGGGGTCGTCCGTGCGGACGCCACGCCCGGCAGCGCGCATGCGGCGGCGGCCAGCAACAGGCCGGCCAGGGCGCGACGGCGGCGGCCGTGCGCGGGGATGAATGGCTTCACAGTGTCTCCGTTGGATTTTTCCGGATTGTCCGAGTTGCGGCGCATCTCCGCAATCATCAAATCACTTTTCGCCGTTATGAAAAATGTCGAACCGGCGCACGGCACGATGGTATCGTTAACAAATCGATTTCTGCAATACAATCTTGCGAATTCGACTAAATGTGTCCTGTTACCATGCCCAGTTCCACATTGTTTCCCGCCGCCGTCCGGGTCTCTGCCCTCCTCGCCACCCTGCTCGCCGCGCCGGCGGCCGTGGCCATCGTCCCCGCGCAGAACGACGATATCGCGGAACTGAGCCTGGAAGAACTGGCCAACATCCAGGTCACGTCCGTGTCGAAACGGTCGGAATCGCTGTCCGACGCGGCGGCCTCCATCTTCGTCATCACGGGCAACGACATCCGCCGCGCGGGCGCCGCGTCGCTGCCGGAAGCGCTGCGGCTCGCGCCGAACCTGCAGGTGGCGCGCGTCGATGCGCGTAATTACGCGGTCACGGCGCGCGGCTTTTCCAGCCCGTTCGAAAACAAGCTGCTCGTGCTGATCGACGGCCGCACCGTGTACTCTCCCTTGTTTTCCGGCGTGTTCTGGGACGTGCAGGACGTGGTGCTGGACGATGTCGAGCGCATCGAAGTGATCAGCGGCCCGGGCGCGACCTTGTGGGGTGCGAATGCCGTCAACGGCGTCATCAACATCATCACGAAATCGTCCGCCGCCACCCAGGGCGCGCTGCTGGCGACGACCCTCGGCAAGGATGCGCGCGACGGCGCCGTGCGCTACGGCGGCCGGATGAAAGGCGACGGCCACTACCGCGCCTACGCCAAGCACGCCGAAAACGACGACACGCACACGGCGACGGACGCCAGCTCGCAGACGGGCTGGCACCGCGACCAGGCCGGGTTCCGCACCGATTGGGGCGATGGGCTCACGGTCCAGGGTGACGTCTACGATGCCCGGCTGCGCCAGGCGAATACGCGCGACATCAGGGTCGCCGGCGCGAACCTGCTGGGGCGCGCGGCGCGCACGTTCGCGGACGGCTCGTCGGCCACCCTCCAGCTGTACTGGGACCACACGGAGCGCGACCAGCCGAACGCCTTCCACGAACGCCTCGACACGTTCGACCTGCAACTGCAGCACGCCGTGCACGTCGACGGCAACCACCACGTCGTGTGGGGCGGCGGCTACCGCCTGGGCCACGACCGCGTCGAGAACGGCCCCGCGTTCGGCTTCCTGCCCGGGACGCTGAACCTGCGCTGGGCGAACCTGTTCGCGCAGGACGAGATCACGCTGCGCGACAACCTGCGCCTCATGGCCGGCCTGAAAATCGAGGACAACAATTACACGGGCGCCGAAGTGCTGCCCACCTTGCGCCTCGCGTGGAATCCGCGGCCGGCTTCCCTCGTGTGGACGTCGCTCTCGCGCGCCGTGCGGGCGCCGTCGCGCATCGACCGCGATTTGTACAGCCCCATCCGGCCGCCCGTCGTGAACGGCGTGCCGCAGTATGGCGTGGCGGGCGGTCCCGGGTTCGAATCGGAGACGGCCAAGGTGTTCGAACTGGGCTACCGCGGCCGGCCCTCGGCGTCCCTGTCGTATTCGACCACGTTGTTCTTCAGCCGCTACGACCGGCTGCGCACGCTGGAGCCGAATCCGTCCGGCCCGGGTTCCGTGTTCGAGAACCGGGCCGACGGCCTCACGCGCGGCATCGAAGCGTGGGCCACGTGGCAGGCGGCGGATGCGTGGCGCCTGTCCGGCGGCGGCGTCGTGCAGCGCGTCGGCACGACCCTGGAACCCGGCAGCCGCGACCTGTCGGGAGCGACGGGCCTGTTCACGAGCGACCCGACGCATTACTGGCAGGTGCGCTCCTCGTACGACATCGGCGCCGGCCAGGAATTCGACGTCACGCTGCGCCACGTGGGCGCGCTGCCGCGCCCGAGCGTGCCCGCGTACACGGCCGTCGATGCGCGCTGGGGCTGGCGCATCCGCCGCGGCCTCGAACTGTCGATCATCGCCCAGAACGTCTTCGATCCGCGCCATGCGGAATTCGGGGCGCCGGCCACGCGCAGCGAATACGAGCGCGCGCTCGCCGTGCGGGTCGTGTGGACGCCCTGACGCCAGCCGGCGTCAGGACGGAAACCGCAGGCTGAACACGGTGCGCCCGCCCGGCACGCTGTCGACTTCCGCCGTGCCCCCGTGCAGGCGCATGATGGCGCGCACGATCGACAGCCCCAGGCCGACCGAACTCCCCGCGCCGCGCGCCGCGTCGGCCCGGTAATAGCGTTCGAACACGCGCTCGAGGTGCTCGGGCGCGATGCCGTCGCCGCTGTTTTCCACCGACAGCGTGACCCACTGGCCGTCGCTCGCCGCACCCAGGTTGACGGCGCCGCCCCGCGGCGTATGCGCGATCGCGTTCGACACGAGGTTGTTGACGGCGCGCCGCAGCAGCACCGGGTCCGCGTGAACCTGCAGGCCGGCGACGTCGCCGAGGCCGAACCGGATGCCCTTGTCCTCGGCCAGCATCTCGAAATATTCACGGATGTGCTCCAGTTCCGCGCGCACGTCGAGCGCGGTGCTCGCCAGCGCCAGCTGGGCGTTGTCGGCGCGCGCCAGGAACAGCGTGTTCTCGATCATGCGCGCCAGCCGCTCGTATTCCTCGAGGTTGGACGCCAACAGGGCCTCGTACTCGTCCGCCGTGCGCACGCGCGCGAGCGCGACCTGGGTCTGCATCATCAGCGCGTTGACGGGCGTGCGCAGGTCGTGCGCGAGGTCGGCCGCGAAGCCCGACAGGCGCTGGACGCCCTCTTCCAGCCGGTCGAGCATCGCATTGAACGCGACGGCCAGCGCGCGCAGCTCGGCCGGCAGCTCGGCGGCGGGCATGCGCACCGCGAGGCGCTGGGCGTGGATGGCGTCGGCGCGGGCGATCACGCCGTACAACGGACGCAGGCCCCGCTTCACGGCCGCGAACCCGAGGGCCGCCGCGACGAGCGTGCCCGCCACGAGGGCGCCCAGCAGGTCGAACGCATAACGGCGCAGGATCGCGAGCCGGTCGGAGCGCGTGCGCACGAGCGTCACCTGCAGCGGCGCCGCGGCAGCGCCGGCCAGCACGGTGACGACGCGCCGGGAGCCCCGCGCATCGTCGCGCGCGGCGATGTCCGCGAGGCCCGGATCGCGCCCCAGCGGCACGGCGGACACGCTGCCGTCCGCCGCGCTCACCTGCAGGGTGACGCCGTCCTGGCCGATGGCGCGCGCCAGCAGCGCGGGATCGCGCGTCGGCAATGCGCCCAGCAGCTGGCGCGCCAGCACTGCCTTGTTGAGCAGGTCCGCATCGTCGCGCCGGCCCATCTGGTGCGCCAGCGTCTGGTACAGATAGGCGCCGACCGCGACGAACACGGCGGCGGCGATCGCGGCGAACAGCAGGCCCAGACGCAGGGCGATGGACATCGGACGCGCCGTCACTCGCGCTCTTCCATCAGGTAGCCCATGCCGCGCACCGTGTGGATCAGTTTGACCGGGTACGGATCGTCGACCTTCGTGCGCAGGCGGCGGATGGCGACGTCGACGACGTTCGTGTCCGAATCGAAGTTCATGTCCCACACCTGCGACGAAATCAGCGAGCGTGACAGCACCTCGCCCTGGCGCCGCGCCAGCAGCACGAGCAGCGCGTGCTCCTTCGGCGTGAGGTCGATGCGCTTGCCGGCGCGCGTGACGCGGTGGCGGCGCAGGTCGATCTCGAGGTCGGCCACGGCCAGGATGTCGGGCTCGCGCGTGGGCGCGCGCCGCAGCAGCGTGCGCACGCGCGCCAGCAACTCGGCGAACGCGAACGGCTTCACGAGATAGTCGTCCGCGCCGAGCTCCAGGCCGCGCACGCGGTCGGCCACGTCGTCGCGCGCCGTCAGGTACAGCACCGGTGTTTCCTTGTGCTCGCGCAGCCTGGACAGCACCGTCCAGCCGTCCATCGCCGGCAGCATCACGTCGAGCACGACAAGGTCGTAGTCGTGCTCCAGCGCCAGGTGCAGGCCGTCCGGTCCGGTGCGCGCGAGGTCGGCGTTGAAGCCGGACTCGCGCAAGCCCTTGTGCAGGTAGTCGCCCGTCTTGGGCTCGTCTTCGACGATCAATATGCGCATGCGTCCTCCTGCGGACATTGTGCCGCATTTCCCGGCGCCGCTGGATGACAGGTGCACCATCGGACTGTCATCCAATTGTCATGTTGAAGTCACGCTCGCGTCAGCGGCCCTTTTGCACAATGCGTCCATCCCAACCACGAAGGAGAACCGCATGACCAAGCTGACCCGCACCCTCGCCCTGTCCATATTCGCCCTCGCCGCCGGCACGGCCGGCGCCATGCCGCGCCCGATGGATGCCGGCCGCGTCATCATGAGCGATACGGCCGACCGCGACGTCGCCATCGACACCTCGACCCGCTGGGTCAACGTCACCAACGGCCAGACGGTGCGCTTCGATGTCGGTGGCCAGCGCTTCACGTTCGTGTTCGACGCGTGGCCCAGCACGGATTCCGTGCCGCTGTCGGCCATCGCGCCGAAGGGCGTGACCGTGCCGGACGTGCGGGTCTACATCGCCCCCAACCCGCTGTACCAGGACTGATGCCATGAAAGCCCTCGCAGCCACATTGGCGCTGTGCGCCGCCACGGCCGCCAGCGCCCAGCACATGCACGGATCGCCGGCACCCGCATCGTTCGTCGCGTCCAGCGACAAGCCGTTCGCGGCGCTCATGAACGACGCGATGGCGATCATGGACCGCGACATGGCCGCCGCGCCGATGACCGGCGAGCCGGGCCACGACTTCGTCACGATGATGATGCCGCACCACCAGGGCGCCATCGACATGGCGAAGGCCGTCCTGCTGAATACGCGGGACCCGGAACTGCGCAACCTGGCGCTCGGCATCATCGCCGAGCAGCAGAACGAAATCAACGTGATGCGGGCGTGGCTGGCACGTCACCCCTCGCAGACAAGGAGTCAGCATGAACACCATTGAACGGCTCGCCATCGCCGCGGGCGCCCTCGCCGTCGCGCAGGCGGCAATGGCCCTCCCGGCAGCTTCGGACCGCGTGTACACGGCCGACCAGAACACGAACACCATCTCGGTCTTCGACCCGGCCGGCAACCGCCTGCTGGGCCAGATCGTGCTGGGCAACCAGCGTCCCGACGTGCTGTCGCCGCTGTACCGCGGCGAGATCAACGTGCACGGCCTCGGCTTCTCGCCCGACCACAAGACCCTGATCGCGGTCTCGAACGGTTCGAACTCCGTGACGTTCATCGACACCGCGACGAACAAGGTCAAGGGCAAGACCTATGTCGGCCGCTCGCCCCACGAAGGCTTCTTCACGGCCGACGGCAAGGAAGTGTGGGTGGCCGTGCGCGGCGAGGATTACATCTCCGTCATCGACCCGCACACGTTCAGGGAAACGCGCCGCATCCCGACGGCCGTCGGTCCCGGCATGGTGCAATTCCTGCCGGACGGGAAGCTCGCGTTCGCCGTCTCCAGCTTCACGCCCGAGGTCGACGTCATCGACGTGAAGGCCCACAAGGTCGTCAAGCGGATTCCCGTCGTCAGCCCGTTCTCGCCCTTCCTGCAGTTCACGCCGGACTATCGCGAGATGTGGATGACGCACAAGGACGTCGGCAAGGTCACGCGCATCGACACGCGCACGTTCCAGGTGACGGGCGTGATCGACACCGGCTTCATCACGAACCACCTCGCGTTCGCCCGCGTCGGCGGCAAGACGCTTGCGTACGTGACGGTGGGCGGCGAGAACGTCGTGAAGGTGTACACGACGGACAAGGACGCGACGCTCGTCGCCACGATCCCGACCGGCGCGCTGCCGCACGGGATCTGGACGTCGGACGACAGCAGCCGCGTCTACGTGGGCCTGGAAAACGGCGACGGGGTCGACGTCATCGACCCCGCCGTCAACAAGGTGGTCGCGCACATGCCCGGCGGGCAGGCGCCGCAGGCCCTCGTCTACCTGTCGCACGTGGCGGCGCCGGGCAGCGCGGACAACCTGAGTCCGAGGATCAACCAGGATGCCGTCAACATCCCGCTCGCGGCGCCCGACGGCGCGGCGGCACGCGGCTTCGTCGTCGCGCGCCAGCTGGGCGTCGTCGATGCGCTCGAGGTCAACGTGTTCAAGCTCAAGCCGGCGACGCAGTACAGCGTGGTCCTGGGCGGCCAGCCGGTCGGCACCGTGCGCACGGATGCGAAGGGCAATGCGAACGGCACGATGATCGGACCCGTGCGGTCCTTCACCCGGCCGGACGCGGCGCCCGCCGGCCAGGCCGCCGGGAAGATCCTGATCATGGAGGGGACGACAGCCCCCTCCCCGGCCGCGGCCGTGCTGGCGGGCTGACGCCGTCAGAACTTGTAGCGGGCACCCAGCATGTAGCGCGGACCGCCCGTCGTGACCGACAGGACCTGCATGTCGGTACGGCCGTGCTGGCGCTGGTGTTCGTCGGTCAGGTTGATCGCTTCCAGCGACAGGCTCAGGTTCTGGTTGACGTTGTACCCGATCGACAGGTCGACCTGCCCGTACGGCTCCACATAGCCCGGATTGGCGCGGTTGTTCTCCGCCACGGTCGACAGGAACCGCCCGCGCCAGTTGTACGCGAAGTTTCGCCTGGCAAATCACTTTTGTTAAAAGCGCAAACACTCACGCCGATTTCACACCGTGTTAAGCAAACAATCCGCAGCGGTGCGATCATTGCGTTCTCTGCATCCGACAACTCATAGAGGACCCATGACCACCTCCAGCTATCCCGACACCCGCCTCCTGATCGCCAACGAATGGGTCGACGCCACCGGCGGCAAGACGATCCCGGTCGTGAACCCGGCCACGGGCCAGGCGATCGGCACCGTCGCGCACGCGGCCATCGCCGACCTGGACCGCGCCCTCGCCGCCGCCCAGAAGGGCTTCGAAGCGTGGCGCTTCGTGCCCGCCGCCGAGCGCGCCGCCATCATGCGCCGCGCCGCCAGCCTGCTGCGCGAACGCGCCGGCGACATCGCCCGCCTACTGACCCAGGAACAGGGCAAGCCGCTTGCGGAAGCAAAAATGGAAGCGCTGGCCGGCGCCGAGATCATCGACTGGTTCGCGGCCGAGGGCATGCGCGTGTACGGGCGTATCGTGCCGGCCCGTAACCCGCAGGCGCAGCAACTCGTGCTGAAGGAACCGGTCGGCCCCGTCGCCGCCTTCACGCCGTGGAACTTCCCGATCAACCAGGTCGTGCGCAAGCTGGCCGCCGCGCTGGCCACCGGCTGCTCGTTCCTGTGCAAGGCGCCGGAAGAGACCCCGGCCTCCCCGGCCGCGCTGTTCCAGTGCTTCGTCGACGCGGGCGTACCGGCCGGCGTCGTGGGCCTCGTGTTCGGCGATCCGGCCGAGATCTCGGGCTATTTGATCCCGCACCCGGTCATCCGCAAGGTCACGTTCACGGGTTCCACCCCGGTCGGCAAGCAGCTCGCCGCGCTGGCCGGTGCGCACATGAAGCGCGTGACGATGGAACTGGGCGGCCATGCGCCGGTGATCGTCGCCGAAGACGCGGACGTGACCCTGGCCGTCAAGGCCGCCGGCGCCGCCAAGTTCCGCAACGCGGGCCAGGTCTGCATCTCCCCGACCCGCTTCCTCGTGCACAACGCGATCAAGGACGAGTTCACGCGCGCCTTCGTCGCGCATGCGGAAGGCCTGAAACTGGGCGACGGCCTGCTCGAGGGCACGACCCTCGGTCCCCTCGCCAATTCGCGCCGCGTGACGGCGATGGCGAAGATGGTCGAGGATGCGCAGGCCAAGGGCGCCATCGTCGCGACGGGCGGCAAGCGCGTGGGCGATGCGGGCAACTTCTTCGCGCCGACGATCCTCGCCGACGTGCCGCTGGAAGCGTCGATCTTCAACGACGAGCCGTTCGGCCCCGTCGCCGGCATTCGCGGCTTCGACAGCCTCGAAGATGCGATCGCGGAAGCGAACCGCCTGCCGTACGGCCTGGCCGGCTACGCGTTCACGCGCTCGATCAAGAACGCGCACCTGCTGATGAACCGCGTGGAAGTGGGCATGCTGTGGATTAACCAGCCGGCCACGCCGAGCGCCGAGCTGCCGTTCGGCGGCGTCAAGGATTCCGGCTACGGTTCCGAAGGCGGTCCGGAAGCGCTGGAAGCCTACCTCAACACGAAGGCCATCTCGATGGTGGGCGTCTAGGCGACGGCGACGCGGTTGCGGCCGGCGTGCTTGGCGCTGTAGAGCGCCGCGTCGGCCTGCGACAGCAACGTGCCGATGGGCGTGTCCGGGGCGTCCCGGCAGCCCAGGCCGATGCTGACGGTGGCGTGCAGGCGCACGCCGCCCTCCAGCACCGCGGGCTGCGCCGCGAACGCGTCGCAGATGCGCTGCGCGATCGCGCGCGCGTCCCCGGGCGCGCAGCCGGGCAGCAACACGGCGAACTCCTCGCCGCCCAGGCGCCCCAGCACGTCGCCCGCACGCAAGCATCCCGCCGCCACGCGCGCGAAATGGGCCAGCACGGCGTCGCCGGCCGCGTGGCCGTGGGTGTCGTTGACCTTCTTGAAAAAATCGATGTCCATCATCAGCACGGCGGCCGCCTGCACCGCGTCCGCGCGCGCCATGAAGCCGCCGCGGTTGAGCACCTGCGTCAGCGGATCGTGCGAGGCCGCATGCTGCAGCCGCGCCAGCAGCTCGTTGCGCGCCACCATCACGCTGGCGACGGCCAGCGGCGCCAGCGCCGTCAGCGTCACCCCGACGCGCAGCGACATGACGGCTTGCGGGGTATCGACCGCAGCGCCGATCGCGAGCATGCCGCTGGCGATCGCAAGCAGGGTCCACATCGAGAACAGCAAGGTGATGCCGGCCGTGGCGAACAGGCTGTACGTCAGCGCGCACCACAGCATCGCGGGAATCGGGAAGGAGATCACGCCCGGCCCGCCCAGCTGCGTCTCCAGCCACAGGCTGCCCGCGAACGCGGCCAGCGGCGCGAGATGGCCGATGCGCCAGGTGGACGCGTCGCCGCGGCGCCCGCGTCCGGCCAGCCGGCGCGCGAGGTCCGGCATCGTCAGCAGCACGGGCAGGATCGCGATGGTGTTGACGAGCTCCGTCGAAAACCAGAACAGGAAGCCGTAGGCGCGCGTGCCGCCGAACAGCGCCGGGTGGATCACGGTGCCGCCCACGCCGGCCGCCGCGGCGCCGCACAGCGCCACCAGCACGAAACGCAGCATCGAGCGCGGATGGCGCAGGCCGCGCATGTCGTCGCTCATCCGTTTCAGCAGCGCATAACACACCGACACGCCCATCAGGTTGGTCGTCGTGAGCATGACGGTCTTGGGCCAGCCGTGCCGCATGATCAGGTCGGCGACGATGTAGCCGGCGATGGCGGCCAGCCAGTGCGCCGCTGTCGGCGGATGGGCGCGCCGCAACAGCAGCCCGACGAGGACGGCGTTCGTGGGCCAGAACGCGGCCAGCACGCCCGGGGGCGCCGTGTAGATGCCGAAGATGGAACAGACGAAGACGAGCGCGCCGACGAGCAGCGCGTCTTTCAGGTCGAGGCCGGCAACCGGTCGATGGGGGGCATGGGAAAGTTGCACGGCTCGAAGGAATCGGTGGAACACGCTTCCGGCCAGATTAGCACAGTTCCGTACGGAAACAATCTGTTCTGACAAGAGGCGTGTTCACAACGCAACGCCGTCATCCCCGCGGAAGCGGGGATCCATACTGAACCAACCGAGGACACTCAGCATGGGTTCCCGCCTGCGCGGGAACGACGAGTTAACATGCTTACGGCTTGCCGACCACGATCCCCCGACCCGCCGTGCTCATGTAGACCACGCCGAACGTGTTCATGTCACCGACGACGAAATGGCCGTTGCCCGGACCGCCGTACTGGTGCGCATTGTCGTTGATGCGGGTCCAGCTCTGGCCCGCGTCGGTGGACCGGTACACGCCGGTCACGCCGCCGATGGTGCCCCAGATGAACACGGTCGGATACGACGCGCCCGCCGCGGCCTTGCCGAAGCCGACCGCGCCGCAATACGTGACGTTGGCGATATTGCTGAATTGCCAGCCCGAGCTGGTGGTCCGAGCGAGGCCGCCCCAGTTCAGCGGCACCCAGATATCGCCTTCGCGGCCCGGCGCGGCGCGGATCACGTCGCTGCCCCAGGTGGCCAGCGTGTTGAACTTCCAGAACGACGCGCCGCTGTCCGTGCTGATCATGAAGCTGCCGTCGGCCGGGTTGTACACGTAGAACTTGCTCGCATTGGCCGGATCGGCAACCGGGCGCGCGTTGTTGACGCTGAGGCCGCCCACCGTCGACCAGCTCGCCCCCATATTGGTGGAACGGTACATGGTCGACGAATTGGACGGGTTGTGCAGCAGGACCGTGCCGCTGGCCGACAGCGCCACCTGGCCGTACGTGCCGTTCATATTAGTCTGGTTCCAGTTCACGCCACCATTGGCCGACGTGTACATCTTGTTCCCGACCCGCACCGCCAGGCTCGTGTTGGCGTCGGCGACCGCCAGGCCGGTGGTCGTCCCCATCGTCGGGGAGAACTGCGGGTTCGTGTACGTGTCGACGTTGTAGTGCAGGAAGCCGTCGTAGTCGCCGATGGCGGACAGCACGGGGCCACCCGGGATGCTGTTGATATTCAGCGGCACCGTTTCTTCCAGACCCTTGACGGTGAACGTCCACGTGGTCGGCACGGCGTCGATATTCGCCGTTTTAAAGATACCGTTGCCCGAGGTCACCCACACGGCCTTGTTGTTGAACGGATCGAACACGGCCACGCCGGCCCAGTGGATCGCCTTGCCGTTGATCCAGGGCACGCCGCCATTGTCGCGGACGAAGCCGCGGTTGATCACGTCGGTCCAGCTGGCGCCGCCGTTGGTCGAGATGTACACGTGGTCGCCCCAGCTGTCGCCCTGCTGCATGTACTGGTTGATGGTCGAGGCGACCAGGCGCTGCGAATTGGACGGGTCCACGCTGATGCCGCTGAACGCCGCGTTGACGCCGGACGGGGTGACGTTGGTCCATGCGCCGTTCGAGATCGTGTAGCGCCAGATCTGGCCGCTGTTCATGGGTTCCGAGCCCGAGCCGTTGCCGTTCGGTCCGGCGCCGTTGGCATACGTGATGACCACGTTGCCGGCGCCGTCGAACGCGGCGCGCTGCGGCATCAGGCCGGACGGGCTGCCGGAGATGGCGCTGAACGACGCGCCCGCGTTATCGCTGCGGTACAGGTTCGCCCCCGCCGAGCCGTAGCGCGAGACGCCGACCAGCAGGCGCTGCGCCACGCCGCCCGACACGCTGGACGGATCGGCCAGGACGAGGCTGATGCCGTTGTCGTTGGGCGTCGTCGTCACGTTCAGCGCCGTCACCCTGGTCCAGCTCGCGCCATAGTTCGTGCTCTTGAACAGCCCGCTCTGGCGCGTGCCGGCATACAGCACATTGCTCGATCCCGGGTCGACGACGAGCCGCTCGCCGTTCTGGCGGCCCATGCCGTTGCCGTGCGCCTTGAACTGGCTCGTCACGTCGGCGACGGTGAACGTCCTACCGTAATCGGACGAGCGCAGCACCGCGGTCTTGCCGTTGTTGAAATAATTGATCCCGACGGTCATGTAGACATTGGCCGCGTTCTTCGGGTCGACCGCGAGCGCTTCGACGCCGAGGAAGCCGACCTGGTCTTCCGCCACCCAATCCAGCAGCGACACCCAGCGGCCGCTGGCATTGTCCCACCGGTACGCGCCGCCGACGTCGGTGCGCGCGTACACGACATTCGCTTCCGTCTTGCTGGGGATGACGGCCGACACGAACCCGCCGCCGCCGATGCCGACATTCCCCCACGAATACGCCATCGCCGGCTGCTGGACGGCCAACGCAGCCGCCGCGAGCAGTGTTGCATTGATCAACTTCATGTAATGCCTCCTAAGATTTGTTATGCATCTGAAGTAAGACAACGCCTGTTTCTGCACAGGCGTCGATTCCCGCACCGGCCTGTCTCCTCCAGGCCGAACCGCAAGAATCTTCGAAACATAGCCGACGGATTTGCGCGCACACGGTGATGTAACCGTGATTGGAATAAATTGTTCACGCACTTGGTCAGTTTCATAACGGCGTGGCGCCGCCGCGGGCCTCCAGCACCCGGTCGATGAGGCCATACTCGACACCCTCGGCGGCGGACATGTAACGGTCGCGGTCCGTGTCCTTCTCGATCCGCGCCAGCGTCTGCCCCGTGCGCTCCGCGAGCATCGTGTTCAGGCGGTGGCGCTGGTACAGCATCTCGCGCGCCTGGATGTCGATGTCGGCCGCCACGCCCTGCGATCCGCCGTGCGGCTGGTGGATCATGATGCGGGCATTCGGCAGCGCATACCGCTTGCCGCGCGCGCCCGCCGCCAGCAGGAACGAGCCCATGCTGGCGGCGAAGCCCGTGCACAGCGTCGACACGTCGGGCCGGATGAATTGCATCGTGTCGTACACCGCCATGCCCGCGTACACGGACCCGCCGGGCGAGTTGATGTACAGTGAGATGTCCTTGTCCGGATTGTCCGATTCGAGGAACAGCAGTTGCGCGACGATCAGGTTGGCCGACTGCTCCGTCACCTCGCCGACGAGGAAGATGACGCGTTCTTTCAGCAGGCAGGAATAGATGTCGAAGGCGCGTTCGCCGCGGCCGGTCTGTTCGATGACGGTGGGGAGGAAATTCATGGTGGTCCTTTCGATGGTGGAAGGTGCCCCATGACGCTTGCGGCCGGGCGCCGTGTGACGGCTTGGAAAATAATTCGCCCGCGTGTCACATCCGGACCGCGCCGGGCGTCAAGCGGTACCACCATCCAGCGAAGGAGATGCACGATGCCATGCGCCGCTACCAACCTGTTCGAACAACTGCGCCCGCGCCTGGTCGCGCTCAGCCTGCGCATCGTCGGCAGCGCGGCGGACGCCGAGGACGTCGTGCAGGATTGCTTCCTGAAATGGCAGGCCGCAGACCGGGACGCGCTGGCGACGCCCGCGGCCTGGTTGACGACCGTCGTGCAGCACCAGTCGATCGACCGCCTGCGCCGGCGCGCGCGCGAGGTACAAGCCGCGCACGCCGCCATGGAACTCGTGCCCGCCGCGCCGCCTGCCCTGCCCGACGAGGCGCTGCTGCGGCGCGCGGACGTGGGCGACGCGCTGGCCCGGATGTTCGCCCGGCTGACGCCATCGGAGCGGCTGGCGCTGGTCCTGTTCGACGTGTTCGAATGCGGCCACGCCGACATCGCGGCCGCGCTCGGTACGACACCCGCGAACGCGCGCCAACACCTGTCGCGCGCGCGGCGCCGCCTGCGCGCGCCGGATGGCGACACGCCGCCGGACGAAAAACTGTGCCGCGAGCTCATCCGCCGCTTCCATGCCGCGCTCGACGGCCTCGACGTGCCGGCGATGATCACCCTGCTCACCGAGACACAGCCGATGGCAGTGCGCGCGCAGGCGTGCGCCAACGATGCCGCGTACGGTTTCCTGATGGCGGCATAGGGACGGCGGCGACGCTATAATGGACTCATCCATTGCTGACGCGTCCCCCCATGCATTACGCCCTCGCGCCGCGCACGCTCTTCTTCAGTCACTACTTCTACACCGGCCTGCGCATCGCCACGGGCGTCGTCGGCCTGACGTTCCTGACCTACGCCGTCGCCGACCTGCCGACCGCGATGGCGGTGGCGATGGGCGCGCTGTGCACCAGCCTGATGGACCTGCCCAGCCCGCTGCGCCACAAGTTCAACGAGATGCTGGCCGGCGTGCTCACCTGCTCGGTGGTGGCGCTGCTCGTCAGCCTGAGTTCTCCCGTGCCATGGCTGTTGCGTACCGTCATCGTCCTCGTTTCCTTCCTCGCCAGCATGATGACCGTGTACGGCCGCAAGGCGATGCCCCTGCAGTTCGTGGCCCTGTTCGTGATGATGCTGTCGAGCGACGCCGCCGCCACGCCCGTGCAGGCGCTGCACCACGGCGCCCTGTTCTTCGCCGGCGGGGCCGGCTACATGGCGTATGCGATGATCGTCGTCTGGCGGCTGCGGCGCCGCCTCAAGCAGCAGGTGCTGGCCGAGGCGCTGTACGAACTGGCGGCCTACACCGGCATCAAGGCCGGCTGCTACGACATGGCCAATCCGCTGCCCGCGCAAATGGAAAAGCTCGTGCGCCAGCAAAGCACGCTGGCCGAGCGCCAGCAGGCGTCGCGCGACCTGGTCCTGCGCGGCAAGCCCAGGGAGGACGAGGCCGTCCTCGTGCGGGTGCATTATGCGATGTTCGACCTGTACGAACTCGTGCTGTCGACGCACACCGATTACGCGCTGCTGCGCCAGCATTTCGCCGCCGGCCCGGTGCTGCCGCTGCTCGGCGCCCTGATCGGCAAGGCGGCGCGCGACATCGAATCGGTGGCGTACGCCATGACGCGCAACCGGCCGTCGCGCGCCGCGATCGACTACCGCGACGAGCTGGCCGCGCTCGATGCCGCACTGCGCGCCCTGCCCCCGGCCGACAGCGCGGAAGTCAATGCGCAGGCCGTGCTGCGCGCCACGTCCAACAAGATCCGCGACATGATCGCGATGATCGCCGGCCTGCACGCCGCCAGCGCGACGACCGGCGGCACCCTGCCGACGGCGGGCAGCGACCTGACGCCGTTCCTCACCCAGCAACGCTACAACCTCGGCACCCTCGTCGCCAACCTGCGCTGGACGTCGCCGACGTTCCGGTTTTCGCTGCGGGTGGCGATGGCGATCTCGGTGGGCCTGCTGTCGTCCGAATGGCTGCCATACCAGTCGCACGGATACTGGACGGCGCTGACGATCGCCGTGATCCTCAAGCCGACCTTCAGCATGACGCGCCAGCGCCGCGCCGACCGCCTGATCGGCACCCTGATCGGCTGCGTGCTCACGGCCGTGATCCTCCGGTTCGTCCATTCTCCGGCCGCATTGATCGGCTTCCTGTTCGTCGCGACCGCCGCCGGGCCGACGTTCCTGTCCATCAAATACCGCTACACGGCAATCGCCGCCAGCGTGCAGGCCCTGCTGCTGATCGGGCTCACGGTGCCGCACTTCGCGGGCGCGATCGAGCAGCGCCTGCTGGACACGCTGCTCGGCACCCTGATCGCGTCGTTCTTCAGCTACGTGCTGCCGAACTGGGAACACCAGCACCTGCCGGAGCTGGTGGACGCGGTGACCGACGCCAACCGCGGCTACATCGACGCCGCCGCCGACCTGCTGCTCGGACGCGCGGTCGACGACGCCCGCTACCGGATCCAGCGCAAGCGCTTCATGGACGCCCTCGCGAACCTCAGCGCGGCGCTGGGCCGCATGCTCGACGAACCGCAGTCCCAGCAGCGCGCGCCCGCCGAGCTGAACCGCTTTACGGTGCAGAATTACCTGCTGATGTCGCACATGGCCGCGCTGCGCCTGCTGCTGCAGCGCTACGCGGACAACCTGCCGCGCGCGGAGGTCGAGGCCACGCTCGAGCACGCGTTCGCCCGGCTGCGCAGCACGCTCGGGGCGGCCGCGCAGGCGGAACCGGCGGCGCACGACGGCACGGTCCGGATCGCGGCCTGGCCCGGCTGGGCGCCGCTGCAGCGCCGCCTGCGCCTGCTGCAGCAGGATGCGGCGCAGGTGGCGCTGTGCCATGGCCCGATCGACGCCGCGCTGGGCCGGAACGCCGGCCAGCTTGCCGTCCCGCGCCGCCGCCATCCGTAATGGTTCCCCACGCGCCCGCACGGAACTAATCTCCCGCGGTTCAACTCTGTCGTTCATGGTCCTCGAGCGGAAACGCGATCATGAACACCTCCAAGCCACTCTCTGGTAAACGCATCGCGGTGCTTGCCGCCGACGGGTTCGAGCAGGCGGAGCTCAAGACCCCGGTCGCGGCCCTCGCCGACGACGGCGCCGACGTGACGGTCATCTCGCTGCGGCGCGGGCGGATCCGCGGCATGCACATGCACCAGCCCGGCGACCTCGTGCGGGTCGACCGCACCATCGACGACGCCCAGGCCGCCGACTACGACGGCCTGCTGGTCCCGGGCGGCTACATCAGCCCCGACATCCTGCGCCAGTCCGCCGCGGCGCGCGCCCTCCTCCGGCAGTTCGACGCGGCGGGAAAGCCCGTCGCCCTGATGTCGCAGGCGGCGTTGATCCTCGTGTCGGCCGGGCTCGCGCCGCGGCGCACGCTGACGTCGTGGCCCGGCATCCGCGACGACGTCGTCAACGCGGGCGCGACGTGGCTGAACCAGGACGTCGTGCGCGATGCCCACGTGCTGTCCTGCCGCGCCACGCAGGACCTGGGCGCGTTCGTGCAGGCCCTCGCGCCGTTCTTCGCGGGCGAACCGGCCGCGCAACACCTGCCGGACATCCAGTCGGACCCGGCGCAGGACAAGCCGCTGGAACAACCGAACCAGTCGCTGCGCTGGCTGGCGGCGCCGTCGTTCGGAGCGATGCTCAGCCTGGCGCTGCTGGGGGTGGGCGTCGTGGCGGCCCAGCGCGCCCGCCACCGGCCGGCGGCCGCCGGGGCGGCACCGGACACGTCCGCCGGCGACACGCCCCGCCTCGCGCACGACCCGGCCGGCCGCGGATGACGGTGCGCCGCCGCGGGACTACGGGATCGTTTCCGCCGCGAGTGCGGCGTCGAATTCTTCCGCCGGCATCGGTTTGCCGAAGAAATAGCCCTGGAAGCGGTGGCATCCGATCTCGCGCAGCATGTCGCGTTGTGCCGCCGTTTCCACGCCTTCGGCGATGATCGACAGGCCGAGCGCGCGCGCCAGTGCGACGACGCTGCGCGCGATCGATGCGTCGTTCGGGTCGACCAGGATGTCCCGCACGAACGAGCGGTCGATCTTCAGCTGCTCGAGCGGCAGGCGCTTCAGGTACGCCAGCGACGAATAGCCGGTGCCGAAGTCGTCCAGCGAAAAACGCACGCCATGGCGCTGCAACTGTTCCATCTTCGAGATCGTTTCCTCCACGCGCTCGATGACCATCGACTCCGTCACCTCGAGCTTGAGATGCGTTGGCCTGGCACCGGTGGCGGCAATGGCGTCCAGCGTATCGCGCACGAAGTTGTCTTCCATCAGTTGCCTGATGCTGATGTTGACGGCCATCGTCAGGTGCGCGCTGCGCGGGCACGCGGCCCAGCGCGCGAGCTGCTCGCAGGCGGC
This sequence comes from Massilia orientalis, assembly GCF_030411975.2. Taxonomy (NCBI): domain Bacteria; kingdom Pseudomonadati; phylum Pseudomonadota; class Betaproteobacteria; order Burkholderiales; family Oxalobacteraceae; genus Massilia; species Massilia orientalis. The sequence continues at coordinate 67,925 of NZ_JASNRB020000006.1, read as the reverse complement.
GCGCATGACCCATGCACCGATAGGCAGGATCAGTTCGGCGTGCTCGGCGACGCCGATGAACTCGCCCGGCCCCACGAGCCCGCGTTCGGGATGGCGCCAGCGCAGCAGGGCCTCCGCGCCCATCAAGTGCCCGTCCTCGACCTGGGGCTGGTAGTACAGCACGAACTGGCCGGCATCGAGCGCGCGGCGCAGTTCGGCGATGAGCCGGGTCCGGGCCGTGATGGCGTGCTGCATCCACGGTTCGAAGAAGCGCACCGTGTTGCGGCCGTCTTCCTTGGCCCGGTACATCGCCAGGTCGCCGCGCCGCATGAGGCTGTCGAGATCCTCGTCATGGTGGGCGCAGAGGGTGACGCCGATACTGCAGCTGGCATGATGCGGCATGCCGTCGATCTCGTACGGCGCGCTCACGGCCGCCAGCACCTTTTCCGCCAGGACTTCGGCATGCAGCCGCGCTTCGTCCTCGTCGACGCCGATGGCATCCAGCATGACGACGAACTCGTCGCCGCCGAGGCGTGCCACCGTATCGCTGGCGCGCACGCAGGCGACGATGCGCTGCGCCACCTGCAGCAGCAAGTGGTCGCCGGCGACGTGGCCGCGCGTATCGTTGAGATCCTTGAAGTTGTCGAGGTCGAGGAACAGCAAGGCGCCCAGCTGCGGTTCGTTGCGCGCGATGCCGAGGCAGGACTGGATCCGTTCGAACAGGAGCCTGCGGTTCGGCAGGCCGGTCAGTTCGTCGTAGTACGCCAGGCGCAGATTGCGCTCCTGCACCTGCTTGAGTTCGGTGAGGTCCGACACCGTGCACACATGGTTGACGATGGTCGCCCGCTCGTCCAGCACGGTGCTGACGGAGAGCAGCGCCGGATACAGGCTGCCGTCGCGGCGCCGTCCGTAGGCGTTGCCCTGCCACTTGTGCTGGGTCCCGACGCCTTCCCAGAACGCGTCGTCCAGCGCACCGCCGTCCTGCGCGAGCTGGAACGGCAAGGCCGTCGCCGCCGCCAGTTCCGCGGGCGTGTAGCCGCTCATCGCGCAGAAGGCGGCGTTGGCGTCGATCACCGCCCGGTCGGGGCCAAGCACCAGCATGCCCTCGGAAGACTGGAACACCGTCGCCGCGATGCGCGTGGACTCTTCCAACTGCTTCCTGGACGTGATGTCGCTCGAGATGCCGCACAGCGAACGCGCAGCGCCGTCCTCGAGGACGAGTGTCATCTTGGTCGATAGGTAGGTACGGTGGTCGCCGCGCAGCGCGATGGACTCTTCGAACTGCTGCGGGTGCGCGTCCGCCACCGCCTGCCGGTCGTGTGCGCGCAACACCGGGGCGAGTTCCGGTCCGAAGAGTTCGTAGTCGTCCCGGCCGAGAATGCCGGCTGGCGGCCGTCCCAGCATCCTGCACATCGCGCCGTTGGCATAGGTATAGCGGAAGTCCGCATCCTTGATGTAGACGAGCGAATCCATGCTGTCCAGGATGACCGCCAGCTTGTCCTCGGCCCGCCGCAATTCGCGTGCCCGTTGCGCCGCCTGGCGCCGGAACCGGAGGGCGGCGACGGACGCGGCCAGCACGATCGCGGCCGCGGCGCCGAGCAGCCAGGCCGTGCGCGCGTCACCCTTCTGCGCCGCCTGCAGTTGCCAGCGCTTCAGGATGGCGAAATACACCGACTCGGGATCCGCCTGCCACGTCCGCAGATGCCGGTCGATGGCCGCCGGCACCGCGTCCGGCAGGCCGGGACGATTGGCGTAGTACAGGCGCGACGGCTGGAACACGATGGGGGTATCGCGCAGGCCGAAGCGCGGTGCCTGCCGGTCGCCGTAGAAATTGCTGGCCGCGGCAAGGTCGGCCTGCCCGGCGGCCACGAGCCGGAACGCCTGCTCGAACGACGTCGTGGCGATGAAGTGCGGCGTCAACCCGTACGCCTTCAGCAGCGACGCGAGGAACTGGGCCTGCACCGACCCGTCCAGCACCGCCACGCGCTTGCCCTGCAAATCGAGGATGGACGCGATCTTCACGTCCTTGCCGCGGTAAAGCTGCGACCAGCTGAGCAAGGCGGGAACCTGGTGGAATCCGACGAGCCGGGCCCGTTCCTCGGTGTACGCGACGTCGGGCAGCAGATCGATGTCGCCGCGCTCGAGGCGGGCCAGGCAGTCGGTCCAGGTACACGGTACGAACCGCAGTTCCCACCCTTCGGCGTCGGCCATCCGGTCGAGCAGGTCGATCAGGATGCCCGCGGGGCGCCCGTCGTTGTCGACGAACAGTTTGGGGGCGTTGTCGTACACGCCGACACGCAGCGTTGCCGCCGGGGCTGCCCACGCCTGGAAGCCGAGCACGCCCGATAGCATCAAGCCCAGAAACAGGCGCCCGATGGGATGGCTGGATATCGGGCGGCGGTGCCGGCTGAGCATGCTCAACAGCGTCATGGAGAAACTGGTTCAGGGAGATGGGTGCATATTAACAAATGTCGGATTGCGGAAGCAAAATTTCAACCTACGGGTGCTCGCGCACGAGATTGAACTGCCGGGCCTGGCGCTTGTAGTCGGCGACGGCCTGGTGGATGTAGCGGGTCAGCGCGTCGCCCGTCAGCGCGAGCGGATACAGGCCGATCTGCGCGCGCATCTGCGCGAATTCGGGCGCGGACTCGATGCGGTCGAAGGCTTGCACCCAGCGGCGGTAATCCGCGTCGGGCACGTCCGGCCCCATCAGGATGCCGCGGATCAGCGGCCACACGATATCGTAGCCCTGCTCGCGCGCCGTGGGCACGCCCGCCATCGCGCCCGTCAGGCGTTTATCGGACAGCACGGCCAGCACGCGCACCTTGCCCGACGCCGTATAGAGGGCGGTTTCCGACACGTCGCTCGACACGACCTGCACGTAGCCGGCCTGCATCGCGACGAATTCCTCGCCGCCCCCTTCCAGCGCGACGAAGCGCAGCTGGCGCGGGTCGAGACCGGCCTGGCGGGCCAGCAGCGCCATCTTCATCCAGTCCTGGCTGCCGATCGTGCCCGACATGCCGATCACGATCTTCTCGGGGTCGCGCCGCAGCGCGTCCACCAGGTCGCGCAGCGAACGGTACGGCGAATCGGCCGGCACGGCGATCACGCCGTAGTCGACGCCGAGCGCCGCCACCCAGCGCACGTCGTCCGGACTGGCCTTGCCGAACTTGCCCTGCGCGAGGTTCAGCAGCGAGCCGCCGGAAAACGCGACGAGCGTATCCGGCTCGGCGCGCCGCTGCGACACCATCGTGTGCCACGCCACGGCGCCGATCCCGCCCGGCAGATAGCTCAGTTTCAGCTTCGGAACGCCGGGCTTGGCTTGCAGCGCCTTCTGGGCCAGCTTGCAGGTCAAGTCCATCGCCCCGCCCGGCTTGGACGGGACGACGCATTCCGCGGCCGAAGGTTGAGCGACAGCGGGGAGCGCGGCCAGCAGCGGCAGGCACAACAGGAAGGAACGCAGGGACTTCATGACGCTCATGATACTCGCGTTGGCGTCCGCTTCAGTGCAGTTGCGACATTGCCAACAAGGTCAGCGTGACCGTGATCGCGCCGCCGATGCGCGTCGCGATCTGGGCGAACGGCATCAGCTGCATGCGCTCGGCCGCCGTCAGGATCGCGACGTCGCCCGTGCCGCCCTGGCCGCTGTGGCAGGCGTTGATGATCGCGGTCTCGATCGGGTACATGTTCATGCGGCGGCCGACGAAGAAGCCGGTGGCGATCAGGCTGGCGACGGTCGAGACGATGACCGTCAGGTTGACCACGTTGAAGGCGGAGACGAGCTTGTCCCACGGCGTCATGGACGCGCCGATCGCGAACAGCAGCGGGTACGTGACGGCCGTCGAAAAGAATTTGTAGACGATATAGGAACTCTGCTGCAGCTGCGGCGACACGAGACGCGACAGCTTGAACATCACGGCCACGAACAGCATCGCGACGGGGGCCGGGAAATCGAACAGGCGGAAGCACATCATGCCGACCATGTACAGCGAGATCGAGGTGATGCCCGCGGCGGCGATGTTGGCGATGTCGAACTGGCCCGGCAGGCTTTCCGCCTGCGGCGCGATGGCTTCCTCGCCCGCCTGCAGGCGGCCCTGGCCGGTCAGGTGCGGACGCTTCTTGCCCAGCGAATTCAGCATGCCGGACAGCAGGATCGCCGTCAGGCTGCCCAGCATCACGGGCGGCAGGACTTCGGCGAAGATATGGCCCTGCTCCTGGCCCAGGATGCCCGCGTAGCCGATCGACAACGGGATCGCGCCCTCGCCCACGCCGCCCGCCATGATCGGTGCGACGAGGTAGAAGAACGTGTGGTACGGGCCCAGGCCCAGCAGCGTGCCGACCGCGGTGCCGACGGCGCCCGCCACGACGGACCCGATGGCCAGCGGCACGAAGATCTTCAGGAAGCCCTTGATCAGGACGTTACGGTCCATGCTCAGGATGCTGCCGACGATGATCGACGAGATGAACAGGTACAGGAAGTTGGTGGACTTGGTGAAGTCGACGACGTTCTTCAGCACGGGCGCCGGCAGCAGCTTGCTGAAGGCGAGATACGACGGGATGAACGTCGCGAAGATGGCGGCGGCGCCGATATTGCGGAAGTACGGCAGGCGCTTGCCCAGCTCGGCGCAGGAAAAGCCGCCGACGGTGAGGATGGCGATCGACACGCAGATATCGTTCGGCACCTTGCCGGTCGCGACGAAGCCGCCGATCAGCGCCAGCAGCAGCACGTAGACCGGCAGCGGCACGATGCCGATGCGGGTACGCGCAATCTTGAGGCAGAGCCGGGGGATGGATGAGCCGGCCGCCTGCTGTTCTGCGTTCGCCGGAGTGTAGGTTGTCGTGTTCATGTGTGCTCCTCGTTCTTGTCCAGGCAAGATATCGGAACCGTTGATACGGCCGATCAGCCTGGTGAATGGAGCCCACTATATCGACGCAACCCTTCAATTACCTTTCAGCGGCATAATGGCGGGTTTTCGCCGTCCTTGACGAGGTTTTCGTGTTTTCTCCCGTATCGCTCGACGTCAGCGCCGCCATCAAGACCCTCGTGCTCACCTTGGACCTGCTGGGCACGTTCGTGTTCGCCCTGAGCGGCGCCGTGGCCGGCGTGCGCCGCCGGCTCGACCTGTTCGGCGTGCTGGTGCTGTCGTTCGTCGCCGCCAACTCGGGCGGCATCGTGCGCGACGTCCTCATCGGCGCGACGCCGCCGTCCGCGATCCGCGACTGGCGCTACCTGGCCGTGTCGCTGCTCGCGGGCGTGCTGATCTTCTTCTGGTATCCGCGCATCAAGCGCCTGCAGAGCCCCGTGCTGATCTTCGACGCCGCCGGCCTCGCCCTGTTCTGCGTGGCCGGCGCCCAGAAAGCCCTCGTGTTCGGGCTGGACCCCGTGATGGCCGCGCTGCTCGGCATGCTGACGGGCGTCGGCGGCGGCGTCGCGCGCGACGTGCTGCTGTCCGAGATCCCGGCCGTGCTGCGCTCGGACATCTACGCCGTCGCCGCCCTGGCCGGCGCGGCCGTAATGGTGACGGGCGACGCGCTGGGCGTGCCGGGCACCGTGAGCGCCTGCGCCGGCGCCGCGCTGTGCTTCGGCCTGCGCCTGGCGGCCATCAAGCTGGACTGGCACCTGCCCGTCGCGCATGCGTCGCTGAAGGCGGCGGAGGATGCGGCGAAGGCGGAGGGGCGGAACGAGCGGTAGGAACGGCTTCGGGAGTCTGGGGCGACAGTACTGCCGACTCGCGCTGGTCCAGCGAGTCGGACGATACTCCCATCGAATCGTAAATTTCAGCTGACTTTTTTCGGACGGATTGTTGCGTCATGCGGTAAGGATCGCTGCTTGCAATCTCAGCAATTTTGCAAATACACTAGTTGTCCGACAACTTTCCGCCCGATCATGATAACCGACTTCAAGAAGCGACTTGCCGTTCTCGGATTTGCCGCGCTTGCCGGCTGCGCAACGCAACCGGCAGCCGTTCCCCCTGCCCTGGCCGACGCGCTTGCCCGCCAGGGCGTCGGTCCCGTGGACAACTTCAATTACGTGGATGAGCATGGCAAGCCGATGACCGAGCGCGACTTCGTGGCGCAGGTCAGGCAGTCACGCCAGTTTGCGGTCACCAGGGCACACGACGACCGCGAGCGGGACGTGACCTTGCGCTTGCGTCCGGTTGGCTACGATGCCGGTCAGACGGGCAACGCGCTGCCGTCGGCATCGCTGAATCCGGCCGAGCTGCCTGCCATGATCGATTTCAAGACGTGCCCGAGGCCGGCCTATCCGCCGGACGAGGTGCGGGCGAAGCACATGGGCCTGGTCAAGCTGAACTTCCTGATCGGCGCCGATGGGGCCATCCGGAAGGCGGAGATCGGCACGTCGTCGGGCTACCCCGCACTCGACCAGGCCGCGCTGGCCGCCCTCTCCCGCTGCAGCTTCACGCCGGGCACGTCGGCCGGCGCGCCGGTGGAAAAGGTGTCCATCGTGCAGTACAAGTGGAGCATCGAATGACGCCGGGTCAGCCCACGCGCCGGTAGTGCATGGCGACCGCGCCGTTGCGCAGCGGCGTCGCGGAGAGCAGTTCGAGCCGGCGCGTGGCCGGCAGTCCGCTGTCGTACAGCGTCGGACCGTGCCCGGCGATCCTGGGATGGACGAGGAACCGGTATTCGTCGATCAGGTCCAGCCGTTCCAGCGCGGCGGCGAGCTTGCCGCTGCCGAGGAGCACGCCGTTCGGGGTCGCGTCCTTGAGCTGCTGCACGCTCGAACGCAGGTCGGCCGTGACATGGTGGCTGTTCGTCCAGCGGAAGTCGGACCGGGTCGAGGACACCACGTACTTCGGTTTGACCTCCAGCTTGTCCGCCCATGCGCGCAGCGCCGGCGGCGCGTCGACGGCGCCGCGCGCGACCGCCGGCCAGTAGGCCTCCATCATTTCGTAAGTGACGCGGCCCCACAGCATCGCCCCGGCCTCGTCCATGAGGTCGGTGAAAAAGGCATGCGTCTCGTCGTCGGCGATGCCTTCCCGGTGGTCGACGCAGCCGTCGAGGGTCAGGTTGATACTGAAGGTCAAAAGTCCCATCGTGTCTCCGTTCGCTTGGTCGCTCTAACAATACCTTTCGACGTACCGCCATCAGCGACGAACGCGATAGCGGATGTGCGTGGCATCCTGTGTGTCGATTACCCGGACGATCTCCAGCTCGATCCGTGAAGGCAACACCTCGAACAGCCGCCGGCCGCCACCGAAGAGCACTGGTATCTGATGGATCTGCAGCTCGTCCAGCACACCAGCCTCAAGTGCCCGTCGTGCCGTGTACGCGCCGAGCACCAGCACGTTCAGGTTGCCGGCGGCGGCCTTCGCCCGAGCCATCGCGTTCTCGATGCCGTCCCGCACATACGTCACCAACGGATAGTTTGCGACGGATGGGCCGGCCGGCCGGTGGCTGGGTACGAAGATAGGGACACCGTGATTGTCACCGCCCCAGTGATCGATTTGCTCCACGGTCCGCCGACCCGCCAATATCGAACCAGGCGTATTCCACTCGTCCCACAATTCTCCGACGGCCCCGGACGGCCGGGAAAAGTCCCCATACCACTCATGCAGCCGATCGAAGGCATCGCCGCCAGGATTGCCGACTTCGTCGTTCGGACCGGCAATATATCCATCGAGCGACATTGACATGAATAGTACCGATGAGGCCATGTGAATCTCCTGCGCTCATTAGAAATGGTGTTGTCTCTGAACGACGTACGAGGAGCGGCAGGATCGACATGATTGCTTCAGATTTTTTTACGACGTGCATGCGACGAGCGCCGGCCGCCCCCGAGCGGACACTCTGCGATATCCAACTCAAGAACGCTTCGCGTCATCGCCGCCACGCCGAAGTTCAGCTTGTAATTGCGACACGATATTGTTGTAGCGTGGTTTCTTGGGTTCGAGCTGAATGCTGCTCTGAAAATCATCATAGGTGATCCAGAATTCGCCATCAGCTACAGCGACCTCTGCTATGCATTCATCGAATGTGATAACCGCTTTCGACAGGGACATTGCGCCCAAGCGTCGTTTCCACTTCTCGACATGAGCTGGAAACTCACCCCATGTTGACGACGGCTCAAGAACAAGTGCTAGTCCACCGCTAGCCATTTTGAGGGTGTCGAACTGGTCCATAACTGTTTCCAATGCTGTTGCTTCTTGAAGTCTGACGGTCCGCTTCTGGCCGATTGCGGAAGACCGTAAAGGGCCAGGCACGGCGAATGTTGCTTCAACTGAAATATTGGGTTTGCCAGGAGGACTAGGTAGGATTGATGCTGTTCAGTCCCAGGTAACGCCCTTCCTGGTCGACGTGCGCCGGGTCTACATCCATCTCGCTGTCCGGCACTGCAGTCAGTTTGTTGAGGATGATGAATTCCATCGTTGCGTAACCATGCGACAACGTCACGTCATTGCCGACTGGGTACTGCGCGAAGCGGTAGACTTTTACGGTCATCGATATCTCCAGTTCGGGCTTCACTTAGGTTGCGCTTCTTTCGGGTAAAGAACCACCTGAAAACAGGCAGAAATTTCGTTCTTACACAACCTGGACCAAAGTGGACTGTCGCCTCCGCTCTGTTCGCCAGCGAGATGCTCGCAGTATCGATATCGCCGCGGCGGATCGGTTCCAAATTTCAGCCAGAGGGCCAACGTTAAGCCAAAGCGCATATGACAGATAATATCTTCATCATAGGTCTTTAAGTCAGTATTCTCTAGGCGGCATTGCGGACGTCCGCTCCTGGCCGAACCCGGCCGTTCGTAACGGCTCAGCGCACGGCCCGTATTGCTCTCCCGGCAAGTCCGTTTTTTGGTCGACGTACTTAGTCTCCCGGCCCGTCGCAGGGCAGCTTGTCCATGTCCGCCAGCGTCCACTGGTCGCGCCACCGCACGACCGGCTTGCCGCCTTCCCACTCGATGGGCAGCCACACGTAGCGCCCGTCGATCGCATCCTCCTTGCGCCAGACGTCCAGCATCAGGATATGCCGCGTGCAGCCGTTGCGCTGCAGTGTCAGCGCATAGGTCGACTGGCCGCCGAACGTGATCTTCTGCTGCTCCGGCGTGCCGCGCACCGGGTTGCCCAGCGCCCGCCACGGGCCCGATATCGCGTCCGCGACGTACGACTTGGCCGCGTTCGGCGCCCAGCCCGTCAGGCCCGACGTCACGAGGTAGTACTTGCCGCCATGCTTGAAGACGGCAGGCGCCTCGTCGTCGCCGTTCTGCTTCACGCGCGCATACTGCCCCGCCGAACGCAGGTAGTCGTCCGTCAGGCGCGATGCGTGCATCGTATGGTTTTCCTCCGACGCGTAGAACTGCCAGGCCTTGCCGTCGTCGTCCACGAACAGGGTCATGTCGCGCGCCATCTGCCCGCCCGCGTGGTCGCGCGCGAGGAAGGACGTGGCGGGGTCCTTGTCTTCGGGCTTGACGTCGACCGGCCACGCGCCCGCGTCCGGCCGGAACGAGCCCTGGTAAACGTACGGCCCCGTCACCTTGTCGGCGACGGCCACGCCCGAGCGCGCCGCGTCGTAGCGCTTGCCCTTCAGCTCCAGGTGGAACCACATCACGAACTTCCCTGTCTGCGGATTGCGGATCACCTTCGGCCGCTCGATGATCGCGCCCTTGACGATGTCGCTGGCCGGGTCGTTGCTGACCGCGAGCGCGATGCCTTCGTCCTTCCAGTCGGTCAGGTTGCGCGAGCTGTACACGTGCACGCCGACCTGGGCAACGTTGCCCGCCGTGCCGGACACCTTGTGCTCGCCGAACCAGTAATACACGCCGTCATGCTGCAGGATGCCGCCGCCGTGCGCGTTGATGTGCACGCCCTTGTCATCCGGCCACAGCGCGCCGGGCCGGAACACGCCGTCCGCCTGTGCCGCCGTCGCCGTCGCCGCGCCCAGCAGCGCTGCTGCCGCCAGGAAGAGCTTCATCTTGTGCTTCATACGTTCGTCTCCATGAGTGGACGTGCAATGTTATCGATATCCCCACCTTTTGTCGCGGACTTTTTATTACACTGGCCGCCGCGATCAATGAAAGGAAGACAATGAGACCGGTGCTTGCCCTGCTTGCGGTATTCAGTGCGACGTCCTGCTTCGCCCAGCCGGCACCGGCGCAAGAGCAGCTGGCGTTCTGGATGGACGCCGGCGACCACGGTATCGTACAGTGCACGCTCGCGACGATGCCGGCCGGGGGCGACATCCGGCAATTCCTGCACTTGACCCTCGGCGTGGGCGTCGACCCCAGAAAGCTCGAACTGGTCGGCAAGGTCAGGCTGCGCGAGGACGACCCGCCGGCCCGCCCCCACCTGCTGGAAATCGGCGCGGGCGCGCAAACGGCACTCAGCGTCGCGCTACACCCGGACAAGGCTGACCGTGCGTCCGCGCAGATCCCCGCCCCGGCCATGATGGACGTGTTGCGGACGTTCCTGCGCCAGCGGACGCTGTGGATGCGCGTCGACGGCGCCGCCGCGCGGACGGTCGCCGTCGCCGGCAAGGAGGCGGACCTGGCGTCCTGCGTCGCCACCCTCGAGCGCGACCTCGCCGACGAACGCGCCGCCCGCGCCCGCGGCGATGTCAGCGACGCCTTCCCGAGCCTGCAGAGCTATTAGGCACCGATTGCATCCGGCAGCGGATATCTGCTACCATGTGATCGATAACAAATATGGGAGACCTCATGCGCCAATTTTTCGCCGCCGTGTGGCTGTGCGCCGCGACCGTGCACGCCGCCGCCGCGGACATGATCGAACGCGTCGCCTCGCCCGACGGCCACATCGTGCTCGAACTGGCACAGAAGCTGGACGCGGCCGGCAAGCGCGCCCTGTCCTACAACGTGCGCTACGACGGCGAGACCGTCATCCGCGACTCGCTGCTGGAACTGCGCCTCGACAACCACCTGTCCGAGAACGCGATGGCCCTGCCCGTCGACCATCACGCGCGCTGGTTCGAGAACCTGCGCGTGACGGGCGTGCACCGCGCGCGCCACGACAGCACGTGGACGCCCGTCACGGGCGAGCGCACGCACATCCGCGACCATTACGAAGCCCTCACGGTCGACCTGGTCAAGGACGACAACCCGACCTATAAACTGTCCGTCGAAGTGCGCGCTTACGACGCCGGCGTGGCACTGCGCTTCGCGTTCCCCGAGAACGAAAAAGGCACGTACTACCGCATCATCGGCGAAGACACGGAATTCGCCCTGCCCGCCGGCACGCGGGCGTGGTTCCACGGCTGGGCCCAGGGTCCGTACCAGCTGATGCCCCTGTCGAACTGGCCGGACCAGGCCGAGCGCCCGCTCACGCTGCAGCTGCCGAACGGCCTGTCCGTCGCCCTGCTCGAAGGCCAGATGGTCGATTACGCGCGCACCAAGTTCAAGCTGAGCCCCGACAAGCCGGACACCATCGTGACGGCCATGCACGACCCGGCCGACCTGGTCTCGCCGTTCGCCACGCCCTGGCGCGGCATCATGATCGCGCGCCGTCCCGGCCAGCTGATCGAGAACAACGACTTCATCCTGAACCTGAACGCCCCGTCGCGCATCGCCGACACGTCGTGGATCAAGCCGGGCAAGATCATGCGCGTGATGTCGCTGACGACGAAGGACGCGAAGGCCAACATCGACTTCGCCGCGCGCCACAAGCTGCAATACGTCCTGTTCGACTTCAAGTGGTACGGCAACGCGTTCTCGTTCGACGCGGACGCGACGAAGGTGGCGATTCCCGACTTCGACCTCCCGGGCATCATCGCCTACGCGAAAAGCAAGGGCATCGGCGTGTGGCTGTACGTGAACCAGCAGGGCCTGATGGCGCAGGGCGACACGCTGTTCCAGACCTACCGCGACTGGGGCGTCGCAGGTGTGAAATTCGGCTTCGTGCAGGTCGGTTCGCACCGCTGGACGACGTGGCTCGAGAAGACGATCCAGCAGGCGGCCGCCGCCAACATCATGGTCAACATCCACGATGACTGGCGCCCCACCGGCGAGCAGCGCACCTGGCCCAACCTCCTGACGGCGGAAGGCATCCGCGGCAACGAGGAAATGCCGGACGCCACGCACAACACGGTGTTGCCGTTCGTGCGCTACCTCGCCGGCGCGGCCGACTACACGATCTGCTACTACGACCCGCGCATCCGCACGACGCATGCGCACCAGCTGGCGCTGGCGGTCGTCTATTACAGCCCGCTGCAGACGCTGTACTGGTACGACACGCCGGACCGCTCGCACGACGAGCCGGAACTGGCGTTCTGGGACCGCATCCCGACCACGTGGGACGAGACGCGCGTGCTGGACGGCGCGCCGGGCCGCGACGTGACGATCGCGCGGCGCAAGGGCGACGAGTGGTTCGTCGGCAGCATCACGAACAACGACGCGCGCCGCATCCCGCTGCGCTTCGACTTCCTCCCGAAAGGCAAGCGCTACGAAGCGACGATCTACGCGGACGACCCGGCCGCGCCGACGCGCACGAAAGTCGGCATCCACACGCGCACGGTGGACGCGGCCACCGTGCTGCAGCTCGACCTGCCCGCTTCCGGCGGCCAGGCGCTGTGGCTGCGCCCTCTCTAGGCCTCGTACCAGCGGTCCTTCGCCAGCAGGATCTCGTGATGCCCCCGCCCCGCGGCGATCATCGGAAAGCAGTTCTCGGCCTGCTCGACGCGCACGTCGAGCAGGTACGGCCCCTCCGCATCCATGCACGCCGCCACCGCGCCATCGAGTTGGGCGGGATCCTCGACGCGGCGCGCCTGCCAGCCGAAGGCGCGCGCCAGCGCCACGAAGTCCGGCAGCGCTTCCGAATAACTGTGGCTGTAGCGCCCTTCGTAATGCAGCTCCTGCCACTGCCGCACCATGCCCATGCAGCCGTTGTTCGACAGGACCAGCTTCACGGGACACCGGTGCTGCACCGCCGTCGCCAGTTCCTGGATGTTCATCAGCACGGACGCGTCACCCGAGATGCACACGACGAGGTCCTCCGGATGCGCGACCTGGGCGCCGATCGCCGCCGGCAGGCCATAGCCCATCGTGCCCGCGCCGCCCGACGTGAGCCAGCGCCGCGGACGCTCGAACCCGAGATACTGCGCGGCCCACATCTGGTGCTGGCCCACGTCGGTCGACACGATCGCGCCGCGCCGCGCAACGTGATCCGCCAGCGTGCGCATCAGCCGTTGCGGCAGGATGCCCGCGCTGGACGCCGGCACGTCGAGGCAGCGCGCGGCGCGCCATGACGCGATCCTGTCCCACCACGCCGCGACGGGCGCGGGATCGACAGCGTCCAGCATCCCGAGCAGTCCATCGAGAATGGCGGCGCAATCGCCCGCCAGGCCGACGTCCGTGCGCACGACCTTGCCGATCGACGCGGGATCGACGTCGACGTGGACGATGCGCGCGTCCGGACAGAAATGCGCCAGCTTGCCCGTGACGCGGTCGTCGAAGCGCGCGCCCACGCATACGACGAGATCCGCCTCGTGCATCGCGAGGTTCGCTTCCAGCGTGCCGTGCATGCCCAGCATGCCGAGCCAGCGCGGGTCCGACGCGGGAAACGCGCCCAGCCCCATCAACGTCAGCGTGCACGGCGCATCCTTCCAGCGCACGAGCCGGCCGAATGCGGCGCAGGCGGCGTCGCCCGCGTTGACCAGGCCGCCGCCGCCGTAGAACACGGGCCGGCGCGCGTGCCGGATCAGGTGCGCGGCCTGCTCGAGCGCGGCTTGCGGCACGCTTGAAGGGACAGCGTCGGCGGACGAACCGGACCGCGCCGCCGCCACATGGCTCGCCTGGATATCCTTCGGCACGTCGACCAGCACGGGCCCCGGCCGGCCGCCCAGCGCCGTCGCGACGGCGGTGCGGATCGTGGCCGCGACGGCCGCGGCGTCGCGCACCTGCGTATTCCATTTCGTGACCGTGCGCGTGATGCCGAGCGCGTCGCACTCCTGGAATGCGTTGGTGCCGATCGCACCGGTCGCGACCTGGCCGCTGACGCACAGCACGGGAATCGAATCGCTCAGCGCGTCGAGCAGGCCGGACGTCGTGTTCGCGACACCGGGGCCGGACGTCACGAACACGACGCCGAGCCGGCCGGTCGACCGCGCATACCCCTGCGCCGCGTGGACGGCCGCCTGTTCGTGGCGGACGAGGATGTGGCGGATGCGCCGGTCGAGGGCGAGCGCATCGTACAGCGGCAGGACCGCGCCGCCGGGATAGCCGAACACGGTGTCGACGCCGCAGTCCACCAGCGTGTCGACCAGCACGCGCGCGGCGGTCAAGGGAGGAAGTGTTTTCATCCCTGAATTTTATCGACCTTATCGCCGAAAGTGCTTCACGGTTTTCGCTATAATCTGGCAATTTCCTGAAAGATTTTCACCCATCATGGACGATCAGAGAAAAATTTACGATGCAGCCGATCTGCAGATCCTGGCTATCCTCCTGAAGGACTCGCGCACGCCGCTGCAGGAGATCAGCGGCGCCGTGAACCTGTCGACGACGTCGTGCTGGAACCGCATCAAGCGGATGACGGACAGCGGCCTGCTGGAGGCGTACACGGTGAAAGTCGACCTGGCGAGCCTCGGCTACCACGACACCGTGATCGTCCAGGTGACGCTCGACAGCCACAGCGAGGAGACGCTGTACAAATTCGGCCAGGCGCTCGAATCGATCCCGGAAGTGCTGGAAGCCGCGCTGATCTCCGGCGACTACGACTACTTCATCCGCATCGCCGTGAAGGACACGCGCGACTACGAACGGCTGCTGCGCGAGCGCATCTACAACATCCCGGGCATCCGCCACAGCAAGTCCAGCTTCGTGCTGCGCACGCTGAAGAAGGTCGATACGCCCCTCACCTGAGGGGCCGGCGCCACACTTTCGGGCAGCTTTCACCGTTAACCGAGTTGCGTCTTATGTCTTATAGAAGACTTGAGATACAATATCGGCAGTACCGGGCCAGCAACCGCTGTCCTGCTTTTCAAAACGACTGAAAGAGCTTCCCATGTTAGCCGCATACCGCACCCATGTCGCCGAACGCGCCGCCCTCGGCGTGCCCCCGCTGCCCCTGTCCGCAGCCCAGACCACGGACCTGGTCGAACTCCTGAAGAATCCGCCGGCTGGCGAAGAAGACTTCCTGGTCGACCTGGTCACGAACCGCGTCCCGGCGGGCGTGGACGACGCGGCCAAGGTCAAGGCCGCGTTCCTGAACAAGATCGCCCGCGGCGAAGACACCAGCCCGCTGATCTCGCGCGAACTTGCGACGCGCCTGCTGGGCACGATGCTCGGCGGCTTCAACATCAAGCCGATGATCGACCTGCTGGACGACGCCGTCGTCGGCAAGGTCGCCGCCGAGGGCCTGAAAAAGACCCTGCTGATGTTCGACTACTTCCACGACGTCAAGGAACTGGCCGACCAGGGCAGCGCCAACGCCAAGGAAGTGATCCAGTCATGGGCCGACGCCGAATGGTTCACGTCGCGTCCGGCCGTCCCGGAAAGCATGACCCTCACCGTCTTCAAGGTGTCCGGCGAGACCAACACCGACGACCTGTCGCCCGCCCCGGACGCGACCACCCGTCCCGACATCCCGCTGCACGCGCTGGCCATGCTGAAGAACCCGCGTCCGGGCATCAACCCGGAAGAGCCGGGCAAGATCGGCCCGATCAAGCAGATCGAGGCACTGAAGGCCAAGGGCCACCTGGTCGCCTACGTCGGCGACGTGGTCGGCACGGGCTCCTCGCGTAAATCCGCCACCAACTCGGTGCTGTGGTTCACCGGCGAAGACATCCCGTTCATCCCGAACAAGCGCTTCGGCGGCGTGTGCCTCGGCACCAAGATCGCCCCGATCTTCTACAACACGATGGAAGACGCCGGCGCCCTGCCGATCGAAGTCGACGTGTCGAACATGGAAATGGGCGACGTCATCGAACTGCGTCCGTACGACGGCAAGGCCCTGAAGAACGGCGAAACGATCGCCGAGTTCAAGGTCAAGTCCGACGTGCTGTTCGACGAAGTGCGCGCCGGCGGCCGTATTCCGCTGATCATCGGCCGCGGCCTGACCTCCAAGGCCCGTGAAGCGCTGGGCCTCGCCCCGTCGACGCTGTTCCGCCTGCCGCAGAATCCGGCCGACTCGGGCCGCGGCTTCTCGCTGGCGCAGAAGATGGTCGGCCGCGCGTGCGGCCTGCCGGAAGGCCAGGGCATCCGCCCGGGCACATACTGCGAACCGAAGATGACCACCGTCGGCTCCCAGGACACCACCGGCCCGATGACCCGCGACGAGCTGAAGGACCTGGCCTGCCTGGGCTTCTCGGCCGACCTCGTGATGCAGTCGTTCTGCCACACGGCCGCGTATCCGAAGCTGGTCGACGTCAAGATGCACAAGGAACTGCCGACCTTCATCGAGAACCGCGGCGGCGTGGCGCTGCGTCCGGGCGACGGCGTGATCCACTCGTGGCTGAACCGCCTGCTGCTGCCGGACACCGTCGGCACCGGCGGCGACTCGCACACCCGCTTCCCGATCGGTATCTCCTTCCCGGCCGGCTCGGGCCTGGTCGCCTTCGCCGCCGCCACCGGCGTCATGCCGCTGGACATGCCGGAATCGGTGCTGGTCCGCTTCAAGGGCGAGATGAAGCCGGGCGTCACCCTGCGTGACCTCGTCAACGCGATCCCGCTGTACGCGATCCAGCAAGGCCTGCTGACCGTCGACAAGAAGGGCAAGAAGAACATCTTCTCCGGCCGCATCCTGGAAATCGAAGGCCTGCCGAACCTGAAGGTCGAACAGGCGTTCGAACTGTCCGACGCGTCGGCCGAGCGCTCCGCCGCCGGCTGCACGGTTCACCTGGACAAGGCACCGATCATCGAGTACATGAACTCGAACATCACGCTGATGAAGTGGATGATCGCGAACGGCTACCTGGACCGCCGCACGCTGGAACGCCGCATCAAGGCGATGGAAGCCTGGCTCGCGAAGCCGGACCTGCTGGCACCGGACGCGGATGCCGAGTACGCCGCCGTCATCGAGATCGACCTGGCCGACATCCATGAACCGATCGTCGCCTGCCCGAACGATCCGGACGACGTCAAGACGCTGTCCGACGTCGCCGGCGACAAGATCGACGACGTGTTCGTCGGCTCGTGCATGACCAACATCGGCCACTTCCGCGCCGCTTCGAAACTCCTGGAAGGCAAGACCGACATCCCGGTCCGCCTGTGGGTCGCCCCGCCGACCAAGATGGACCAGCAGGTGCTGACGGCCGAAGGCCACTACGGCACGCTGGGCCGCACCGGCGCGCGCATGGAAATGCCGGGCTGCTCGCTGTGCATGGGTAACCAGGCGCAGATCCGCAAGGGTGCGACCGTGATGTCGACGTCGACGCGTAACTTCCCGAACCGCCTCGGCATCGACACCCGCGTGTACCTGGGTTCGGCCGAACTGGCCGCGGTCTGCTCCACGCTGGGCAAGATCCCGACCCGCGAAGAGTACATGGCGCACACCGGCGTGCTCACCGAGAACGCCGACCAGATCTACCGCTACATGAACTTCGACCAGATCAGCGAGTTCCGCGACGTGGCGGATACCGTCGCCGTCTGAGGCGCGGGTTGACACAAAAGAAAGGCTCCCGACGGGAGCCTTTTTTCTTGGGCGGCGTGTATGATATTTACAGGCTGTGCTTTCCCACGGGGAGGGACGACGATGGCCTTGAACTCGATCCGCAAGCTGCGGCGCGGCCTGGTGCTGTTCGCGCTGATCCTGCCATTGCTCTACATCCTGTCGGCCGGGACCGCGATCGTCATGGACCGCCGCTCCACGCTGGCGCAGGCCGGATCGGACATGCGCAACATCGCCGCAACGCTCGACGAACATGCCCTGCGTACCTTCGGCGAAGCGGACACCCGCCTGCGCTGGGCGCTCGACGAGATCGACCGGCGCGGCCTCGTGCTCGCCCCGGCCGACGAGCGCGACCTCCACGACATCCTGGCCGCCGCGATGGACGGGGCGCCGCAGGCCGCCAGCCTGAACCTGATCGGTGCGGACGGCTGGCTGCGCGCCAGCAGCACCACGTATCCGCTGCAGCCCATCGACAGCCGCGACCGCGAATACTACATCTACCTATCCTCGCACCCTGCCCGCGGCATGCATGTCGCCCGCTCGATCCGCTCCCGCACGAGCGGCAAATGGACGATCCCCGTCGCGCGCCGGGTCGACCATCCGGACGGCACGCTGAAGATGATCGGCGGCTTCGGCGTCGACATGGCCTATTTCGACCGCTTTTACCGGACGCTGCGGCTGGGCGACAGCAGCCGCCTCATGCTGCTGCGGCGCGACGGCTGGGTGATCATGGAGACACCGCTCGGGGCCGACGTCATGGACCGCAACGTGGCCACGACGGGCCTGTTCCACAGACTGGCCGAGGCACCGTCCGGCGTGTACGAAACGGAACGCAGCATGATCGACGGCCGGCCGCGCCTGATCGGCTATGCGAGCCTGCCCGAAGCGGATATCGTCGCCGTGGCGAGCGTCGCCCTCGCCGAGGTGCTGCGCCCGTGGGTCGTGCGCAGTTGTGAAGTGGCCGCCATCGGCGCCGTGTCCACCCTGTTGCTGCTGGGATTGCTGCGCTTCCTGTGGCTGCGCCTGGCCGACCTCGAGGAAACACAACACAACCTCACCCGCCGCAACGCCCAGTTGGACGCGGCGCATCGCCGGTTCCAGGAACTGGTCGACGGCATCGACGGCGTCGTCTGGGAGGCGGAACTGCCGGCGTTCCACTTCACCTACGTCAGCGGCAACGCCGAAGCCATCTCGGGCTACAAGGCCGGCGAGTGGATCCGCGACCCCGCGTTCTGGCGCGACCGCCTCTGCACGACGCCGGACGGGAAGACCGTCGAGCCCGTGCTGGACATGGACGGGCCGGGCCTGCTCAAGCCGGTCGAGCATCACCTCATGACGCCGGACGGCAGGGAGATCTGGCTGCTCAGCAACGTCATGCTGGCCGGGTCGGGGACGGGACACCTGCAGGTGCGCGGCGTCACGGTCGACGTCACGCGCCAGAAACAGTCGGAGCTGCAACTATTCCAGGCGGTCCACGTCGACCCGCTGACCCGGCTGCCGAACCGGCGTGCCTTCGTCGACCACGTCAACCACGCGCTGGCGCTGGCGGAGCGCAACGGGACGATGGTCGCGCTCGTCCTGATCGACCTCGACAACTTCAAGACGCTCAACGACACGCTCGGCCACGGGCGCGGCGACCAGGTGCTCGTGCGGATCGGCGAGCGGCTGCGCGACTGCATCGGCCCGACCGATGTTCTGGCGCGGATGGGCGGCGACGAATTCGCCATCGCCGTCGAGGGCGGCCACCGGCTGGCGCTGCGGGCGGAGCACCTCGCCGAACGCATCCACGCGGCCTGCGCCGACAAGGTCGCGTTCGACGACCGCGAGCTGTATCTCACCCTCAGCATGGGCATCGCGCTGTATCCCCAGGACGGGCTGGATTGCCAGGCCCTCGTGCGCAGCGCCGATACCGCGCTGTACCGCGCCAAGGCCTCCGGCCGCAACGGCTGGCAGTTCTTCGACAGCTCGATGGCGCGCCAGGTCGAGCACCGGATGGACCTGGAAACGGGCCTGCGCCATGCGATCGAAGGCGGCGAGTTCCAGCTGTTCTACCAGCCGCAGCGCTCGCTGGCGGACGGCCGCATCGTCGGTGCCGAAGCCCTCGTGCGCTGGGACCGCCCCGGCCGGGGCATGGTGCCCACGCAGGAGTTCATCAACGTCGCCGAGGAAAGCGGCTTCATCGTCGCGCTCGGCAACTGGGTGCTGCGCGCGGCCTGCTGCCAGGCGGTCGACTGGGGCCGGACCGGCCTGCCGCTGCGCATCGCCGTCAACGTGTCCGTCGTTCAGCTGCGCCAGGCCGATTTCGTCGACCAGGTGCGGTCTGCGCTGGTCCTGTCCGGCCTGCCGCCGCACCGGCTGGAACTGGAGATCACGGAAGGCGCGTTCGTCGCCGACACCCTCGACGCGATCGGTAAGCTGCACCTGATCAAGACCATGGGCGTGGAACTGGCGGTCGACGATTTCGGCACGGGCTACTCGTCGCTGTCCTACTTGAAGCAGCTGCCCGTCGACCGCCTCAAGGTCGACCAGAGCTTCGTGCGCGACCTGCCCCGGAACGCGGGCGACCGCGCGATCGTGCGCGCGATCATGGCGATGGCCGCCAACCTGAACCTGCAAGTCATCGCCGAAGGCGTCGAGTCGGAAGAGCAGCTCGAGTTCCTGCGCGCCGAGGGCTGCCACGAGATCCAGGGCTTCGTCGTGTCGCCGCCCCTCAGCGCGGCCAGCTTCGCCGAACGGTTCCTCGCCATCGACCATGTCTGAGGTCGGGTCCTGTACCATACGTCCTTCCGCCACTTCCCTCTGCCTTCGCCCTTGGACAGCATCCCTCTTTTCGGCTGGCGCCGCGACCTGCCCCGCTGGCGTCATCTCGTCACGCCCTCATGGGTGACGACGCTCGCAGGCGGTAGAGCCCGGGTGTTCGAAGCGGGATGCGACGCACAGGATACCTACGCGGCCGGCCATATCCCCGGCGCCGGCTACCTCGACACGACGTGGTTCGAACACGGACCGCTGTGGAACAAGGTCCCCGACGCGGCACTCCAGCGGGTACTGCTCGCCCACGGCATCCGCCACGATGTCACCGTCATCCTGTACGGCCGCAACGTCCTCGCGGCGGCGCGCGTCGCGCACCTGCTGCTGTACGCGGGCGTCGAGGACGTCCGCCTGCTCGACGGCGGGTTCGCGGCCTGGCAGCGGGCCGGCCTGCCGCTCGAATCCGGGCCGCCGCGTCCCGGTCCCGCGGCGGACGATTTCGGCGCGCCCTTCCCCGCGCGGCCGGACTACCTGTTCGACATGGACCAGGTGCGCGGCCTGCTGCGGCATGGACAGGGCACGCTGGCCAGCATACGCACGTGGAACGAATACATCGGCCGGACGTCCGGCTACAGCTACATCGAAGCGCGCGGGGACATCCCCGGCGCGCTGTGGGGCCGCGTCGGCGAGGACGGCGACGTGAACAGCATGGCCGCGTTCCACCACGCCGACGGGCGCATGAAACCCGCGGCGGACATCGTGCGCATGTGGGCGGCGAGCGGCATCCATGCGGGCCGGCCGACGGTGTTTTATTGCGGCACCGGCTGGCGCGCGTCGCTGGCGTTCTTCTACGCGTGGCTGATGGGCTGGGAGCGCATTGGCGTCTATGACGGCGGCTGGTGCGAATGGAGCCGCGACGAGGCTAACCCGGTCGTGTGCCGGGCGGAGCGGGAGGCCATCGATGTGCGGCGCCATTGTCGATGACCGGAAAATCGCATACACTCCGCAAAGTTATCGATAACTAATTCACGCACATGACCGAGACACTCTCCCGCCGCCTGCTCGCCATCGACGAAGGCCGCCAACAGCTGTCGCTCGTCGACACCGCCACCGACACCTTCCACTGGACGCTGGACCTGTCCCCCTACCCGCTCGCGCGCGACCTGCAGCGGATCGACGCGGCCCGCGCGCTGGTCGGCTTCGACCGCGGTTTCTTCGAGCTGGACATCGAATCGGGCCGCGTACTGCACGCGTGCGCGCGCTGGACCGACGTCACGGCCGTGCACCGCCGGCCCGACGGCCACACGCTCGTGACGGGCTGGAACCTGGACGGCACGGGTGGCGTCAACGTGCTGACGCTGGACCGCGACTGGAGCGTCGTCGCCAGCGCGCGCCGCGACGGCGACTACGTCCGCCTGATGCGCCCGACGCCAGACGGCACGTACCTGCTGTGCACCAACGACCACATCCTCGAAACGGCGCCGGACCTGACGGAGCGGCGCCGCTTCGCGGTGCCGGAGTTCGAGCATGCGTGGAAGGCCGAACGGAACGCGGACGGCACCACCCTCGTGTCGGGCGGCTATGGCGCCGTGATGGTGCTGTTCGACGCGGCCGGGAACGTGCAGCAGCGCTGCGGCGCCGCGGCCGACCTGCCCGCGGAGGTGGCGCCGTTCTTCTACGCGAGCTTCCAGCAGCTGGACAACGGCCGGCTGCTCGTCGCGAACTGGCAGGGACACGGTCCGGACAACGGGCACAAGGGACGGCAGTTGCTGGAGTTCGACGCGCAGCGCCGGCTGGCCGGCACGTGGTCGGCCCCCGGGCGGATCTCGTCGCTGCAGGGTATCCTGGTGCTCGACTAACCTTCCAGCGGCTCGGCCTGCGTGGCGGACGATGCGCCGCGCGCGCCGACCCGTTTCACGAGCAGCTGGTCGATGCGGTAGTGGTCCACGTCGAGCACCTCGAACCGCATGCCCTCGTATTCGACGCTGTCCGTCGGCTTGGGCACCTTGCGCAGCATGTACATCATGAATCCGGCCGCCGTTTCGTAGTGCTCTTCCTCGGGCAGCGCGTCCAGCTCCAGCACCCGCTTCATGTCCGCCACCGGCGTGCTGCCGTCGATCAGCCAGGAACCGTCCTCGCGCTGCAAGGCCTGCTGGTCGGCCTCCAGCGGCGCGCCCCATTTGCCCATGACGGTCACCATGATGTCGCTGAGCGTGACGACGCCGACGACGAGCGCGTACTCGTTGATCACGACGGCGAACGTCTCCTTGGTGGCGCGGAAGCGGTCGAGCAGTTCGGACAGCGTCAGCGAATCGGGAATGATCAGGACCTTGCGGATGCTCGATTCGTTCAGCTGGAACCGGGACTGCCGGTTGAACAGCTGCACGAGGATGTCGCGCGTGTCCACGTAGCCGATCACGCGGTCGATCACGCCGTCGCACACCGGGAATTTCGACAGCGCGTGGGTGGCGATCTTCTGGCGGATGCTGTCCTCGGCTTCGTTCAGCGTGAAGAACACGACGTTTTCCCGCGTCGTCATCGTCGACGTGACGGCGCGCGATTCCAGTTCGAACACGTTCTCGATGAAGTGCTGCTCCTGCTTCTGCAGCACGCCGGCCTGCGCGCCCGCTTCCACGACGGCCGAGATCTCGTCGAACGTGATGCGGTCCTCGCGCGTCGTGTCGACGCCGAATACGCGGAACAGCATGTTCGCCACCTTGTTCAGCGCCCAGGACAGCGGCTTGAACACGCGGATGACGACCATGACCGGCCGCACGACGGCCATCGCCGTGCTCTCCGGCGCGATCATCGCGAGGCGCTTGGGCATCAGGTCGGCGAACAGCACGAACAGCGTCGTGACGAACACGAACGACAGCGCGAACGCGACATTGTCGCGGCCCGGCCCGTCGTAGAAGAGCGTCAGCCATTCCAGGAAAAACGGCCGCAGCGCGCCCTCCCCGAGGATACCGCCCAGGATGGCGATCGCATTCAGGCCGATCTGCGACGCGGCGAAGAAGTCGGCCGACTGCGCCTGCAGCGCGATCACCTTGTGCGCGCGCTCGTCGCCCGCCTCGGCCAGCAGTTTCAGCTTGATCTTGCGTGCGCCCGCCAGCGCGATTTCGCTCAGGGACAGGAAGCCGGCGGCCAGCACGAGGACGGCCAGCAAGGCCAGATGTTCGAACAGATTCATGGGACACCCGGAATAATGATGTCACTTTAACATATGCCCCAACCCTGCCGAAATTGATATACCGGATGACACATTTAATAATTGTCGAACGCTCCGGCGCTTTGCATAATCTGCTATTACGTCCACATCTCACACTGGAAATCCCGATGCAAAAGCCTCGCCTCGCCCTGATTCCCCTGTTGTTCGCCGCAGCCTTGTCTCATGCCGCCACCGATCCGCTCGCGCCGACCGCGCGCTGGAGCGCCTACACCGCCGGCCATGCGGGCACGCCGCCGATGGGCTGGAGCAGCTGGAACGCGTTCGGCACCGACATCGACGAGGCGAAGGTCCTGGGCGCGGCCCAGCGCCTCGTGGACAGCGGCCTGGCAGCCAAGGGCTACCGCTACGTCAACATCGACGACGGCTGGGCGCTGCGCCGCAACCAGCCGGACGGCCACTTGATCCCGCGCCCGGACCGGTTCCCGTCCGCCGTCGACGGCGGGTTCCGTCCGTTCACCGACAAGATCCACGCGATGGGCCTGAAAGCCGGCATCTACTCGGACCTGGGCCGCAATACGTGCTCGCAGGCGTACGGCGGCGACGACCCGAACCTGCCGAAGGGCAGCGTGCTCGAACGCGAAGTGGGCCTGTACGGCCACATCGACCAGGACATCGGCCTGTTCTTCCGCGACTGGGGCTTCGACTTCATCAAGGTCGACGGCTGCGGCCTGCGCGCGTACGGCGCGGACAGCCCGAAAGTCAAGACGGGCAACTACCGCGCGCTGAAGCCCGTGCTGGACCTGGAATCGGTCGCCCGCTCGGACATCCCGGCCGTGCAGGCGGAATTCACGCAGATCAACGAGGCGCTGAAGCGCAGCAATCCGGACGGCGACTACCTGCTGTCGCTGTGCGTGTGGGGCTCGGCCGACGTGCGCGCCTGGGGCAAGAACTTCGGCAACCTCTCGCGCACGAGCGACGACATCCGCCCGAACTGGCCGCGCCTGCTCAGTAATTACGACAGCGCCGCGCGGCGCGAACTGTACGGCCATCCGGGCAGCTGGAACGATCCCGACATGCTGTACATCGGCGCCGGCGATTTCGACGCGAACCACCTGACCGAGGCGAAATCGCACTTCGCGCTGTGGGCCATGCTGAATTCGCCGCTGATGACGGGCGCCGACCTGCGCACGACGCCGCAGGCGCTGATGGACATCTTCGGCAACGCCGACATCATCGCGCTGAACCAGGACCCGGCCGGCAACCAGGCCGTGCTCGCGTACGACGCGGACGACGTGCAAATCCTCGTCAAGACGCTCGCGTCGGGCGACAAGGCCGTCGCCATCTTCAACCGCGGCCTCGCGGCCATCGACGCCGACCTGACGGCCGAGCACCTCAAGCTGCGCAAGGACGGCAAGATCACGCTGACCGACCTGTGGTCGAAGGAAGCTTCTTCGTTCACGAACGAGACCAAAGTGAAAGTGGCGCCGCGCGAGACGCGCATCTTCCGCGTCCAGGGCGCACGCGCGCTGGCGGACGGCCTGTACCTGTCGGAGCAGCCGGGCAGCGTGAATCCGGCCGTCGACGGCGTGACCAAGCCCACGGCCGATCCGACCGTGTTCCGCTCGTCGTTCGGCTGGAGCGGCACCAAGGGCGGCGGCGAACGCCCGATGTACGCCGGCTTCGGCGGCGCGCGCGCGGACAGCACGCCGTACGGCCAGTGGCTGCAGATCGGGGGCAAGCGCTACGACGCCGGCATCGGCATCCTGGCCAATTCGCGCCTGGAAGTGCGCAACCACGATTACCGCCGCCTGGAGACGAAGGTCGGCGTCGACGATTCCGCGCAGGACCGCAAGAACGGCGTGACGTTCCTGGTCTACGGCGACGGCAAGCTGCTGGCGAAGAGCCGTGCGCTGCGCTGGGGCCAGCCGGCGCAGGCGCTGAGCGTGGACGTCGGCGGCGTCAAGCTGATCGAACTCGTGGCGAAGAGCACGGGCGGCGCCAACGAGCAGCTGCCGGTTACCTGGGGTGACGCGGCGCTGACGTCGGCGCGCTGATGTTCGAGGACTGGCGGCGTGCCGCCAGTTCCTGTTCCAGCTTGACGTCGCGGCCGTAGATGTCCGCGGCGAAGCGCGCACCGCCCTCGCTGTCGACGATGGCGGTCGCGTAGAACAGCACCACGGGAATCGAACGAGCCAGGTCGACGTGCTTCGTCGGCCCCGGCTGCAGCGCTTCCTGGATCGCATCCGCCGTCCACTGGCGCTGCCCGCCGAGCACGTACTGCGCCAGCGCGGCCGGATGCTCGACGCGGATGCAGCCGTGCGACAGGTCGCGCCGGCTGCGTTCGAACAGTTCGCGCGCCGATGTCGAGTGCAGATAGATGTCCATCGGGTTCGGCATCGCGAACTTGATCGGTCCCAGCGAATTCTTCGCCCCCGGGCGCTGGCGCACGCGCGCCCGCCCTGCCTTCAGGTCCGCCACGCTCGCGTCGGGCGGCACCGTCTCCATGTCATGCTGCTTCAGGTACGCCCGATTGCGCGCGAGCTTCGGCAGGATCTCTTTTTCCAGGATGCTGCGCGGGACATTCCAGTACGGGTTGAATTCGAGGTAGCGCATCTGCCCGACGAACAGCGGCGTTTCCGTCCTGACGGCGGAGCCGACGACGACGCGCATCTCCAGCGGCGCCTCCGTGCTGCCGTTCTGCAGCGCCCACAGCCGGTAGGCCGGCAGGTCGACGATGATCAGCGGGCCGGGACCGAAATCCGGCAGCCAGCGCAAACGCTCCAGCGTCAGTTCGAGCTGGCGCACGCGCTGCGCCGGCGGCACGTTGAGCGCATTGACCGTGCCGCGGCCCAGCACACCGTCTTCCTCCAGCCCATGGCGGGCCTGGAAGTGGCGCACGCCCTCTTCCAGCTTGTCGCCGTAGATGCCCTCGGCCGGCGGCGCCGCGTCGGCCGGCAGGTCGCCCAGCAGCACGAGGCGCTCGAACAGCGCCTGCGTATCCGCGTACGCCCCGCCCGGCTTGACCTTCGCCTGCGGCACCGGCAGCGCCGGATACGGCTGCTGCGCCAGCTCGCGGTAATGCGCCAGCGCCGCCTTGACCTGCGCGTACAGCGGCAGCTGCGGCTCGGCCGCCTGCACCGCGTCGCGCAGCTTGCCGGCCGCGAGTCCCGTGCGCAGGCGCTCGACCGGATCGTAGCGCTTGAGGCGCGCGTCCGACTTGCCGGTGTGGTACTCGGAGCGCACGCGCCCCACGCGCAGGTCGGCCAGGTAGTGCAGCATCGCCGTCGTCAGCGCGACGTCGAACCGGGCCGGATCGGCATGGCCGGATCGCAGCTGCTGCTGCAGGTCGTCGGCGCCGTAATCCTGCGGATCGAGGCCCTGTACGGGAGCCTGGCGCAGCACCCACAGCGCGGCGGCGGCGGTCTGCGGATTCCACGCGGGCGCGTACTTGCGCGGCGCGTAGAACCGGTCGAGCCAGCCGCGTTCGTCGTAGGGGCCGGGCAGTGGCGCGGCCTGCGCATGGATGGCCGCGGGGATGGACTGGGCGAAGGAGAAACGGGGAACGAGGGCCGCGGCACAGAGCACGAGCGCGGTGGCGATTTTCTGGCTGGACTTCATGGATGCTTTCGGACTTCGGCAACGATACGTTACCGATGAGCATCATACCCGCAACGCGTGATATCAGCGTGTACGATTGGTGCGCGTGGCGAGCCAGCACAGGATGGCGCCGCCGCAGACCATGGCCGCGCCCTGCCAGAACGCGAGCGACAGCGGCGCGCGCAGCAGGAGGGCCGAGAGCGCCGCGGACAGCACGGGGATGAAGTACGACGCGCCGGCCAGGACCGTCACGTTCCCGTGCAGGATGCCGACGTTCCACGCGCCGTAGCCGAAGCCCATGGCGCCCGCGGCCAGCAGCAGGTAGACGACAGCCTCGAGACTGAAATCCATGGGGCCGCCGCCCTCCAGCAGGTACTTGCCCCACAACGTCGCGGCCACGAGGATGAAGAACAGCGTGACGCCATTCTTCCCTTCCGCGATGCGCGCCGTCACCGTGCAGTACGCGGCCCAGATCACGGCGCCGGCGAACGCCAGCCCATAGCTGAGCGGGTTGGCGCGCACGTTGCGCAGCATGCCGGCCGGGTCGACGCCTTGCGCGCCGCCCAGCACCCAGCAAATGCCGACGATGGACAGCGCGAACCCCGGCACGATCAGGAAGTTTGTCTTCTGCCGGTTGAACAGGATGCTTGCCACGATCGTGAACGTGGGCCACAGGTAGTTGACCATCCCGACCTCGATGGCCTGGCGCGCCGTGTCCGCATAGCCGATCGACAGCGACAGGCACAGCTCATAGGTCACGAACAGCAGGCTGCCCCAGGCCAGGTAGCGGCGCGGCAGCCGCGCGTGGCCCACCGACAGCAGCAGGAATACCGACGCCACGCTGTACATCAGCGCGGCCCCGCCCGTGGGGCCGAGGTGGACGCTGACCTGGCGGACCAGGCCCACGATGGCGCTCCACAGCAGCACGGCCGTCAGCCCGATCAGGGTCGCCTTGTTCCTGTCTTTCACAAGGCTTCCCTGACGTGCGGGATGCTTAGATCGTCGTAGACCGAATACACGGCGGCCAGCATGTTTTCCAGCTCGGGCGCGCGGTCCATGTGGCGCACGCTGAAGAAGATCGGCGACACCGCGTGCTTGTCCTCGATGCGCCGGTACACGACGTTCCGGTGATGCATGCCCTGCACGCTCTCCGGCACGACCGCGATGCCCTGCCCGGCCGCCACGAGGCCCATCGCGATCTGCAGTTCGCGCACTTCCGTCACATGGTCCGGCGTCAGGTTCGCTTCGCGGAAGGCGGCCAGCACCTGGTCGGCGAAGCTGGGCCGCGGCGCCTTCGGATACACGAGCAGCGCTTCATGGATCAGGTCCGTCAGGCGCAGCTTGCCCTCTTTCTCCGCGAGGCGGTGGCCGGGGAACAGCGCCACCACCATCGGCTCCTCGCGCAGCAGGATGCGGCGGATGCTCGTGTCCTCGCTCTTCAGGCGCCCGAAGCCCACGTCGATGCGCCCTTCCTTCAAGGCCTTGAGCTGCTCCACCGTCGTCATCTCGTGCAGGGTCACCTCCACCTCCGGGTGGTTCTCGCGGTAGCGGCGGATGATGTCCGGCAGCAGGCCGTACAAGGTCGATGCGACGAAGCCGACCGACAGCGTCCGTTCCAGCTTGCCCACGCGCTGCGTCATCGTGCGCAGGTCGCGCACCTGGTCGAGCAGCGGCTTCGCATGCGCCAGGAAAAAGGCGCCGGCTTCCGTCAGGCGCAGCGGCCTTACCCCTTTTTCGATCAGGGTCACGCCCAGGTCTTCCTCCAGTTGCTGGATCTGCCGGCTCAGCGGCGGTTGGGCGATGTGCAGGCGCTCGGCGGCGCGCGTGAAGTTGCGTTCTTCCGCGACCGCGACGAAGTAGCGCAGGTGCCTTAATTCCATATTCGATACCTATAGGGTATTGAAACCATACCAAAACGGTGTTGGACGCCCGTCATTTGCAGGAATATCGTGTCCTCACCTCAGCGAATTATACGCAAATAATATGATTCAATATATCGAAACCTTCCTGCTCGACGTGCCGACAATCCGGCCGCACAAGCTGTCCGTCGCGACGATGAACACGCAGACCCTGGTGCTCGTGCGCGTCCGCTGTGCCGACGGCATCCAGGGCTGGGGCGAGGCCACCACCATCGGCGGCCTGGCCTACGGCGAAGAGAGCCCGGAAAGCATCAAGGCCAATATCGACACCCATATCGCCCCGTTGCTGATCGGCATGGACGCCGCCCAGCCGGCAAAAACGATGGCGAAGGTGCGCAAGGCCATCCAGGGCAACCGCTTCGCCAAGTGCGCGCTGGAGACGGCGCTGCTGGATGCGCATGCGCGCCGCCTGGGCGTGCCGCTGTCCGACCTGCTGGGCGGCCGCGTGCGCGACACGCTTCCGGTCGCGTGGACGCTGGCCAGCGGCGACACGGCCAAGGACATCGCGGAAGCGGAACACATGCTGGAGATCCGCCGCCACCGCATCTTCAAGCTGAAGATCGGCCTGCGCAGCGTGGACGCCGACGTCGCCCACGTGCTGGCGATCAAGCGTGCGCTGGGCGACCGCGCCAGCGTGCGCGTCGACGTCAACCAGGCCTGGAGCGAAGCGCAAGCCGTGCGCGGCATCGCGCAGCTGGAAGCCGGCGGCGTCGACCTGGTCGAGCAGCCCGTGAAAGCCCATCACACGGCGATGCTGGGCCGCCTCGCGCGCCGCTTCGACGTCGCGATCATGGCCGACGAGGCCCTGCACGGCCCGGTCGATGCGCTGGCGCTGGCCCGCGCGGACGCCGCCGACGTCTATGCCGTCAAGATCGCGCAGTCCGGCGGCCTGTTCGCGGCGCTGGAAGTGGCGGCGGTCGCGCGGCTGGCCGGCATCGGCCTGTACGGCGGGACGATGCTCGAAGGCGGCATCGGCACCGCGGCCACGGCGCACGTCTGCGCGACGTTCGCCGACCTGGAGTGGGACACGGAATTGTTCGGCCCCCTGCTGCTGACCGAGGAAGTGCTGCGCGAACCGCTCGTGTACCGCGACTTCGAACTGCAGGTGCCGACCGGGCCCGGTCTCGGTGTCGACATCGATACCGACAAGCTGCGCAGCCTGCAACGCAAGTAAAGACACTGGAGACCACCATGCTGTTCCACGTCCGAATGAACGTCGACCTGCCCGCGACGATGCCGCCCGCCGAAGCCGCGGCGCTCAAGCAGGCCGAAAAGGACCTCGCCCAGCGCCTGCAGCGCGAGGGCAAATGGCGCCACCTGTGGCGCATCGCCGGGCAGTACGCCAACGTCAGCATCTTCGACGTCGACAGCGTCGACGAGCTGCACACGCTGCTGACGTCCCTGCCCCTGTTCCCCTACATGCACATCGACGTCATGCCGCTGTGCCGCCATCCCTCGTCCGTCCGCGACGGCGACATTTGACCCAACCTAAAAAAGGAGACCTGAAATGAACCACGCAGACATCGAACGACTGGCCCACAGCTGGGTCGTGGACGCCGCCGACCGCCCCGCCGACCCGCGCGTGCAGCAGGTGGTGCTGCGCCTGCTGGGCGACCTGTGCAAGGCGATCGAGGACCTCGACATCACGCCGACCGAATTCTGGCACGGCGTGGCCTACATGTCGGCCGCGGGCGCCGCCAATGAACTGGGCCTGCTGGCCGCGGGCCTGGGACTGGAACGCTTCCTCGACATCCGCGCCGACGAAGCGGAGCAGAAGGCCGGCCTGGAAGGCGGCACGCCGCGCACCATCGAAGGCCCGCTGTACGTGGCCGGCGCGCCGGAAAGCGTGGGCTTCGCCCGCCTGGACGACGGCACGGAAGCGGACAAGGGCGAGGTCCTGTTCATGCAGGGCACCGTATTCGACCAGCAGGGCAAGCCGCTGCCGGGCGCGAAGGTCGAGGTGTGGCACGCGAACCTGACGGGCAACTACTCGTTCTTCGACCAGACGCAGGCGCCGTTCAACCTGCGCCGCACGATCGTCACGGACGACCAGGGCCGCTACCAGTTCCGCAGCATCATCCCGGTCGGCTACGGCTGCCCGCCGGACGGCACGACGCAGCAGCTCCTGAACCTGCTGGGCCGCCACGGCCAGCGCCCGGCGCACATCCACTTCTTCGTAAGCAGCAAGGACCATCGCAAGCTGACCACGCAGATCAACATCGACGGCGACGAATACCTGTGGGACGACTTCGCGTTCGCGAGCCGCCCGGGCCTCGTGCCGCCCGTGAACCGGATCGACGACCCGGCGCAGCTGGACGCCAAACGTGTCGACAAGCCGTTCGCGTCGATCGACTTCGACTTCCACCTGTACCACGACACCGCCGCCGCGCCGACCACGCAGGTCGACCGTCCGCGCGCCGCCGCCTGAGGACACCGCCATGATCCCGATCGTTCCTGTCGACGCGTTCAAGCCCAAACGGCTGGACGACTACATGATCGAAGACGCGCAAACGGGCGACCACCGCCTGCACCGCAGCGCCTTCACCGACGAGGCCCTGTTCGAGCTCGAGATGAAGCACATCTTCGAGGGCAACTGGATCTACCTGGCGCACGAGAGCCAGGTCGCCAACGTCAACGATTACTACACGACGCACATCGGCCGCCAGCCGGTGTTCATCGCCCGCAACAAGAGCGGCGAGCTGAATGCGTTCATCAACGCGTGCAGCCACCGCGGCGCCCAGCTGTGCCGCCACAAGCGGGGCAACAAGGCGACGTACACCTGCCCGTTCCACGGCTGGACCTTCAACAATAGCGGCAAGCTGCTGAAGGTGAAGGATCCGGAATCGGCCGGCTATCCGGAATGCTTCAACAAGGAAGGCTCGCACGACCTCAAGAAACTGGCGCGCTTCGCCAACTACAAGGGCTTCCTGTTCGGCAGCCTGAATCCGGACGTCGAACCGCTGGAAGCCTTCCTCGGCGAGGCCGGCAAGATCATCGACATGATCGTCAACCAGTCGCCGGAAGGGCTGGAAGTGCTGCGCGGCTCGTCGACCTACACGTTCGAGGGCAACTGGAAACTGCAGGCCGAGAACGGCGCCGACGGCTACCACGTGACGGCCGTGCACTGGAACTACGCGGCCACCACGAACCACCGCAAACAGGAGCAGGCCGCGGGCGAAGACAAGATCCGCGCCATGGACGCCGGCAACTGGGGCCGCCAGGGCGGCGGCTTCTACGCCTTCGAGCATGGCCACATGCTCCTGTGGTCGCAGTGGGCGAATCCGGAAGACCGCCCGAACTTCGCGCACCACGCCGAGTACACGGAAAAATACGGCAAGGCGACCGCGGACTGGATGGTCGGACGCTCGCGCAACCTGTGCCTGTACCCGAACGTGTACCTGATGGACCAGTTCAGTTCCCAGATCCGCGTGCTGCGCCCGATCGCCGTCGACAAGACCGAGGTGACGATCTACTGCATCGCGCCGAAGGGCGAATCGCTTGATGCGCGCGCGCACCGCATCCGCCAGTACGAGGACTTCTTCAACGTCAGCGGCATGGCGACGCCGGACGACCTGGAGGAATTCCGCGCTTGCCAGCAGGGCTACAACGGCGCCGCGATGCAGTGGAACGACATGTGCCGCGGCGCCAGGCACTGGATTCACGGCGCGGACGACGCGGCGCAGGACATCGGCCTCGCGCCCGTCATGAGCGGCGTGCGCACGGAGGACGAAGGCCTTTACACGATCCAGCACCGTTACTGGCTCGACGTGATGAAGAAGGCGTTCGAAGCAAAAGGAGAGGCGAAATGAGCGCATTCACCAAACCCGCGATCGAGGATATTCAATCCTTCCTCTACCGCGAAGCGCGCCTGCTCGACGACGAGCAATGGGACGACTGGCTCCAGTGCTACGACGCGAACGCGCGCTTCTGGATGCCGTCGTGGGACGACGACGGCACGCTGGTCCAGGACCCGGAGCGGGAAATCTCGCTGATCTTCTACCCGAACCGCCAGGGGCTGGAGGACCGCGTCTTCCGCATCAAGACGGAACGCTCCAGCGCGACGATTCCCGATACGCGCACGAGCCACAACATCGCCAACGTGGAACTGGAACAGGTCGACGGCAGCCGCCACACGGTGCGCTTCAACTGGCACACGCTGAGCCACCGCTACCACACCAACTACAGCTATTTCGGCATGTCGCGCTACGTGATCGACTTTTCCGGTCCGGCGCCGAAGATCCTGGACAAGTACGTCGTGCTGAAGAACGACTACATCAGCCAGGTGATCGACATCTATCACATCTAAGCAGGAGACGGTCATGAGCCACACGATCGCACTGCAGTTCGAGGACGGCGTCACGCGCTTCATCAGCTGCAACCCCAACGAAAAACTGTCCGACGCGGCCTACCGCCAGAAGGTCAACATCCCCCTCGACTGCCGCGACGGCGCCTGCGGCACGTGCCGCGGGCTGTGCGAATCCGGCAGCTACGACATGCCGCCGGACAGCTACATCGAGGATGCCCTCGAAGAGAAGGATGCACAAGCCGGCTACGTGCTGGCGTGCCAGATGCGTCCGACGTCGGACTGCGTCGTGCGCATTCCGGCCACGTCGGCCGCGTGCAAGACGGGCGTCGGCGACTTCCCCGGCACCGTCACCGCCGTGGAACAGCTGTCGCCGTCGACGATCCGTTTCTCGATTGCGCCGGACCATCCCGACCAGCTGGACTTCCTGCCCGGCCAATACGTGAACGTGACGGTGCCGGGCACGGACCAGACGCGCTCGTATTCATTCGCTTCCGCGCCGGGCGCGGAACAAGCCAGCTTCGTGGTGCGCAACGTACCAAATGGCCTGATGAGCACCTGGCTGACCGGCCAGGCGCAATCGGGTCAGCCGGTCTCGTTCTCCGGTCCGTACGGCAGCTTTTATTTGCGGCCCGTGCACCGTCCCGTGCTGATGCTGGCCGGCGGCACCGGCATCGCGCCGTTCCTGTCCATGCTCGATGTGCTGGCGGCCAAAGGGTTCCCGCATCCGGTACGCCTGGTCTACGCCGTGACCAACGACCACGACCTGGTCGGCTTGGCGCAACTGGACTGCATCGCGGCCGCGCACCCGCAGTTCCAGTACGTGACCTGCGTCGCGGCGGCGTCCAGCACGCATGCGCGCAAGGGTTATGCCACGGCGCATGTGGAACCGGACTGGATGAATGGCGGCGACGTCGACGTCTACCTGTGCGGCCCCGTGCCCATGGTCGACGCGGTGCGCGGCTGGCTGGACGGCATCGGCGTGAAACCGAACTCGTTCCACTTCGAGAAGTTCTCGGCCACGAGCACGGCGGGGGTGACGGCATGATGCATCCGGACCGTTTCAGGGACAAGGTCATGATCGTCACCGGCGCCGCCCAGGGCATCGGCCGCGGCGTGGCGCTGGCGGCGGCCGCGGAAGGCGCGCGGCTCGTGCTGGCCGACCGTTCGCCGCTCGTGCACGAGGTAGCCCGGGAGACCGGGACGCAACCCCTCGTCGTCGAGGCCGACCTCGAGACGTGGGCCGGCGCGGCCACGCTGGCGGCACGCGCGCTGGAGGCCTGCGGCCGCATCGACATCCTCGTCAACAACGTGGGCGGCACGATCTGGGCCAAGCCCTACCAGGAATACGATCCGGACCAGATCGAGGCCGAGATCCGCCGCTCGCTGTTCCCGACGCTGTGGTGCTGCCGCGCGGTGCTGCCGGCGATGATGGCCGCGCAGGCCGGCGCGATCGTCAACGTGTCGTCGGTGGCCACGCGCGGCATCTACCGCATCCCCTACTCGGCCGCGAAAGGCGGCATCAACGCGCTGACGGCCAGCCTCGCGATGGAGCACGCGCAGGACGGCATCCGCGTCAACGCCGTCGCCACCGGCGGCACGGAAGCCCCGCCGCGCAAGGTGCCGCGCAATCCGAAGGCGCTGAGCGAGCAGGAGCAAACGTGGTACCAGGACATCGTCGACCAGACGATCGCGACGAGCCTGATGCACCGCTACGGCACCATAGCCGAGCAGGTCGCCGCCATCCTGTTCCTCGCCTCGGGCGAAGCGTCGTACATCACGGGCACCGTCCTGCCCGTGGGCGGCGGCGACCAGGGGTAAACGATGAGGTACGTTGACATAGACGACGTCCGCCTGCACGTGCGGACCGACGGCGATCCCGCGCGACCGTGCATCGTGCTGTCGAACTCCCTCGGCACGGACCTGTCGATGTGGGATCCGCAGGCCGCGGTCCTGGCCCGCGATTATTTCGTGCTGCGCTACGACACGCGCGGCCACGGCCTGTCCCGGCGCGGCACGATGCCTGTGACGCTCGAACGCCTCGGCCGCGACGTCGTCGGCCTGCTCGACGCGCTGGCGATTCCGCGCGCGCACTTCTGCGGCATCTCGATGGGCGGCATGACGGGCCAGTGGCTCGGCATCCACGCGCCGCGGCGGCTGGACAGGCTCGTGCTGGCCAACACCGCGGCGCGCATCGGCACGCACGAGGGCTGGACCGCGCGCGCCGCCCAGGTGCGGGACGGCGGCATGGATGGCGTGGCCGACGGCGCCGCGGCGCGCTGGTTCACGCCCGCCTTCCTTGCACGCGAACCGCACGTGGTCGCGCGCATGATCGCCCGGCTGCGCGAGCAGGATGCGGAAGGCTACGCGGCCTGCTGCGATGCGCTGGCGGACGCCGACCTGCGCAGCGCGATCGGCACCATCGCCGTTCCCACGTTGATCATCGCCGGCGCCGCGGACCCGGTCACCACCGTCGCCGACGCCGGCTGGATGCGCGACCGGATTCCCGGCGCGTGCCTCGCCGCGCTGGCGGCGTCCCACATCTCCAGCATCGAAGCGGCACCGCAGTTCGCCGGGGCCCTCGTGTCCTTCCTCGCCGGCTGACCGGGGCAAGGCGGCAGCAACCCTGCCGCCTTGCCGCCATCAAAACGCGTGCCGCAACCCCGCCATCACCCCGCTCTGCGCCTTGCCCGGCGCCGTCGTGCCGCCGGCATCGAGCGCGATCGCGGCCGCGCCGTGGTTGTCCATGCGGCCGACGCCCGCATATACGGCGCTGCGCACCGACAGCGCATACGTCAGGCGCGCGACCGCCAGGTTCGTGTCATCGGGCGAGCCCTTGACGTTCTTGCGCGCCACCTGGGCATCCAGCGTCAGGCGCGGCGCGACCGGGATGCTCGCGCCGAGGTAGAACAGGTCGGATTCGGCGATGCCCGACGCGGCATCCGTCTTGCGGTCGATGACGCCGGCGCCGATCTTCGTCTTGCCCGCCATGATCCAGCCGTTGGCCGTGATGCGGCGGTCGTAGTGCGCGCTGTCCGTCAGCCCACCCGCCGCGCCCGTGTTCCCGTACAGCTTGTCGTACGTGGCATTGATGCCGTAGGCCGTCGTGTCATAGCCCAGCAGGGCCGTGTATTGGCGGCAGGCGCGCGCATTGCCCGGCACCTCGCCCGCGCAGCCGGTGGCGGACGGGCCGCCGGCCGCCGACGCGTCGCGCCCGAAGCTCCACGTGGCGCCGACCGTCACCCCGTCGAACGTGCCGAGATAGCCGATCGCGTTGTCGCTGCGCGCGTTCGGTAGATATAAATCGATGCTGTTGATCGAGAAGAGGTTCGGTCCCAGCACGTCGCTCTTCATCGTGGCGAGATACGTCATGTTGAGGATGCGGCCCAGCTGCAACATGCCCCAGCGGCCGCGCAGGCCCACCCACGCCTGGCGTCCGAACAGGCGGCTGCCCTGCCCGAGCGCGCCGACGTCCGGATTGAAGCCGCTCTCCAGGTTGAACACGGCGGAGAGACCGCCGCCGAGGTCCTCGCTGCCGCGCAAGCCGATGCGCGACGGCAGGCTGCCCGTCAGCGACGGTTCGCGCGTTACGCCGTGGCCCGCCGCGTCCGCGTTGTTCATGTGCGCCAGCGCCACGTCGACGATGCCGTACACCGTCACCTGGCTTTGCGCCTGCGCGCCGCCCGCTCCCAGACCCGCCGCGAGGGCGATCGCTACTGCCTTTTTCATCATGTCTCCTGTTGGTTGTTGTTCGGGCGGAGGCAAGGCTCCGCCCTGGATGCTGCGCACCCATGAAAAACGTGTGTGAGGGAATCCGGTCAGGCTTCGGCGACGGCGCCGGTGTGCTGCGGCACGGCGGACGCCGAGCGCCCGTGGCGGATCAGTGCGACCGATACGGCGGCGATGACGGCCGGGATGGCGATCGCCTGGAAGTTCTGCTGCAGCGGCAGCGCCATGCCGACGAGCGTGCCGATGACGATCGGTGCGAGGATGGCGCCGCCGCGGCCCACGCCGGAGGCCCAGCCGATGCCGGTCGAACGGATCGCGGTCGGATAGAACTGGCCGGCATAGGCGTAGGTGACGATCTGCGTGCCGATCGTCGACGCCCCGGCGAGGCCGACGAGCACGAACAGCGCCGGCGTGGATACCGGATAACCCAGCAGCGTGATCGAGACGGCGGCCAGCGCATACATCGCCACCAGCACGTACTTGATGTGGAAGCGGTCGGCGAGCCAGCCGCCGCCGACGGCGCCGACGACGGCGCCGAAATTCAGCACGAGCACGAAGGTCAGCGCCGACCCGAGGCTGTAGCCCGCCCCGGCCATCAGCTTGGCGAGCCAGGAGCTCAGCGCGTACACCATGAACAGGCACATGAAGAAGGCGATCCAGAACATCGCGGTGGAGAATCCGCGGCCGTCCTGGAACAGCTGTCCGATCGGGGCGCCCTGCGCGCGGTCCGCGACGGGCAGGTCGAAGCGGTCGCCGGCTTGCGCGCGGTACGACGGCTCCATGCGCGCGAGCGTGCGCTGCAATTCGGCCAGGCGCTTGCGCTGCACGAGGAAAGTCATCGATTCCGGCAGGCTTTTCAGGATGAACGGAATCAGCAGGACCGGCACGCCGGCCGCGAGGAACACGGACTGCCAGCCGTGCTGCTCGATCAATCCCTTGCCCAGCAGCGCGGCCAGCATGCCGCCCACCGCGTAGCCGCTGAACATCAGCGTGACCATGGTCGCGCGGATGCGCCTGGGCGAATATTCCGTCATCTGGGCGACCACGTTCGGCATCACGCCGCCGATGCCGAGGCCCGCGAGGAAGCGCATCGCGCTGAACACGTACGGATCGCTGCTCATGCCCGCGGCGGCCGTAAACACGCTGAACAGCGCGAGGCAGATGACGATGGCGTGGCGCCGGCCGATGCGGTCGGCGATCGTGCCGAGGAAGATCGCGCCGAACATCATGCCGAACAACGCGGAACTGACCATGAAGCCAGCATTCTGCGCCGTCACGCCCATCTGCTTCATGATCGAGGGCAGCGCGATGCCGGCCACGGCGAGATCGTAGCCGTCGCAGATGATGATGAGGGCGCACCACGCGAGGATGCCGGCGTGGAAGCGGTTGAACCTGGCCCCGTCGGCCAGTGCGTGGATGTCGATGTGCCGCATGCGATTGTCTCCTTATGGATGTGTTGTCGTGGGGTGATGCAGGATGCGGTGCGCCGCCATGCCGATGACGACGCCCCAGAACGCGGCGCCGAGGCCGAGGAAGGTCATGCCGGACGCGGTGGCGAGGAAGGCGATCACCGAGGCTTCGCGGTGGTCCTCGGCCGCCATCACGCCGGCGAGGTTCGAACCGATGGCGCCCAGCAGCGCCAGTCCCGCCAGGCAGACGATCAGTTCCTTCGGCAGCGCGGCGAACAGCATGACGATGGAACCGCCACACAGGCCCGCGAGCAGGTAGAACACGCCGTTGGCGATGCCGGCCACGTAGCGGCGGCGCGGGTCCTCGTGCGCGTCGCGGCTCGTGCACATCGCGGCCGTGATGGCGGCGAGCGCGATCGTGATGCCGCCTGTGCACGCGATCGCCAGCGACACGAGGCTGCACGTGACGATCACCGGCCGCGCCGGCGTGGCGTAGCCGGACGTCTTCAGCACCGCGATGCCGGGCAGGTACTGGCCGGTGAGCGTCACCAGCACGAGCGGCAGCGCGAGGCTGAACGTGCTGGTCCAGCTCCACGCGGGCGCGATCACCGCAGGCACGACGAACCCGAAGCGGACGGCGGCAAGATGCGTCGCGCCGGACAGCCACGCGATGCCGGTGCCGGCGACGAGCAGCAGCACGACGCCGTAGCGCGGCACCGCGCGGCGGAACACGAGGTACGCGGCGATCATGCCGAACGCCAGCAGCGGCAGCGTGCCGGCCGTCCTGAACGCGTTCATCCCGAACGGCACGAGGATCCCGGCCATCATGCCGCTGGCGATCCCTGTCGGCACGTGGGCCATGATGCGTTCGAGTGAGCCGGACAGGCCGATGGCGAGCAGGATGGCGGCCGCGGTGAGATAGGCCCCGACGGCCTCGCCCAGCGGCAGCTGCGGAAACAGCGTGATGAGGAGCGCGCTGCCCGGTGCCGACCACGCCGTGATGACGGGTGCGCGAAGGCGCCAGCTCAGGACGATGCCGGCGATGCCCGCGCCGACGGAGATGCCCCACACCCACGATGCGAACATGGCGTCCGGCATGCGGCCCGCCTGCGCGGCCTGGTAGAAGATCGCCAGCGGTCCGGAAAACGAGACCAGCACGGCCAGGAAGCCCGCGGCCACGGCCGACAGCGATCCGTCGGACCAGCGCCGGCCGCGCACGGCGGCGCACTCCACCTGTCCTGTGCCCATGGTGTCTCCTTGTCTTATCGTTATCGGGACCAAGGGTAGAGAGATTGCACAGGCGCGTCCAAGACCGATTTGGTATCCATTCGATACCTGATGGGTATGGCGTGCGGCGGCAGGTCAGCGCCGATGCCGGCCGAAGAAGTCGAGCACCATACGGCTGGCATCCGGCCCTGCCTTCGCGTTGAAGGCGTGGGCCGGGTCGCCGCCGCTCCAGGCATGGCCCAGGCCGAGGATGCGCACCACGCGCAGCACGACCTTGCGCCCCATGAGGTAGTCGTGGATTTCATGCGCATTGCGGCTGCCGCCGCGGCCCGCTGGCTTCACCGCGACCCGCGTCGCCGGTCCTGCCGGCAACCCGTTCCATTGCAGCCACTGGCGTGCCAGCTGCCGCTGGTTCACCGGATCCACCACCTGGTCGTCCTCGCCCTGGATCAGCAGCGCCGGCATCGGCGGCAGCGGTGCGGCCGCGCGGCGCATCAGCAGGCCGGAGATCGCGGCGTCGGCGTGTGCCGCGGCGCCATGTCGCATCACGTGCAGCGCACCTATCGGACCGTGCCCGGCGCCGAACACGGGGCCCGAATGCAGCGCGACCGCGGCAATGAGTTCTGGATGGTTGAGTGCCAATATCGCCGCCATGCCCGCGCCGGCGGAAAGCCCGCATGCATAGATCCGGCGCCGGTCGATGGGATGCCGTTCGCACACGGTCCCGATCAACGACGCCAGCGCCCCGGTTTCTCCACCGCCCTCCTGCGTGGCCCGGTCGTACCAGCGCCAGCAGCGCTGCGCCTGCACGGTCACCGACTGCTGCGGGTACAGCACGGCAAACCCCTTGGCTTCCGCCAGGTGATTCATGCGCGTGCCCTGCGCGAACTGGGTGGCGCTCTGGTGGCAGCCGTGCAGCATCACGACGAGCGGCCAGCCGTCACGCGGCTGCGCGTCCCGCACACGGTCGGGTACGTACAGCCAGTATTGCATGTCCCGCGCGACCGCCTGGCCCTGCGTCGCGGGCAACGGGAAGCGGCCGGCGAGCCACCTGCCGGTCGCCGGCGCCAGGCCGGGCCGTGCCGCCGGCTTGCGCGGTACGGCCTTGCGCGCCGGCCTGACGGGCGCCGGCGCGTACACGTCCAGCAGCGTGGCCAGCATCGACTGCTGCGCCTTCGCGGCACGGGTCAGGCTGCGCAGCAATCGCGTCTTTCGGGCGGGTTTGGCCATGGTGCCTCGGCATGGATGTTGCACCGCAATATATCGACTCTGCAGGCCGTGCTCCGTGCGCTGGCGTACCTTGCCAGGCTGCGCGCCTGGCACGCGCGATCGCCGATGCAGGCGGTAACGCGTGGCACTGCCGCCGGCCTGGCGCCGGCGGGAGGCGGGAAGTGACGCCTGTCAGGCACGAGCACGGTCAACAGGACGGCTCGGGGCAGGAAGAAAACGCTGTGCACATTTGCACGCGTAATCGATAGCAGATGCGCTGCTGTCGGACAGGCACGAAACGGGCGGCGAGCGGGGATGCGCGGCGCCGACTGTACCAGTTGCACCACGTATCGTTGCAACGGCTGCCACGAATCTGCCCGCTCGTTCCAGATTTCATCCTGTCCGTCACCCGACTGCGGTACTCTGGGTGACTTCACCATTCGAGCCTGGATACGTCGATCATGAGAAACCAGATGAACATGCCAGACAGCGCTGTCGCGCTCATGAACTACGTCGACGGTGCCGGCTGGACCGAGCATGCGGAGGTCGTCGTGCAGATCATGATGTCGAGCGTGCATCCGGACATCGAGTCATCGATCGCGACGGTGGCATGCCTTCCGAATCACCTGCGTACGAACGTTGCCCATTACCTGACCGAGATCCTCACGGGCGCCGTCGACAACGAGCAGCGGCACGCCATTTTTTCGTGGACGCAGTGCTGGGCGCTGGCGAGCCTCGACCAATAACCGCCGCCGCATCGCACGACCGGCTTTGCCGGCGGTTGACAGCCTACCTACTAGAAGGTAATCTCACTGTCATGAACAAATCGCTCTCCACTGCCGACGATATCCTGGCCTGCGCACGTTCCCTGATCGTCGCCGGCGGTTACAACGGATTCAGCTATGCAGACATTGCCGAGGTCGTGGGCATCCGCAAGCCGAGCATCCACCACCACTTCCCGAGCAAACTCGACCTGGTGAAAACCCTCGTCATCCGGTACCGGGAAGCCGCCGAAGAAGGCATCGCCAATCTCGAGCGCGCCGTGCCGGGACCGCTCGATCAACTGCGCGCCTACATCGGCTACTGGAAAACCTGTATCGGCGACGCGAGCGCGCCGTTTTGCGTATGCGCCCTGCTGGCCAACGAATTACCGGTATTGCCGGAAGAGATCGCGCTCGAGATCCGTGCATATTTCCGCTTCCTGTCGGGCTGGCTCACGGCTGTCCTCGAGCGCGGCGCCGCGCTCGGCGTCGTGGCCCTGACCGACACGCCGCGCGTGGAAGCGGAAGCCTTCATGGCGACCGTGCACGGCGCCATGTTGTCGGCGCGCGCCTATGGCGATACCACCATCTTCGGGACCATCATGGACCCGCAACTGGCGCGCCTGTCGGCCGGAGCCTGATCGTACCGTATGTCCGGGTCCGGTGCGCCGGGCCCATTTTTTGCCATCATCATCTACCAACTAGTAGGTCGGATTTCATTAAAGGAGTTTTAGCATGCCTCATCCCCTCTCGAACGTCGGCGCCATTCACACGGTATTGAGCCTGATCCCCATCGTCGCGGGCCTGCTCGCTTTCGTTCGCCAAGGCCGCATCGATCCAGCCAGCGGCCTGGGCAGGATTTACTGGGTGGGAATGATCCTGTCCGTCGTCACCGCCTTCGGCCTGTCGAGCACGGGCGGGTTCAATCCGGGGCATGCGCTCGGCCTGCTGACCTTGCTGGTGATGGCGTGCGCCACGGCCGCGCCCCGCATCGCCTTCCTGGGCCGTGCAGCCGGGTACCTGCAGGTCGGGCTGATGTCGTTCAGCTTCCTGCTGCTGCTGGTGCCGGGGACGAACGAGACGCTGAGCCGTCTCCCTGTCGGCCATCCGATCGGGCATGGCCCGGACTCGCCGCCCGTCAAGCTGGCGCTGGCCTGCGTGTTCGTGCTGTTCTTGCTCGGCACCGGTTACCAGATGTTGCGCCTGCGCCAGCGGCATGGAAAGCCAGCAACACTTCGGTAATTTTTACAGTCCAGGATGAGTCTGGCGGCGGCGCTATGCCAAGCCATTGAAACCAAAGCATATTTTTTCCTTGGCATGGACATTGCTGGTTACCCGGCAAAACAAAGCGCGACCAGCTGTTGCCCAGGAGACCATCATGAACTCGTCCGCGAACAACCCACCGATACCCCTTTGGAGAATCAACCGGTCCGTACTGTTGGGCATGTGCCTGATTGCACTAACTGCCGTGCTGTTTTACGGACCGGTCCTGCTGCTACTGTGGCGCGAGCTGGGGTGAGGTTGAGCCTGCTTACAGCCGTCCACGCAGTTCGAGCGCGATCGCACGCGGCTTGCTCACATAGCTGTAAGGCGAGCCGACGACCGCACCGAGCGTGCTGATCGCGATAGTTTGCCGGTTGGTGAGGTTCGTCACGACCGCGCCCACGCCCCAGTTGCCCGAAGGCGCCGTCCAGCCGAGGCGCACGTCGACTTTCTCGCGCGCCGCTCCTGTATCGACGCTGCCGTCGGGGTTGCACGTTCCCTGCGCCCGCGTGTCGGCATTGCAGCGCCGTTCACCGATGTAGCCGAGCATCACGTTGAAGTCAGCCGTCCCGTTCCACAGCGGCCAGCGCGCGGTGGCGCCGGCACTGGCGCTCAGGCGCGGCGCGCCGGGCGGCTGGCCGTCCAGCCGGACACCGGACGGCGACACGTAGTGCGCATAGGTCTGGTCGAGGTAGGCCAGCGCGCCGTTCAGGCGCCAGATCCGGTTGAGCGTCCACTGCGCGCTCAGCTCGGCGCCCGTCGCGCGCTGGTCGCTGTTGACGACCTGGTAGCTGGGCACGCCGGCGCCGGCATTGGCCGCCACCAGGGTCAGGCTTTGCAGGTTGGTGTAGTCGTAATGGAAGATCGACGCTTCGTAGGACAGGCCCAGCGCACGCACCCGCCCCTTGATGCCGATCTCGGTATTCGTCACCAGCTCCTCGTCGTAATAGCCATTCACGCCGAGGGCATCGAAACCGCCGGCCAGATAGCCCTTGCTCCACGAGCCGTACACCATGTGGTCCCGCGTCAGGTGGCGGTCCAGCACGATGCGCGGGCTGAAGTTGTTCCAGCTCCTCGATGCCGGGAACGGGCTGGTGCTCGATACGGTGTTGTTGAACTCGACGTTGCGTGCCACCACGGCCTGCAGCGATGCCGCCTGTTGCGGGGTCAGCAGTTTCAGGGCGACCGCGGTCGGAAAAAGCTGTGCTTGCTGCATCACGGCGAGACGAGCGTCGAGCTCGCTGGCGATACGCGGCGGGTTATACCAGCTGAAGCGCTTGTCGTCGTGCGTGAAGCGGCCGCCGACCGTCAGGTTGGTGACCGGGCTCACATGCCAGAGCAGGTCGCCATACACGGCGTACGCGCGGTATTCACCCTTGTCGTGGATGCTCTCGCGCCACGGCAAACCGGCGAGGCTCAGCCCTTGCAGCGCCGCGTTGCCGGTGGCACGGCCGATGCCCTGGGCCAGGCCGGTCAGCGTGGCATAGGGCGCGCTGCCGGCGGCATGGCGAATCAGCGTGTCCAGCGACAGCGTCGTCAAGTCCACGTGCTGCGCCTGGGTGGCGCGCTCGCGATAGGCACTGACGCCGCCAACCCAGTCGAGCGCGCCGTTCTGTCCGCTCAGCTTGAATTCCTGCTGCCAGGTCGAGTTCGATTCGACGTTGCCGATGCCGATATA
This sequence comes from Massilia orientalis, assembly GCF_030411975.2. NCBI lineage: Bacteria > Pseudomonadati > Pseudomonadota > Betaproteobacteria > Burkholderiales > Oxalobacteraceae > Massilia > Massilia orientalis. Next base: position 23,360 of record NZ_JASNRB020000006.1, on the reverse strand, counting down.
CGCCGCCGGATTCACCGACCCGTCGTTGTCCTGCCAGTTCTGCGTGTTGAAGTGGCGGTAGGCGGTGATGCTGCTGAGTGTCGCATGGCGCAGCGGTGTCGTCACACGCAGCGTGAGGCCGTCGAAGGTGCGCGCCTGCGCATCGGGCTCGGCGTCGTTGGCCAGCGGCTGCCTGCGCGGATCGACCCATGTTGCGGGCCCGCCAAAGTCGATTTTCCCGCCCGTGAGGGAAAACACCGGCGGGCCGGACACACGCATCACCCCATGTTCCCAGCCGAGAATGGCATCGGTGTCGTCGCGCCGCCAGCGCACGGTGGCGCGCAGGCCCCGCTCGCCATCGTCGCCCATGCGCTGGCCATTGAAAGTGTTGCGGACCCATCCATTGTCGCGCTGGTCGACCGCAGAGATGCGCAGTGCCAGCCCCTCGGCCAGCGGGGTGTTGTAGAGCAGCTCGGTATGGACCGCCCCACGCGTGCCGACCCGGACCAGTCCACCCGCTTCGGTCCGCTCGACGGGATCGTTGGTGACAATGGAGATGACGCCGGCAGCCGCATTGCGTCCGAACAGCGTGCCTTGCGGACCTTTCAGCACTTCGATCCGCTTGACGTCATTGAAGTTCAGCAGCGATCCGCCGGTCTTGCCGGCATACACGGAGTCGGTGAAGATGCCGACCGGCGAGTCCGTGCCGATGCCGTAGTCCTCGGTGCCGACGCCACGCAGGAAAATGATCGGACGGGTGGATTGCAGCGGCTCGACCGACAGGCCGGGGACGAACGCGTCCATGCCGGCCAGGTTGACCACGCCGACATCCCTGAGCGCGCTCCCGGCCAGCGTCTGCACGGCGATCGGCACGTTCTGGATGTCCTGGCTGCGGCTCTGCGCGGTGACCGTGACCACCGGCATGACATCCTGCGCGCGACAGGCGTCCGGCACGCCCGCTGCCGCGACGGCCGTGGTCAGTGCAAGCCTGACGGCATGCCGGTTCATCCCCCGACGCAACTTCCGCTGACTCGATTTCATTATTGCCCCGTGAAACATTCGATCAATGCGCTATCCTGATCACAACGGCACACCTTGGCAAGACCCATCAAGCGCTTTGCTGCATGTTTTTCTCTGGCAGGACCCGCCCTCGCCCGGCCTTCTTCGCTTCATACATCCAATAGTCGGCTTCCTTGACGAGATCGGCCCCCGACATGTTGCTTTCAGGCGCGAAGATGGCGATACCGATACTCGCGCCGACGGTCGCGCCCTGCCCGCACAGGTCGATCGGGGCCGAGATCCGCTCGACGAGCTTGTGCGCCACCGCATGCGCGTCCGGATACGTATCCGTCATGTCTTCCAGGAGCACCGTGAATTCGTCGCCCGCCAGGCGAAAAACGCTGTCGGTCTTGCGCACCGTGTCCTGCAGGCGCGCGGCAATCTCGCACAGCAGCTTGTCGCCCGCCTCATGGCCGTGGGTGTCGTTGACGGCCTTGAATCCGTCCAGGTCGATGAACAGTACGCCCAGCATCCTGCCAGTGCGTCGCGAGCGCGCCTGTGCGATGGGAAGGTTTTCGGTCAGGGCGCGCCGGTTCAGGAGGCCGGTCAACGCGTCGTGGCGGGAGTCGTACTCCCGCTGGGCCTCGCGGGCCTTGCGTGCCGTGATGTCGTGCAGGAAGGCGCTGAAGATCGTCGTACCGTTCACTTCCAGCGCCGTGATCCGCACTTCGACCGTGAGCCGCGAACCATCCTTGCATACGGCGGGGAGTTCGAGGCGCTGGTTCAGGGCCGACCCCGCGCCCGTGGTCAGATAACGCGCCATGCCGCGCCGATGCATCGCGCCCATCTCGGCCGGAATGACCAACGCGTCCAGCGGCCGCCCGATCGCTTCCCCGGCATTCCATCCGAAGGTCGTCTCGGCCTGCCGGTTCCACTCGCGCACGATGCCGTCCCGGTCCAGGCCGATGTAGGCATCGTTGGCGTTCTCGATCACGCTGCGCAGCTCGGCTTCGCGGTCCTTGAGTAATTGCTCCGCTTGCCGCTGGTGGGCCATGGCACTCTCCAGCATGGCCACCGCGTCGTTCAATTCCCGGGTGCGGGTCGCGACACGCGTTTCCAGATCGGCGTGCAGCGCCTGCAACTTCGCTTCGGTCTCTTTCTGCGCCTGGATATCCTTGACGGCCGCGACGTAGTACAGCGGTGCGCCATCCGGTCCTGCTTTCTTCGTGACGTTCAGGTTGATCCAGACAGGGCTGCCATCCTTCCTGACGTAGCGTTTCTCCAGTTGGTATTGGTCGATCGTGCCGGCTTCGAGTTGCCGCAGCAACGCGAGATCCGTGTCCAGGTCCTGCGGATAGGTAATGTCGCGGAAGGTCGTCCGGTACAGTTCCTCGGGCGCGTAGCCGACGATCCGGCACAACGCCTCGTTGACGCTCAGCCAGCCGCCATCCGGTGCCACCATCGCCATGCCGATGCTGGCAAGGTCGAAGACGGACCGGAACCTTGCCTCGCTATGCGCGATCGCGACGCCGGACCGCTCGACGCTTTCTCGCGCGACCGCCAGTGCCTCGCGGTGCTGGATTTCTTTGGTCACGATGTCGGCAAGGTCCCGCAACGCCTGCAGGTCGTCGGCGGACAACTGGCGCGGCCTCGAGTCCATGGCGCACAATGTCCCCAGCGCATGACCGCCTGCGCTGCGGATCGGAATGCCGGCGTAAAACCGGATGTTCGGGTCGCCGTGCACGAGGGCGTTGCCCTCGAACCGCGGATCGGCGGTGGCATCGGGAACGACCAGCGGGGCGCTCTGCAGGATGGCGTGCGCGCAGAAGGCGACCTCGCGGGATGTCTGCTGAACGTCCAGTCCAACGCGCGACTTGAACCATTGGCGGTCCTTGTCGACCAGCGAAAACACGGCAATGGGCACACCAAGGAGGCGCGTCGCCAGGCGGGTCACCTGGTCGAAGACCGGTTCCGGGGCGGTATCCAGGATGTCGAGGAACTCGAGCAGTTCCTGGCGCTCCGATTCGTCGGGAGGAAGAGAGGCTGCTGGCATACGGCAACTCGCTATGTGGACCGAGTCTCAACGCTCGTGCCCGGCACTTTACCAGACAAGCACGGTCGAGCTCGAAAGACTTCTCACGCGGCCATCCGAGGACGGGCCGCCGATGAACGCCGTCATTGCCCTTCGAGCGTGCCGAATACGAACTCCAGCTTGCGCCCGTTCACGCCGACGCCATACCAGTCCGGCCGCTCGACATGATGAATTCTGACGTATTGCCCACCACGTCGAGTGCCGTTTCCACACCCGTGGCGGAGTTGATCCACACTATTCCACGCTTCCCGTTCGAACCGGCACACGACTGGCGGATCGCCAGCAAGCCACGTCCCGCAGGCGCGCAGGCATCCACCTTGCAAAAGGCGCTTTGTTACGTGACCGCAGGGGCGAACCTGCCGCTCGCATCGACTGGGAGAGCGAGTCGCTAGTGCCCGGCTTGATAATTTCCATGGCGCACGGTTTAGCACGTGGGCGCCCTGACGCCACTACCGCCTACGCCCAAATGACGTCATTCCTCCAGGCCTCGCTCGCAATGAGCGATTGCAGCTTCTCCTGCAGCATCGTCGACCATGCCTCGACCAGCCTGGATGGCCGGTTCTCGCGCAGCGTCGTAATGGCCACGGTCGACCGGATCGAAGGGCGTTCGATGGCGTGGGCGACGACATCGCCCCGCGCCACCTCGTCCTTGATCGCGACTTGCGTCAGGATCGAATAGCCCACTCCCGCCTTCACCAACTGCTTGGTCAGGGCCACGCTGTCGACTTCGATCTCGACCCGCAGCCGCACGCCATGCTGGATCGCGGCCTGCTCCACAAGGCGGCGATTGCTGTGGGGTAGCCCAGGGAGAATGAGAGGTATGTCCGCGAGATCCCGGATGTGGTAACTGGGCTTTCGTCCCGCGTCGCCAGCCGGACCGATCAATATCATGGGCTCGCTGAACAATGGACGGACATTGAACGCATCGAGAAGCGGCTGGTTGTACACGACCGCCAGGTCGACCCGCTTGTCGAGCACCCACTCCTGCAATGAACTGCTGAGCCCTTCGCGCAGGTGCAACGTCACGCGCGGCCAGCGGGCGCGGAAGTCCTTGATCAGGTCGGCCCCGATCAGTGCCCCGATCGTCGGCGGCAGCCCCACTGCGAGATGCCCACCCTCCTCGTCCGCGCTGGCACGGACCTGCTCGCCGGTCTCGTTCACCATGTGCGTGATCATCTCGGCCCGTTCCAGCAGCCTGGCACCGGCGGCGGTCAGGCGCACGCCGCGGCCATGGCGGATCAGCAACGGTACGCCGATTTCGCCTTCCAGCTTGGCGATCTGCCGGCTCAACGCAGGCTGGGCAATGTAGAGCTCGGACGCCGCACGGCTGAAGCTCCCCGACCGCGCCACGTGAATGAAGCTCCTGAGTTCTCGTATATCCATATCCAACGCCAGCCATGCCGAAGAAGCATAGGATCATATATTCATACGGTCTTTGTCAAAGTTTTTACATGGACCTATGCTTCATACAAATAGCAAGCCACTCAAAACAAGCCGCCATCGGCGACCTTAGGAGACGTGATGAAACAACTGAAGAAACTGCATGTGCAGGTATTGATCGGGCTGGCGTGCGCCGTCGTGCTCGGTCTTTTGGCGCCCGCCACCGCCATGGCGATGAAACCGCTGGGCCAGGGCTTCATCGCACTGTTGAAGATGATGCTGGCACCGATTATCTTCTGCACCCTGGTCCAGGGCCTCGCCCACGTCAAGGACATGCGCAAGCTGGGACGGCTGGGATTGAAATCCCTGGTCTACTTCGAAGTCGTCAGCACGGTCGCGATGATCATCGGTTTCGTGTTCGTGAACGTCTTCGAACCCGGCGCGGGACTGCATGCGACGAACATGGTCGAAAGCGCCGACGCCCTGAAGGCGACGGCCGGCGCCGGCCAGATCTCCGCGGTCAACTACCTGCTGGGCCTGATTCCGCACACGCTCGTGGACGCATTCGCCAAGGGCGACATCGTGCAGGTCCTCATCATTTCTATCCTCGCCGGACTGGCCCTGAACGTCTCGGTCGGCGCCGACTCTACCCTCTTGCGCGGCATCGACGAAGCGCAGGCCGTCCTGTTCAAGATGCTGGCGTTCATCATGAAGCTGGCGCCGCTGGGGGCGTTCGGCGCCATGGCGGCCGCGATCGGCAGCTACGGCGGCATGACGCTCGTGTACCTGTTGAAAGTCATCGTCGTCTACTACGGTGCATCGCTGGTGTTCGTGTTCGGCGTGCTGAGCTCGATCAGCTGGATGATCGGCCTGCCGTTCTTCGGCGTGCTGAAACTGATCCGCGACGAGATCCTGCTGATCTTCGGCACCGCGTCCAGCGAAGTCGCCTTCCCGCGCCTGCTCGAAAAACTGCAGCGCGCCGGTTGCGACGAGGTCGTCGTCGGCTTTGTCCTGCCGGCCGGCTACAGCTTCAACCTGGACGGCACGTCCATCTACATGGCGATCGCGATCGGCTTCATCGCCCAGGCGACGGACACGCCGTTCTCGCTCTGGCAGCAGCTGGGCCTGCTCGCCATCCTGAGCCTGACCTCGAAGGGCGGCACCACGGTGGCCGGCGGCGCGTTCGTGAAACTCGCGGCGACCCTGCAATCCGTACGCACGCTGCCGCTCGGCGGCCTCGGCCTGCTGTTCGGCATCGACCGCGTGATGGCGACCGCCACCGCCCTCGTCAACGTCGTCGGCAACACGATCGCGGTCTTCGCCATCTCGCGCTGGGAGAACGGCTTCGATGCGGATGCGTTTGCCCGCGAGACGGGAACGCGTGCGCGCCGCACCCGCCTGCAGCCGGACAAGGCCGCGGCGCAATCCCAGCCGGCCCAATCGAACATCTGACACCAAGGAACCACCATGCCACGCATTTCGCCTATCGATCCCGAGCGTCTCGACGCCGCGCAGCGCGCCGTCCACGACGCCATCGCCAGCGGCCCGCGCAAGGGCGTCCGCGGCCCGCTCGCGGTGTGGCTGCACCGCCCGCAGCTTGCCGACCGCGCCCAGGCGCTGGGCCGCTACTGCCGCTACGACAGCAGCCTGCCGCCGCGCCTGTCCGAACTCGCCATCATGCTGATGGGCCGCCACTGGCTCGCCGAATACGAGTGGGCCGCGCACAAGCCGTTCGCGCTGGAAGCCGGCCTGTCGTTGGAGGTGCTCGATGCGATCCGCGACGGCCGCGCGCCGGCCTTCACGAAGCGTGACGAAGCCTTGATCCACGCGTTCATGCAGCAGCTCCATGAACGCCGCGCCATCGACGACGCGCTGTATGCCGACCTCGAACGCGAAATCGGCCGCGACGCCCTGGTGGACCTGGTCGGCGTGGCCGGCTACTACACGCTGATCTCGATGACGATCAAGGTCTTCGAGGTGCCGCCGCCCGCCGGCGTTGCACCGGAACTCCCTACCTCCACGAATTAAGGAAAGCAGCATGGAAACTTCAACCGCACACCCGTCCACGGCGCCGGGACGCCTGAACAACAAGGTCGCCATCGTCACCGGTGCCGGCTGCGTCGGCCCGGGCTGGGGCAACGGCCGCGCCGTCGCCGTGCTGTTCGCCCAGGCGGGCGCAAAGATCTTCGCCGTCGACAAGAGTATGGAAGCGATGGAGGAGACGATCCGGCGCGTCCGTGAAGCCGGCGGCACGATCACGGCGCACACGTGCGACGTCACCGACAGCGCCGCCGTCGAGGCCATGGTCGCCGCGTGCCAGGCCGAATACGGCCGCGTCGACATCCTGGTCAACAACGTGGGCGGCTCGGCGGCCGGCGGTCCGGTCGCGCTGTCCGAAGACAAATGGGATGCGCAGGTCGCCTTCAACCTGAAGAGCGTATTCCTGACCTGCAAGCACGTGCTGCCGGTGATGGAAGCGCAGGGCCGCGGCGCCATCGTCAACACGGCGTCGACTTCCGGGATCCGCTGGACCGGCTCCGCGCAGGTTGCGTATGCCGCGTGCAAGGCCGGCGTGATCCAGCTGGGCAAGGTCGTCGCCGTCGAGTATGCAAAAAAAGGCATCCGCGTGAACACGGTCGTGCCGGGCCAGTTGCATACGCCGATGGTCGAAGTCCGCCTGGCCGGCCAGCGCAGCGGCGGCGACGTCGACAAGCTGCTGGACAGCCGGCTCGCGCGCATCCCCCTCGGCTTCATGGGCGACGGCCGGGATACCGCCAACGCGGCGCTGTTCCTCGCGTCCGACGAAGCGCAATTTATCACCGGCACCGAAATCATCGTCGATGGCGGCATGACCGCAAGGTGCGACTGATGGTCCGGCTCGCGCTCACCGGCGGCCCGTGGGACTGCCACACCCATATCTACGGACCGTGGGACGCGTTTCCCCTGCCCGCCACGGCCGCGTACCGGCCGGCAGCGGCGCCCATGACCGAGCTGCTGGCGATGCACGAACGGCTCGGGATCGGCCACGGCGTGCTGGTGCAGGCGGCCTGCTACCAGTCGGACCACAGCGCGCTGCTGGCGGCGCTCGCGGCGACGGATGGACGCTACCGCGGCGTGGCGCTCATCGACGAGACCATGGATGACGCCGACCTGCGCTCGCTGCACGACGGCGGGGTGCGCGGCGTGCGCTTCAATTTCATGGGACACCTGCCCGGCGAACGCGACCTCGACCGGTTGCGCAGCGTCGCCGAACGGGTGCGCCCCCTGGGCTGGCATGCGCTGCTGCACGGACAGCTGGCGCAAGTCCTGCCGGTCCTCGACGCCTGGCGCGACCTCGACATGCCGCTCGTGATCGACCACATGGCGCGCCAGGATGCGACGCGCGAATGGGACGAGCCCGCCCTGAAGCGGCTGGAACGCCATCTTGCGCATCCGCAGCGGTGGCTCAAGCTGTCCGGCGTCGACCGCGCGATGCAGGGCGCGCCGGCGCCGTGGCCCGCCGCGCTGCCGCTCGCCCGACGCCTGCTCGCCGCCGCGCGGCAGCGCGCGATCTGGGGCACGGACTGGCCGCACCCGAACATCCAGGGCCCCGTGCCCGACGACGGCCAGCTGCTCGACTTCCTGGTAGAGGTCTGCGGCGACGCGGCGACCGCACAGGCCGTACTGGTGGATAACCCGAAGCGGCTGTATTTCTGACCACACGATTGCATCAATCAAATAGCGACAAGGAGACGATGGAATGAACAAATCAAGTAACCGTGCTTGTGCGACAGCCCTGCTTGCCCTCGGCTGTTCGGGATTGTTGTCGACCACGGCGCAGGCCGCCGACATCCATGTCCTCGCCACGGGCGCGCTGTCGGCGGCGTTCAGGCAACTCGGCCCCGACTTCGAGAAGAAGTCCGGCCACCATCTGGTGGTGTCGTGGGGCCCGTCCTACGGTAGCTCGCCCGATGCGCTGCCCATGCGCATCCAGGCCGGCGAAGCGATGGACGCGTGCTTCATGATCAAGGCGGCGATGGCCGATCAAATCAAGCAAGGCAAGCTGCTGCCCGCGACCGCCGTCGACCTGGCCGAGTCGCGCGTCGGCGTCGCCGTACGCGCGGGCCTGCCCCGGCCGGACATTGCGTCGGTCGACAGCCTGCGCGCCACGCTGCTCGCGGCGAAGTCGGTCGCGTTTTCCGAGGGCGCGAGCGGCAAGTACATCGTCGGCACCCTGTTCCCCGAGCTCGGCATTGCCGACGCGATGAAGGCGAAAAGCGTACCCATCCACGGACGCGAACTGGTCGGCACGGCCATCGAACGCGGCGACGCCGACCTCGGCCTGCAGCAGATCAGCGAGCTGCGCGCCATTCCCGGCATCCAGTACGTCGGTCCGCTCCCGGAAGCCGTGCAAAAGGTCAGCGTCATCGCCGCGGCGATCGGCAAGGACGCCAGGGAGCGCAAGGCCGCCGAAGCCTTCCTCGCCTACCTGAAGACGCCGGAGGCCGCAGCGACGTTCGTGAAGACGGGACTCGACCCGATCGGCGCGAAATAAAACGAATAACCACGACAGACAGGAGACTCACATGAAACTTCGCAAGCTCAACTACGCATTCGTCCTCGCCGCAACCTTGTCGGCATGCGCGTTCGCCGGCACCGCCGGCACGGCGGATCATCAACTCGTCAAGTACGGCAACGTGCAGATCGACGTGATGCGCCAGGGACAAGGCCCCGTCATCGTGATGCTGCCGTCGCTCGGTCGCTCGGTGCGGGACTACGACCAGGTCGCCGAGCGACTGGTGGCGGACGGGTTCCGCGTGCTGCGTCCCGAACCGCGCGGGATCGGACTCAGCAAAGGTCCGATGGAGAATCTCAGCGTGCACGATTTCGCGAAGGACGTCGCCGCCGTGATCGAGCACGAGAACAAGGGACCGGTCGTGGTGGTCGGCCATGCCTGGGGCAACTTCGCGGCGCGCCAGCTGGCGGCCGACCGGCCCGACCTCGTGCGCGGCGTCGTCGTCGCGGCCGCGTCGGCCGGCAAGGTGCCGCCCGGGTCCAACGAAAAACCGATCGGCCCGGAGATGCGCAAGGCCATCGACGGCCCCTCCGACATGAAGCTGCCGGAAGCCCAGCGCATCGAATACTTGCGCAAGGCCTTCTTCGCGCCCGGTCACGACCCGCGCGTGTGGCTGACCGGCTGGCACTCGGAAACGCACGAGGCCGAATCGCACGCGCGCAACACGACGCCGGTCGACGATTACTTCGCGGCCGGCACGGCCCCCATCCTCGACCTCCAGGCCGAAAACGACGCCGTGGCGCCGCGGCGCTTTTCCCAGGTCCTGAAGAACATGCTGGGCGACCGGGTCACCGTCGTCGTCATTCCGAATGCCGGCCATGCGCTGGCGCCCGAACAGCCGCAAGCCATGGCCGACGCGATCGCCGCGTTCGCGCACCGGGTCTTCGCAAACAAATAAACGCTACCCGCTCGCATGCGGCATCGGATCGCCCGGCGTGCAAGCCGGGCGAACGGCACTCCTTTACCTGTTCGGTCAATACCAAATGAAAAAGCAGATCATCGCATCGGGACTGCTCGTCCTGGTGGGCGGCACGTCGTCCGCGCAAAGCAATGTCACGCTGTACGGGATCGTCGACGTCGGTCTACGTTACGGAAACGCCGCTACGTCGAACGCCAACACGCCTTCAGTTGGATCGGGGCAGCAACGGGCGTCGCGCTTCGGCTTTCGCGGCACCGAGGAGCTGGGCGGCGGACTTTCGGCCAGCTTCCAACTGGAAAGCGGCTTCAACGCCGACGACGGCACACTGGGCTACGGCAACCGTCTCTTCGGCAGGCAATCGTGGGTCGGGCTGAACGGCGGATTCGGATCGATCCGCTTCGGCAGGCAGACGACCGCGGTCTACGACGTGCTGTTCACGGTCGATCCGTTCGTCATCAACGGCACCGGCAACGCGCAACGGGTGTTCGCCTACGGCCTCGGAAAAGCCGATCCACTGTCCCGGGCAGACAATGCGGTCACGTACAGCATCCGACTGCACAACGGCATCGGGTTCGACGCCGGCCACGCGTTCGGCGAAAAGGCTGGGAGCTTCGCCAGCAACAGCAGCGACTTCGCTTCGGTATCGTACGTGGCGGGCGCGTGGAATGTACGCGCGGCGTACCAGCATGCCGACGGCGTCGACCTCGGCGCGGCATCGACGCCGCTGGGTGCCCTGGTCGGCCCAGCACATCTGGGATCCGCGAACGTCAACGTGAAAAGCGCGGTCGTCGGCGCCGTCTACGATCTCAGGCCGGTCAAGTTCCACGGCATTTATGGCGATACGCGCATCGGCAATGGCGGCGCGCTGGCGATGCGCAGCTACATGACCGGGGTGACCGTCGGCGCCGGGCGCGGCACGATGTGCGCATCGTGGAATCGCAACGACATCCGGGAGTTCCGCAACGGGGTCTCCGACCAGTACGCTCTGGACTACACCTACCCGCTCAGCAAACGGACATTTCTCTATGCGGCGTCCGGCTATACGAAGAACGGTGGCGGTGTGCGCCTGAACTCGGCAAGAAACGGCTTCAGCGGACGTGAGGTAGAGACTGGAGTACGTCACACGTTCTGATATGGGCTATCGGAGCTGAAGTGGCACATCGATGACCGACGTACGCATGCCTGAAGGCTGCGATGCGTAAACGAGCGAAGTTCACTGGTGACGTAGATCAGCGCCAATGCGCTGATCTGACAGAATGCTGGAGGCGAGGACGGGAGTCGAACCCGTCCAGACGGCTTTGCGGGCCGTTTTGGGTCGAGCCGTAATTGCTGCGTGAATATCGCGTTGGCGGTGTCGAAGCAGGGATCGTAGACGCTTGCAGTTAAAGCCGCCATGTAGCTTGCCAAGCAAGTCGCGAACGAAGCGCAGGCCGAAGCCACGCCTGGGGATGTCAAGTAAAAGTCGATGGTAGACGGCACTCTGCACCTCGAATGCGACGAACTCATGTGGTGCAAAGTGCGGTGCAGAGCTAACCCGTTGATTCCTAAAAGCTATTACTCTAGACCAGAGCAGGGACGATCGGATCGCGCCGGTAAAACGTAAGGTCCCGGCAAGGCATCCATACCTAATCCCTACCTCGATCAGTGTCTGTAGTCTTAGAGAGCCGACCTCTGCCATCTCGTTCAGCACGATTCTAAGCTCCACCGCGACTGGTCCAGTCTGTCACATCATGAGTTCGGCCGGCGAACGGAGTTAGGGGCCAAGCGGCTCAGCGATGGGCAAGCTGCCGCCCGGTCGAGCATCTTGATCATCGTTCCGCGTACCCGCAGCACAGCCGTATTTAATTGCGGAGGCATCGGCCTTCCTAATCTAGCGCGCCAGGCCCAGTTCGCCATTCGTCGCCCGCGCCTGGCGCCCCGTTTTGTCGGCCCGCCGCGCCATGCTCTGCAGGTCGAGCGGGCGTGTGAGCCGGTGGCGCGCCAGCGCCGCGCCGCCTACCGCGACCACGTCCGCACCGAAGCGCGAAGTGCGGATTTCCGGCGCGGTCAGCATCGCGGCATCCGCGTACTCGCCCAGCACCCGCCGTGCCGGCCCGATCAGCGTGTCGCCCAGCCGCACTGCCGGTCCGCCGATGACGATCGCCATCGGGTCGAAGCTGGCCCAGAGGTTGTTGAGCAGGACGCCGAGCTGGCGGCCGGCTGCGTCCACTGCGGCGCAGGTGGCCGGGTCGCCGTCGACTACGCGGCGGAACAGCCGGTCCAGCGCGGGATGGCTGGGCAGTTCGGCGCCTAGCAGCGCGCCGAGGCCGATCAGGGCATCGGCGCAGCCGCGCCTGCCACACGAGCACAGCGGCCCGCCGGCCTGCAGGATCGCGTGGCCCGCTTCGCCGGCAAAGCCGTGCAGGCCGGTCAGCAGGCGGTCGTTGACGATCACGCCGGCGCCCACGCCATAGCCGATTGACAGATAAATCAAGGGATCGGTGCTGGCCTGGTCGGCGAATTCGAACTCGCCCAGCGCGGCGACGTTCGCCTCGTTCTGCACGTACAGCGGCAGGCCGTCCAGCGGCGAGCCCTTGGCGTGGGCCTGGACGATCCCGGCCACGTCCACGTCACGCCAGCCGAGGTGGGGCGCGTGGTGCAGCAGGCCCAGCGCCTCGTCGACGGCGCCGTGCAGGCCGATGCCCACGCCGAGAACGGGGCGCCCGAGCCGTTTCGCCAGCTTCGCGAGCGCGAGCGCGGCGAGCCGGATGCACGACGTGGGGTCGCCCGAATCCTCGTACGTGAGGATGCGCGTGTCGAGGACTTCGCCCAGCAGGTTCGTCGCGACGACGCGGGCTTCGTCCACGCCCAGTTCGGCGCCGAGCAGGGCCAGGCGCGACGGATCGAGATGCAACGGCGTGGCACGCCGGCCGACTTCGCCCGTCACGAGCAGCTCGCTTTCGGTGAGCCAGCCTTCGTCGACCAGTGCGCGCACGAGCAGGCTGATGCCGGCCTTGGTCAGGCCCAGCACGTCGGCCAGCGCCGCGCGCGACAGCCCGGGCTGGGTGCTCACCTGGCGTACGACGGCCATGCGGTTCAGTTGTTTGAGGAGTTGCTGGTCACCGGTAACTTGCATGGGGTAAGAAAATCAAGTGGTTGTGATGATTATGCAACGGGTTGGAAAAAATTGTTGATCATGCAAACTGCATATTTGCAACATCTTTCCCGTCTCGCAACGCGAAGGCTCACGGCCCGGTCATCCTCATCGTATTGGATGAAGTGATTGATTTAATTATGAAATCGATTTCTCGCGCACGTACCGACATCAATGTACGTATGTTACGTAATCCCTGCTTTCACAATCAAAACTGAGTCCCGCCGCGGTGCACCGACGCTCATTGTTGGGGCAAACGTTTGGTTTGATCGATTGACCAAAATATTTAGTGTCATTAATCTACGGGAAATGATGTCCGCTATCAATGATAAATGAGGCAACAAAGCGACGGCTGCCGCAGCCGCTGCAGCGGACAACAGACCCGCCGGCAATGACCCGATGCGGGCCGCCAGGTTGTAGCACCACCAGCACGGACGCCGCCGCCCGTCGGGTCCGGCGTTTTTTCGAGAGACGAGAGGAGACACAGTGCAACACACCAAGAGGGTTTTTTCCCATCACCTGAACACCAGGCATCGCCTGATCAGCCTCGCCGTTGCGAGCGCCTGTGCCGGCCTGGTTGCGCCGGCCCATGCGCAGGATACGGGCGCCGCCAACGGCATCGCCGCGCCGACCGACCAGACGGGGTCCACGCCCGCGCAGGGCGTCGCGACGAATACCGTCGTGGTGACCGGTATCCGGGCCAGTATGCAGTCGACGCTGAACCTGAAGAAGAACTCCGATGGTATCGTCGACGGTATCGTCGCTGAAGACATCGGTAAATTCCCGGACACGAACCTGGCCGAGTCGCTGCAGCGCATCACCGGCGTGTCTATCGACCGTCAAAATGGCGAAGGCCAGAAGATCACGGTGCGCGGCATGGGCCCCGACTTCAACCTGGTGCTGTTGAATGGCCGTCAAATGCCGACGGCTGACCTGAACGACGCGAACGGCCGCTCGTTCTCCTTCGACAACCTGGCGTCGGATGCCATTTCGCAGCTGCAGGTCTACAAGACCAGCCGCGCCCAGGATCCGTCCGGCGGCATCGGCGCCACGGTCAACATCATGACCGCGCGTCCTTTCGACCAAAAGGGCACCGTGGCGAGCGTTGGCGTCAAGGGCGTGGTGGACCAGTCGAGCCAGAACCTGCCCGACTTGCTGAAGGGTAAGCGCGTTACGCCTGAAGTTTCCGGTATCTTCAGCACCGTCACCAAAGATGGCATGTGGGGCTTTGGCGGCAACGCCAGCTACTCGAAGCGCGACTCGGGCTTGAATCGTGCCCAGATCGCCAATGGCTGGATCGGCCCCTACAAAGGTTCGGATGTGATTGACGGCTCGACCTTGCCGCAGCCCGGTGCGCCCGTCGGCAGCGTAACGAACCGTCCAGGTCCGAACGATCTGTATGAGCGCCCACAAAACTTTGGTTACCAGGTCAACGGTCTCGAGCGCGAGCGTGTCAATGGCCAGGCCGTGCTGCAATTCCGTCCGGTCAAAGAACTGACCGCAACCCTCGACTACACCTTCGCGCAGAACAAGCTGCACACCCGCCGTGCCGAGATGAGCGTCTGGTTTGCCCAGACCCCAACCTCGACCAGCTCCTGGCCGGGTGGCAGCAACCAGGCGCCGTTGACTTACTCGGAAGTGTACAACGCGCCGCAGGATATCTCGGTCATCTCCGCCGACTATGCCACCAAGAACACCCTGAATTCGGTCGGCTTCAACACTGTCTGGAAACCGCGGTCCGGCCTGAGGTTCACGCTCGACGCCCATTCGTCGAGCGCCGAATCGAAAGCCGACAGCCCATGGGGCAGCAGCAACCAGCTGAGCAACGCCAGCTTCAGCCGCGGCCGAACCTCGATCGACTTCACCCACGAGCTGCCGATCCTGGGCATTGACGGCGCCAACGTGGCCGCCGAGCCGATCCAGGCAACCGGTTCGCAGTTCACCAACACCTACGTCAAGTCGACCGTCAAGCAGTTGCAGTTGAGCGGCGAGTGGAAAGTGGCCGACGCGTCGAACCTGAACTTCGGTGTAGGCTATACCGACGTGAAAAACCGCTCGACCTCATCGCTCGTGCAGAACAACGGATGGTCGGGCTTGACGAGCAAGAACGACTATCCCGCCAGCCTGTTCCAGAAGAGTGACACCGCCAGCTACTTCGACCAGTTCGGTGGCGACGGCGCGGCCGGCATGTTCAGGGACTTCTACACGGCCGACTTCGGCGCGCTGCGCGCGGCAACCGCTGCCGCCGCGACCAAGCCTGGCTATGTCAGTAACGACGGCCTGAAAACGCAGGCAAGCTTCCTGCCGAATTTCGCCACGACCGACAGCGACCAGCGTCTGGAGGAAAAAACGACGACGGCCTACGTGGCCTTGAGTCAGGACTGGGAGCTGGCCATTCCGGTCCATACCTCGGTCGGCCTGCACTTTGAAAAAACCAAGGTCACTTCGGTGGCCCAGGTGCTCCCGGCGACGGGCGTGACCTGGATTTCGCAGAATGAGCTGCCGCTGACCTTTGCCGGTACCGCCTACTCGACCACGCATGGCTCCTACAGCAACGTGTTGCCAAACGTGAATGCCGACTTCGACGTGACCTCGAACTTCAAGGTGCGCGCCGGCGCCGGCGTCACCATCAGCCGCGCCCGTTATAACGAGCTGCAGGGCGGCCTGAACATCGGCACCGGTTCCGACTACTATCTGGGTGGCACTGCTGCGACGGGTAATCCGAGCCTGAAACCGGTGAAGTCGAAGAACCTGGACTTGTCTTTCGAATGGTACTTCACCCAGCACAGCGTCGCCTCGCTGGGTCTGTTCAACAAGAAGTTGACTGACTACACTGCCCAGAGCCAGGTCCTGGAAAACCAGTACGGCATCCATACCCCCATCGGCGGCGGGTACTATAAATCCGCCCTGGCGAGTGGTTGCACCGTTGCGGACACCAACTGCATCCGTAACTACATTCTCAACAACTACAACGGCCAGCCTGGCGTCACGAAGACCGGTGTAAACTCCGTTGGCAATGCCACGGGTGTGATCACGGGCATCCCGAGCGATCCGCTGATGCAGTTCAGGACGTCCAGCTACGTGAACTCGCAACCGGCCAGCTTGCATGGCGCAGAATTGGCCGTTCAGCATATGTTCGGCGAGACGGGCTTTGGCGTTCAGGCGAACTACACCTACGTGACCTCGCCGTTGAAATACAAGAACGACCAAACCACCGATCAGTTCGCAATCCTGGGTCTGAGCAATTCGGCCAACCTGGTGGGTATTTATGAAAACTTCGGTTGGACGGTACGGCTTGCCTACAACTGGCGCGACTCGTTCCTGGCCTCGAAGACCGACGGCGGCGGCCACCTGGATCCGGTGTACACCAAGGCGTATGGCCAGACCGACCTGAGCGTGGGCTACGCCTTGACCAAGAACCTGAACGTGCTGTTCGAAGGGATCAATCTGACCAATTCGACGCAACGTCAGTACGGCCGCACCAAGAGCCACTTCCTGAACGCAACCCAGACCGGCCCACGTTACATGGTTGGCGCTCGTTACACGTTCTGATTGCTGACGTCAGCACCTGGTATGTGAGCAGGTCCTGAAGCAGGCCGTGGTGACGACCATGGCCTGCTTTTTTCTTGCTACACTGAATCGCTATAACTACTTACTACGATGGAAGATTCGCGTGCGTAGTCAACCCCTGGAACAGGTCGTGATTGTCGGTGGCGGCTCGGCCGGCTGGCTGACCGCCGCGCTGGTCGCGGCAGCGCATCAGACCAGTGCCGGCCCGGCCCTGAAGGTGACCCTGATCGAATCGCCCGAGGTGGCGCCGGTGGGTGTCGGCGAGGGAACCTGGCCCGGCATGCGTGAGACCTTGCACCGCATTGGCGTTTCCGAGAACGATTTCTTCCGCGCCTGCGACGCCTCGTTCAAACAGGGTTCGCTGTTTGTCGGCTGGGTCGACGGCAGCGATGACGACGCTTATTACCACCCGTTCGAACTCCCCTACGGCTATGGCGAGACCCATCTGGCCGCGAGCTGGCAGCGCCAGCACGGCGCCGTGCCGTTTGCCGATCTGGTCAGCGTCCAGCCGCACCTGTGCCGCGCCGGCAGGGCGCCCAAGCAGGCGACGACGCCGGAGTTCGCCGCCGTGGCCAACTATGGCTACCACCTCGACGCCGCCAGGTTCGGTCAGTTCTTGCGGCGCCACTGCACCGGGAAACTCGGCGTGGTCCACGTGCCGGACCATGTGGTGGCCGTCCATGCGCACGATGACGGCGACATCGCCTCGGTGCAGACCAAGCTGAGCGGCGCCATCGAGGGCGATCTGTTCATCGATTGCAGCGGCTCGCAAGCGCTATTGCTGGGCAAGCATTATGGCGTACCCCTGCTGCCGCAACAGCATATCCTGTTCAATGACCGCGCTTGCGTGGTCCAGCTGGGCTATCCGGAGCCGACCAGTCCGATCGCATCGCAGACCAGGTCGACGGCGCAGGAAGCCGGCTGGATCTGGGATATCGGCTTGCCGACCAGGCGCGGCATCGGCCATGTGTATTCGAGCGCCCACACCAGCGACGCGCAGGCCGAGCAGGCCTTGCTGGCCTACGTCGAACGCAGCGGCGGTGGCGCACCCATGCTCACCGCGCCGCGCAAGCTCGGCTTCGAGCCCGGCTACCGCGACCATTTCTGGCACCGCAACTGCGTGGCGATCGGCCAATCGGCCGGGTTCATCGAGCCGCTCGAGGCGTCGGCATTGGCGATGGTGGAGTTGTCCGCCACCATGCTCAGCGACGGCATGCCGGCCAACCGCGCCGTGATGGACATCGTCGCCAAACGCTTCAACGATGCCTTCACCTACCGCTGGGAACGGGTAATCGATTTTCTCAAGCTGCATTATGTGCTCAGCCAGCGCAACGCCAGCCAGTACTGGCGCGATCACCGGGCGCCGGAATCCATCCCCGCGCGCCTGAACGAGTCGCTCGCGCTCTGGCGCACGCAGCCGCCGTCGCGCTACGACCTGCACCGGATCGAAGAGCTGTTTCCCGCCGCCAGTTATCAATACGTGATGTACGGCATGGGCCTGGTGCCAGAAGTGGACCGGCGGATCCGCCACTGCGAGCACGCCGATCTGGCCGACGGCTACTTCCGCCAGGCGGCCGCAATGACCCGCAAGATGCTGGCGGGGCTGCCCGGCAACCGCGAACTGATCGGGCATATCGTGCATCACGGCATGCCGACCAGGTAGTCAATGACATTTGAATGAAGAGGCAAGCAATGACC
The DNA here is from genome assembly GCF_030411975.2 of Massilia orientalis. Classification (NCBI taxonomy): domain Bacteria; kingdom Pseudomonadati; phylum Pseudomonadota; class Betaproteobacteria; order Burkholderiales; family Oxalobacteraceae; genus Massilia; species Massilia orientalis. The sequence continues at coordinate 5,035 of NZ_JASNRB020000006.1, read as the reverse complement.
CACCGTGTTTTGTTGAACAACGTCGAACACAAAGACCTGAAAATCATTCTTGGCCGCGGCACCCGGTTCGGTGACGGCGAGACGATCTGCCCGACCTTCCCGGCCGAGTTTCGCAATGTGCTGGCCCACTATCCGATCGTGTTCCGCGAGACCGGCAACGAACAGCGCTACGAGCCGGTGGCGCTGTTCGGTTTTGTCGAGGGCGAAAACTTGTTTGCCGGCGCCGATGCCTGGGATGCGCTGTACGTGCCGATGGCCGTGGCGCGCCAGCCCTTCTCGATGGGACTGTCCGGCGACGGCCTGCTGGTGCATGTCGACCTCGATCATCCAAAAGTGAGCACGGCCATCGGCTATCCGCTGTTTCTCGAATACGGCGGCCAGAGTGAGCTTCTGGAACAAGTCAACAGCCTGCTGCTGGCCTTGCACGAGGGGCTGCAGAGCAACGCCGGCTTTGTCGCTGCGCTGCTCGACCATGACCTGATCGAGCCGCTCACGCTCGACATCGAATTGAACAACGGCTCGCACAACCAGCTGCTTGGTTTTTCGACGATCAACGAGGAAAAGCTCGCCGCGCTCGACGGTGCGGCGCTTGCGCACCTGCATCGGCACGGCTACCTGATGGCTGCCCATCAGATGGGTGCATCGCTCGTCCAGCTGCGCGAGCTCATCGAGCGCAAAAACCAGCGCGTTGCGGTCGATGGCTAAACCGATGCGCGAGATCAGCGGCGCGCTACCTTCCGCGCTGACTGACGCCATTCTCACTGCGACCGAGCCGCTGGTGCTGCGCGGCCTGGTCGCAAGCTGGCCGCTGGTCAAGGCCAGCCTGCGCTCGCAGCGCGAGGGCATCGCCTATCTGCGCCGCTTCTACCGGGGCGAGGTGGTCCGTGCACTGATCGGTCCGCCCGAGATCGCGGGGCGCTATTTTTATAACGACGACATCAGCGGATTTAACTTCGACGCCGTCAACGCCAGGCTCGACGCGATCCTCGATCAAGTGCTCGAACACCTCGATGACCCGTGTGCGCCAACTTTTTATGTCGGCTCGACGACAGTGGACACCTGCCTGCCAGGCTTCCGGGACGAAAACGATCTCGACCTGGGCGATCGCGATCCGCTCGTCAGCGTGTGGACTGGCAACCGTTCGCGCATTCCCGCGCACCAGGATCTGCCCGATAACCTGGCCTGTGTGGCCGCCGGGCGTCGCCGCTTCACCTTGTTCCCGCCCGAGCAGTTGAGCAACCTGTACATCGGGCCGCTCGATTTTGCGCCGGCCAATCAGCCCATCAGCCTGGTCGATTTTCATCGGCCGGACCTGGTGAAATTCCCCAGGTTTGCCGAGGCCATGGCGCATGCGCAGGTGGCCGAATTGCTGCCGGGCGACGCCATCTTCATGCCCAGCATGTGGTGGCACCATATCGAGGGGCTCGACAGTTTTAACGTCCTGATCAACTACTGGTGGCGCCAGTCGCCAGGCTATATGGATGCCCCGGTCAATACGCTGATGCATGCCATCCTGACGCTGCGCGAACTGCCGCCGCCCCAGCGACTGGCATGGCAAGAGGTGTTCCGCCACTACATATTTGAAGCGGACGGCAGTGAAGCGGCGCATATCCCGGAACCGGCGCGCGGGGTCCTCGGTCCGCTCGATCTCGACAAGGCGCGGTCCATGCGGGCCGCAATCATGCAGAAACTAAAACGGTAGCAGGAGACACCCCATGCAACAGAACAATCCGGAAAATATCGGCAGGAAGCCCGTGCGGCGCGTCGTCATCGCCGGCGGCGGCACAGCCGGCTGGATGGCCGCTGCCGTCATCTCCAGGATCTTGGGCAAGACACTGGACATCACGCTGGTCGAATCCGACGAGATCGGTACCGTCGGGGTCGGCGAGGCGACCATACCCAGCTTGATTCAGTTTCACCAGTTGCTGGAACTGAACGAAGCCGACGTCATGCGGGCAACCCAGGCGACCTTCAAGCTGGGCATCAGCTTCGAGAACTGGCGCGCGCCCGGCGAGGACTATATCCACTCGTTCGGCTTGACCGGCGTCGACCACTGGACTGCGGGCTTCCAGCATTTCTGGCACAAGGGCCGCCAGCGCGGCCTGGCCAGTGACTTCGGCGACTATTGCCTGGAATTGAAGTCGGCCCAGCTTGGCCGCTTCGCGCATCTGCCGAACGACGTCATGAATTACGCTTACCATCTCGACGCGACCTTGTACGCCAGGTTCCTGCGCAAGTACAGCGAAGGTTTCGGCGCCAAGCGGGTGGAAGGCAAGATCGACCAGGTGATGCTTGACGCCGCCAGCGGCCACGTGACCGGGCTCAAGCTCGGAAACGGCGCCTTGATCGAAGGCGATTTGTTCATCGACTGCACCGGCTTTCGCTCGCTGTTGCTGGGCCAGACCATGGGGGTGGAATACGACGACTGGTCGCAATGGCTGTTTAACGACACCGCCATCGCGGTACAGACTGAATTGATGGGCGAACCGGTGCCGATGACACGCGCGATTGCGCACGGCGCCGGCTGGCAGTGGCGGATCCCGCTGCAGCACCGGGTTGGCAATGGCCACGTATTCTCCAGCAAGTATATGGACGGCGAGGAAGCCATGCAGATCTTGCTCGACAATCTGCAAGGCGAGCCGCTGACGCAGCCGCGCATGATCAAGTTCAAGCCAGGCCAGCGCAAGCAATCGTGGAAAGGCAACGTCGTCGCCATCGGCCTGTCGAGCGGCTTTCTGGAACCGATCGAGTCGACCAGCATCCACCTGATCCAGCGTAATCTGATCCGTTTGATGCAGATGTTCCCGGCCGACGGCATCTGCCGCTCCGACATCGACGAGTTCAACACCCAAGTGCAAAGGGAGATCGCCCACATCCGCGATTTCATCATCCTGCATTACAAGGTGACCAGTCGCGCCGATACCCCATACTGGGAAGCTGCCAGGAACATGGAAGTGCCGGCATCGCTGCAACACCGCATCGACCTGTTCCGCGAAACCGGACGGGTGTTCCGCACCGAGGGTGAGTTGTTTACCGAGTCGTCGTGGCTGCAAGTCATGCTGGGCCAGGGATTGACGCCCGAGCAGCATCACCAGTCGGCCGACCTGATGGGCGATGCCGAGCTGTCGCAGTTCCTGGGCTCGATTCGCCAGAAGATCGAAAGGACGGTCCAGCAGTTGCCATCGCATCAGGCTTACGTCCAGCGGTTCTGCCGCGCAGAGCGGCCGAGCTGATCCATTTAATTCAGAGCCGCCCATGTTCAACCCAAATCCCTCGATGAGTAAAGTCGCGCTGAGCGATGGCCGTTCTTATGTAGTCGTTGACAATATCCTGCGCGATCCCATGCAATTCATCGCCCATGCCGTCGCGCGGCGCGCGGATTTTTCGCCGGAAGATTCTCACTACTATCCCGGGCCGGAACTGCGGCTGCCCCCAGCCGCGCACCAGGCATTCGAAGCGTTTTTTTCACAATATATCCGGGGCCAGCTTGGCGCCCGGCGCACCCGCAGCGCCTTGTGCAGGATGTCGATGGTCACGCGCAAGCCGGAAAATCTCGAGCCATTCCAGAGAATCCCGCATGTCGATGGCGGTCCCTTCCAGCCGGGCGAAGGCAATTTCGCCATGGTCCTGTATTTGTTCAAGGATGAACGGCTGGGTGGCACGAGTTTTTTTCGACCGCGGGTCGACACCGCGACATTGTCGGCCATGATGGCCCGCGGGCAGCACATGGACCGTGACGCGTTTTCGGCCTTGATCGACAGCTCCCCCGCGTATCCGACCAAGACCAACACGTATTTTGAAAAGATGGCTACCGTCCCGGCGGCGTTCAACCGCGCGTTGTTCTATGATGGCACGATCTACCACAGCGGCGACATCCGCCATCCGGAGCTGCTCAGCGCCGATCCGGAACAAGGACGGCTGACCGTCAACGCGTTCTTCGGGGTGCGCCTGAACGCCTGCTGAAGCGCGGCTTCGAAAAGCTAGCGCGCTTTCGCGTGGTCGATGTTAAACGCGATGGCGATGCGATCCTCATCGGTCAGGTTGGGGCCGACGTGGTGTTCGACCCAGCTTGGGAACATGATCAGCTTGCCCACTTCGGGCACCACGGATGCCGCCTCGGCCTGCACATTGCGGTAAAAGCTGCGGGTAAAGGTGCGCGCCAGGATCGGATCACGGAAGCAGAGCGAACCCGCACGTTCTTTCGCGGCCGGCACCTGCGGGTAATACACGCCGCTGATCCAACTGCCCGGGTGATTGTGGGGGCTGTTGGCGTGCCCTTTGCCATTGATAACCCCCCACATCGCGCCGAACTGCGCTTCCGTGACCTCCGGTTCCGCAAACCATGCGCCATTGACCATGCATTCGTTGAGCACCCGCAGCACCAGTTGCTTGAGCTGTGCAAACCCCGGAAGCGGCAACAGGTCATAGCTACGAAAGCCACCATAGTTGGACAGGCCAGTCTTGTCGGCGATGCCGGCCGCGACTTCCTCGTCGCGAATGGCATAGATCTGGCGCGCCAGTTCCTCGTTGTCTACCCCTTGGGTCTGCACAACGAAAACCGGCGTCGGAAATAACTCCAACACCTGCATGGACGCTTTCATGTTACTCATGGACCTGCTCAGGTTACGCCCTCGCTAGCGAATCCGAGGACTGGAATTGTCGAGATCCAAATTATGGCATTAATGTCGAAGGTCCGCCAATGCACCGGTGTGATCGAGCCGTATGTAGTGTCGCAAACGTAATCCGTCGATTTGAAGGGACAAGCTACATCGCTGACTTAGATCAGCGCGAAAGCGCTGATCTACAGATATGCTGGAGGCGAGGACGGGAGTCGAACCCGTCTAGACGGCTTTGCAGGCCGCTGCATAACCGCTTTGCTACCTCGCCGGAGGAGACTTGACTATGCCACAGCGACCGGTTATCTGTCGCAGCGACACGAGAAGGCTGGCTTCTCTGTAACTGGAGCGGGAGAAGAGTCTCGAACTCTCGACCTCAACCTTGGCAAGGTTGCGCTCTACCAACTGAGCTACTCCCG